>CALDNT010000027.1 GCA_937915145.1 uncultured Reyranella sp.
GAGCACCGGCCGCAACTTCGACGAGGTGCTGCGGCTTCTCGAGAGCTGCCAGCTCACCGCCAAGCACCAGGTGGCGACGCCGGTGAACTGGAAGAACGGCGAGGACGTGATCATCGTCCCGGCGGTTTCCGACGAGGCCGCCAAGGCCAAGTATCCCAACGGCTGGAAGGCACCGAAGCCCTACCTGCGCATCGTGCCGATGCCCAAGTAAATCCTCCTAACCGCGCGCGCGCTCGGCCTGCTGACCGAGCGCGGCCAGCGCGGTGGCCACGATCTGCGGTGCATTGAGGCCGGCCTGTTCGTACTGCTTGGCCGGCGCGGCGTGATCGATGAAACGGTCGGGCAGGATCATCGGCCGGACCTTCAGACCGTGGTCGAGCAGGCCTGCGGTAGCGAGGTATTGCAGCACTTGGCTGGCGAAGCCGCCGACCGCCCCTTCTTCTATGGTGATCATCACCTCGTGCTCGCGTGCCAGGCGCCGGATCAGGTCGGTGTCGAGCGGCTTGGCAAAGCGCGCGTCGGCTACCGTCGTGCTGAGGCCCTTGGCGCCCAGATCTTCGGCCGCCACAAGACACTCGCCGAGGCGGGCGCCGAAGTTCAGGATCGCGATCTTGGCGCCTTCGCACAGGACGCGGCCCTTGCCGATCTCGAGCGGCGTACCCCTGGCCGGCAACTCGACGCCGACGCCTTCGCCACGCGGATAGCGAAAAGCCGAAGGGCGATCGTCGATCTGGGCCGCCGTCGCCACCATATGCATCAGTTCGAGTTCGTCGGCCGCCGCCATGATGACGAACTCCGGCAGGCAGCCGAGATAGGCGATGTCGAACGAGCCGGCATGGGTGGCCCCGTCGGCACCGACCAGGCCGGCGCGGTCGATGGCGAAGCGTACCGGCAGCTTCTGGATGGCGACATCGTGCACGACCTGGTCGTAGCCGCGCTGCAGGAAGGTCGAATAGATCGCGGCGAAAGGCTTGAAGCCCTCGCAGGCAAGGCCGGCGGCGAAGGTGACGCCATGCTGTTCGGCGATGCCGACGTCGAAATGCCGTTCGGGGAACCGCTCGGCAAACTTGTCGAGACCGGTGCCCGACGGCATCGCCGCGGTGATCGCCACGATCTTCCTGTCTGCCTCGGCCTCGGCGAGCAGCGCCTTGGCGAACACGGCGGTGTATTGCGGTGCGTTGGCCACCGGCTTGGACTGCTTGCCGGTGACGACGTCGAACTTCACGACGCCATGATACTTGTCGTCGCTCGCCTCGGCCGGCGGGTAGCCCTTGCCCTTCTTGGTGACGACATGGACCAGGATCGGCTTGTCGAGCTGGCTGTCGCGGGCGTTCTTCAGCACCGGCAGCAGATGGTCGAGATTGTGCCCGTCGACCGGGCCGACATAGTAGAAGCCCAGTTCGTCAAACAGCGTGCCACCGGCGACGAAGCCGCGCGCGAACTCCTCGGCGCGCCTGGCCGCCATCTCGAGCGGCTTGGGCAGCGATTCCGCGAAGGTGCGGCCAAGATTGCGCAGCGTCACATAGGGCCGGCCCGACAGCAGCCGCGACAGATGGCCCGAAAGTGCACCGACCGGCGGGGCGATCGACATGTCGTTGTCGTTCAGCACTACGATCAGCCTGGAGCGCAGCGCACCGGCATTGTTCATGGCTTCGTAGGCCATGCCGGCGCTCATCGCGCCGTCGCCGATCACGGCGATGACGTTGTTGCTGCCGCCCGCCAGGTCACGCGCCACCGCCATGCCCAGCCCGGCCGAGATCGAGGTCGAGGAATGGGCGGCACCGAACGGATCGTATTCGCTCTCGGACCGGCGCGTGAAACCGGAAAGCCCGCCTTCCTGGCGCAAGGTGCGGATGCGCGCGCGGCGGCCAGTGACGATCTTGTGCGGATAGGCCTGATGGCCGACGTCCCAGATCAGGCGATCCCTCGGCGTGTCGAAGACATGGTGGAGTGCCACAGTCAGTTCGATAACCCCCAAACCTGCGCCGAGATGGCCGCCGGTAACCGAGACGGCTGAAATCGTTTCCTGGCGCAGTTCGTCGGCAAGCTGGCGCAACTGGTCGCCATGCAGCCGGCGGATATCGGCCGGCGTGTCGACGGTATCGAGAAGAGGCGTCGTGCTCTGGCCAGTCATGGCTCCACTATACTCCCGCGCAGCAGCTCATGCCCCACCCTCATGTGCGGCGGGCGACGACAAAATTCGCGGCCTGCCGTAGCAAATCGGCCGCCTCGTCGAACGGTTCGAGATGCGCGGCGGCCTGCTGCGCCAACAAAACCGCCTGGGACCGCGCCCGCTCGATACCCAGGATCGACACAAACGTGGCCTTGCCGGCCACCGCGTCCTTGCCCGGCGTCTTGCCAAGTTCGGCCGCATTGCTTTCGACGTCGAGAAGGTCGTCGACGATCTGGAAAGCGAGGCCGAGGTCGTGGGCGTAGGCCGAGAGTGCCGCGCGCATCGGGTCGCTCGCCTTGCCCAGGATCACCCCGGCCGAACAGGAAAACGAGATCAAGGCGCCGGTCTTCAGGCGCTGCAGGCGAGTGATCGCACCGATCGACCGCTCCTCGGTCCGGGACTCGGCCAGGAGGTCGAGCATCTGGCCGCCAACCATGCCGTGCGCGCCGCACGCCCGCGCGAGTTCGGCCACCAGCGCGCACCGAACGGCAGGATCGCCATGGGTGTCCGTATGCGCCAGCACCTCGAAGGCCAGCGCCTGCAAGGCGTCGCCCGCCAGGATCGCCGTCGCCTCGTCGAATTGCTTGTGGCAGGAGGGCTTGCCGCGCCTCAAGTCGTCATCGTCCATCGCCGGCAGGTCGTCGTGGATCAGGGAATAGGCGTGCACGAATTCGATGGCGCTGGCAGTTCGCAGCGCCGGGGTCGCCGCGACCTTGAACAGCGTCGCGCTGGCCAGGACGAAGAACGCCCGCAGCCGCTTGCCGCTGCCCAGGCTCGAATACCGCATGGCCTCGAACAGGCGCGCTTCGCCCTCGTCGCCGCTCGGCAGCAGCCGGTCCATGGTACGGTCGACCGACTCGGCGGCAAAGGCCAGCGCAGCTTCGAACTGGCGGTGCGACGACAGCGGCATGCGATACCGAAATCAGCCGAGATCGGCGGGCTGGGTACCGACCGAGCCGTCGGCGGAGAACACGATCTTCTCCACCTTCATCTTGGCCTCGGCGAGCTTTTGCTCGCAGTGCCGTTTCAGCAACGCGCCGCGCTCGTAAGCCTGTATCGCCTCGTCGAGCTTCACCTGGCCACGCTCGAGTTGCTGAACGATGCCTTCCAGCTCTTTCAGCGCATCCTCGAACGACAGGGCGGCAATATCCTTGGGCAGCGACGGTTCTTTGGCCAATTTAGCCTCTCACGGGATCGGGCCGATAACACCCGTCTCCGTACCGAAAGGTGCGAGCCGCGTCACCTATTCAAGGGCAAAATGCCCGAATCCGTGCGGATATTCGTTCTTTTGCAACTTTGGATAGCGATTCACGCACTTGTGACATGGCGGCCTTGCATGTTCGCTGGTCAAAATCCGGCCTTGCGCATTGCGGCACTCCCAAGGCGGTGGCAATTTCCGCGCACTGGAAAAATAAACAGCCATTCACCGGAGAAAGCGCCATGGGTAACGTCAGCCATCTCGTCACGCGAACCGCGGCATTCCAGAGTTCGGTGGAGAATGGTCTCGCCGAAGGCAGCAGCGGCAAGGACCGCCAGTTCGTGACGGCACTGGCGCGCGGCCTCGACATCCTTCGCGCCTTTCACGCCGGCGAAGGCATGCTGGGCAACCAGGAAATCGCCCATCGCACCGGCCTGCCGAAGCCGACGGTCGCCCGCCTCACCCACACGCTCACCGAACTCGGCTACCTCAATTACATTCGCCGTTTCCGCAAGTACGAGCTCGGCGCCTCGGTTCTGGCCCTGGGCTACGCCGCGATCTTCAGCATGGATATCCGCCGTGCCTCGCGTCAGCCGCTCGAGCAGCTCGCGCACGCACTCAACGCCTCGACCGCGATGGGCGGACGCGACCGCCACTCGATGATCTATCTCGAAGCCTGCCGCGGCCCGTCGGTCGTGGCGATCACCCATGATGTCGGCACGCGCGTTCCGATGGCCACCACGGCGATCGGCCGCGCCTACCTGTTCTCACTGCCCGACGCCGATCGCAACAAGCAGATCGATGCGATCCGCCGCCGCTGGCGCGACGACTGGTCCAAGGTCAAGACCGGCCTCGAGCGCTCGTTCAAGGAGCTCGCGGATCGCGGCTTCTGCGTCACCTGGGGCGAGTGGCTGCCGGAGTTGTGCGGCGTCGGAGCCCCACTGCGCAATTCTGACGGCACTGCCGCCTATGCAATCAACGCCTCGGCACCGATCTATCAAGTCAGCCGCGACCGCCTCGAAGCCGACTGGGGGCCGCGCCTGGTAAAGATCGCCCGCGACATCCGGACGGGCATCGCTTCCCAGCCAGCGGTCACCCCGACCGCTATCGCCGCACGGCCTGTCGCCCCCAACGGCAACGGACACCGGTCGCCCATGTCGACGATGGCGCGCCGCTAAGGCACGCTTTCTCCTTTTCAGAACATGGCGATCCAACGTCCAGCGGACGCGCGACCGGTCGCGTACGGCTTCCGTGGCTTCAACGAGTCGATCGGCCACAAGGTGGTGGCGTGGCGACCAGGTTTCGTCGAGATGCACCTCGTCGTGCGGGCCGACCTGTGCAACGCCAACGGGCTGCTGCATGGCGGTGTGCTGATGACCCTGCTCGATGGCGCCAGCGGACTCGCCTGCACCTTCAACGAAACGGCAACCGCACGGCGTCTCAGCGTGACGCTCGCCTTCACGACGCAGTTCATCAAGGCAACGCGCGACGGCGACGTGCTCACAATCCTCGGCGCCTGGCGGCCGTCGACCAGCCAGAGCACCTTCGCCGCCGAGACTGAGATCTACGACCAGCACGGCGACCTCGTCGCCACCGGCGCCGGCACCTTCCGCTATCTGAAGGGCGAACGGACCGACGGCATGCTGGTCTTTCTCGACCACAAGGCGGCGGATTAGGCGAGCGCCCCGCGGCGGGCTGTCACGATTGAAGCAAAGGCACGTGCGCCAAGTGCCGATGGGTCGTCTGCCCCAGAAGACTGTGCACGAGGACGACTTCCCGCGCCGTCCAGCCGATTCGTTCGATCGGCTGTTCGGCAACGCGACGGCCGTCGCGGAGCAACGTCACATGCGGCACGAAGCGGCGCGCTGGCCGGGGACTGGCATCGAGCGCATCGCTCAGCCGCTGCTGCAGGATTTCAAGTCCAATCACGCTGTCGTCGCCGCACAACACGAAGGCCCCATTGCGAAAGCTCATGATGCGGTCGAATTCGACGCGGAAGGCTGGCATCGCGACGCCAGCGGCCCGCGCCATCAGCGCGTCGATCAATTCAGGCGGCGGTGGCCCAGCGGCGTCGCCCACGTGACAGAGCGTGACGTGCAGATGCTCGGCCTCGAGCGGCTTGCCCGTCAGGCCATGGGCAGCGCGCCAACACTGGGCGCGTTCGACAATTTGCGCCGCCGTCTCTTCATCGGGACGAACGGCAAAAAACAGGCGGTCGGTCGCCTGCTGCCGCCCCGTTGCGCGCGCTATGCCGGCGTGCCGTTGGCGCAGGCGCCGGGTCGCCAGTTGAGAGGGCGCCCGGCTCTGAAGTCCCGAAGGCGCCTGCCAAGGCTGGAAAGTGTCGAACATCGTCGCAAAAAGATCGGCCAAAAGACTGCCTCCCGCATTGAATGTTCACTATATGTTCTATTTAGAGGTGAAGCAAGTCTCCTGTGGATGGATATCGGTATGGCATCTGTTTCTGCCCTGTTTATTGGTAACGCCGCCGCCGCCCAATCCGCCTAGACTGCGGCCATGGCGCAGGAATGCCAGGAAAATATGAATCGCCTCCGTATCCGGGGGCTCTATGAACTCGGCCACACACTATACGTGCTAGATGCGGACCTGCACGGCTTCAGCCGCAGCGACATCGAACGCGTCGAATGGTTCTGGACCTTCGGCGACCTGCACAGCAGTGCGGCGGGCTTCGTGCTGCGCCTGCGCAACGGTCGGCGCGCCTACCTCGATTTCCTGCATTGGCACGGGTTCGAGCAGGACGAGGATTTCAGGGTCGAGGCCGAGTTCCTCGCAAAGGATCAGGCCTACCCCTCGTTCTCGTCGGCCCAGGAGCCGCTCGGCGGTTGGTCATCCGACACCGCACACCTCAGCAAGCTGTTCACCGCCTAGAACGAACTCCAGAGGAACGCGAGGGTGCGCCTCTCCCGAGACCGCCGCCGTCATCCCGACCGCAATGAGGGACCATTGCGGCCGTGAACGGTCGGCCGCTACTTGACCGTGATCTCCGCCCCGCCCAGACCGACGAACTCGGTCTTGGCAACGCCCGGACCCGACAGGAACTGCGGCGGATGCACCGAACCGGTAAGGATCACGTCGCCAGCCTTCAGCGCATGGCCGTTGGCGATCAGCCTGTTGGCCAACCAGGCGAGCGAGATCATGGCGCCGCCCATCACATTGCTTCCCGGCCCCGCCGCCAATTCCTTGCCCTCGTGCTCGGAGCGGCCTTGGACGGTGGCGAAATCGAGCTTCTGCCAGTCCTTGATCTCGGTGCCGACGATGCAGGCCGCCTGCAGCACGTCGTCGGTGATGCGGCCGGGGCCGCCCAGCTTGGAGGCGTCGCCGTAGCGGTTGTCGACCACTTCCATGCCGCAGTAGAGGTTGGCGACATAGGCCTTGATCGAGTCGGCGGTGTATTGCGTGCCGGCTGGTGCGTCCTTGGCCATGCGCGCCACCATCTCGCACTCGATGCCGGCCTTCAGCGGCCAGCCCTTCTCGAACACCGCGCCGCTCTGCTTGATGCCGCTGGTGTAAATGCCGGCGAAGGCCGGACCTGAAAGCTTCAGCGGCTCGTATTGCGCGGGCACGGCGAAGGCGACCTTCCAGCCGGCGAGCTTCATCCCGCCGGCACCCAGGCGGTCGTGAACTGCGAACTGGACCTTGTAGGCATCCGCCTCGGAAAGGCTCGCGGTCGCACCGGCGAGCCAGTCCATCGTCATCCTGTTGCGCCGGCCTTCGGCAATGCGGTCGGCGAGTGCAGCGATTTCCTTGGCGTCCACGGCGTTTCTCCCTCAGTCGAGCATGTGTTCTTGCCCTTCTCTTACTTCGCCCGGCGCCCAAGCTCAAAGCTCTTGTTCCTCCCGCCCGCGCGATGCGGTTGCCCTCCCGGCCAGGGCGTCAATTGCCCTCGAAGCCGATGTCTCGCGACATGACAAGATTGACCCGAATAACCCACCTCCGACAGTCGCCGGTCGACGTGCCATGACGCGGTAGCTTGATCGTACCGAACGACAGCCAGTGGCTTTCGCTCCGCGCGACCTTCAAAGCCACGCGCCAACGCCGATCCATGCTCCCCAGGCGATCAGGATAGCCCCGGACAGACGGCTGATCTGCCAATTCGCCGGCGCCAGTTTCTCCGCCAGAAGAAACAGGGCCAGCAGAGCCATCCACATCAAATTCATGACGCCGACGACGAACATCACCGCCATCAAGGTCCAGCAACACGTCACGCAGTAGGCGCCCTGCCGCAAACCCAGCACAAAAGCACCACGTCCGCCGTCGCGCCATTCAGCCATGAAGAAGGCCAGCGGTGACCGGCATTGGGTCAGGCAGGCATTCTTGAGTGAGGTAAACTGAAAGGCTCCGGCCGACAGCAGGATCAGCGCGCTGACGGTCACGCTGCTGCTGCCCGTCATCGGTGAAACCAGCATGGCCCTCGTCAGCACCAGCTGCGCGCCCGCGGCAAGCACGGAATAGCCGATCCAGGCGGCGAGATAGCCGCTCACATAAATCGCCGTTGCGCCCGCGGGCCCCTGCGAAGGATGTCTCCGGCCCGTCAGGGTCGCAAAAAGCGCGATCGCCGGGACGGCGGTCGGCACCATCATTGCCACCATCATCACGCTCCACATGGCGACCGTGAAAAGCAGCTCAAGTGGCAGCGAACGCCCCGACTGCATGGCGTCATGGGACATGGCCGGGGCCATGGACGAGGCCATGCCCGGCATGCCGGGCATGTTGGCGCTCATGTGCGCGAGATAGAACCAACTCAAGCCAACGAGGACGGCAAGCCCGATCCAGATAGGAGCCTGGCCAAGCCTTGTGACAAGTTCGAGAGATCTATTTTTCATGGTCGTGCCCCGCTCATTGCCTGCCGAAGAGTCGTCCCATGGCGAACCGCCATGGGACGCGCTCCGCTATATCCTGTGCATCTGCCTGGGCCTGCGTAGGGCCATCACGTCGAACTGTAGGAGAATGCGGACCGGAAGCCGTTGCGTCCGGACAACGTCCAGTCGAAGCCGAAGTCCTTCAGGCGGAACCGGCTCGAACGGGCCACGGTGGCAGGTTCGCCAGGGGCAATGCAGAGAGGATGATTGCTGATCGTAATCGGTTCTCCGCCTTGCCCTTCCAGCATCGCGATGTCGGCCTCGACGAGGCCGGGGATCGTCAGGGAGGCGTTCTTGCCATCGCTCTTGAATTCCATCGGAACGTTCTTCGCGCCCACCATTTCGCCGATGAACGATGCGAGTACAGCGGGGTGGCCGCCCGACTTGCCGGAAAAGATCGCATGCAGTGCATCGTTTTGCGCCGCGTTGGCCTTGTCGTCGAAATAGGCGGCAACCTTCCACTTGGTCTGCACCATGGTGCCAGGAGCTTCAACGGCCAGCGCGACATTGAGCCCATCGAGAGCGACATCGCCGAACTTTCCCTTGTCGATGTGCCAGGCAACCAGGGCGGTGCAGTTGCCCTCGGTTGGCGGGCTGGTGAAGACGCAGGGGCACGCGGCTTCGCAATTGCAGGTCTCGAAATAGGTTCCACTGAGGTTCCACTGATTCATTCCGTCCTCCATCAATTGATGAGCGCGCCCGATGATCGAACGTGCCAGAGCCGGTCGATGACTTGACTTGAGCAGAGGGTGGACGAGAGATGCCGGAAAAGCTTTGATGGGTGATTGATTTGCCCATGAGGTGATCTTGGTTTTTCATTGAGAATGAGCCCGACGCCGTCGCCGCGGCAACGAGAGCGAGAAAGGGTATTTTGATATTTTCGTTCGACGCCTACACACTCGACACCGGTACTCGGGAGCTTCGGCGTGGCTCCGAATTGGTGTCACTCGAGCCACAAGTCTTCGATCTGCTTGTGCTGCTGATCGACAATCGCGGTCGCGTCGTCTCGAAGGACGATATCATGGCGTCGGTCTGGGAGGGCCGCATCGTTTCGGAATCGACCCTTGGCAGCCGGATCAATGCCGCGCGCAAGGCGATCGGCGACAGCGGCGCCCGTCAGGAGCTGATCCGCACCATTGCACGCAAGGGATTCCGGTTTGTTGGCGCTCTCGACGAGCCGGCGCCCGACTCAATGCCCGAACATGCATCGGGCGACCACGCGCGACCAGCCTTCCCGCTGCCGGATCGGCCATCGATTGCAGTGCTGCCCTTTATCAATATGAGCGGGAATTCCGAACAGGATTATTTTTCGGACGGAATCAGCGAGGACATCATCACGGCCTTGTCTAAGTTGCGCTGGTTCTTCATGATCGCGCGCAACTCTTCCTTCATTTACAAGAACAGGTCGGTGCATCTGAAACAGATCGCCGGCGAACTCGGCGTCGGCTACGTCGTCGAAGGCAGCGTGCGCAGGATCGGCGGCCGCGTCCGCATTACGGCGCAGCTCAATGACGTGGCAACCGGTAGCCATCTGTGGGCCGAGCGCTACGATCGCAGCGTGGCTGACGTGTTCGCCGTTCAGGACGAAATTACCGAAGCGATCGTGGCGGCGATCGAACCGCAGCTCTATGCCGCCGAGAATTTCCGCGCCCGGCGCAAGACGCCTGACAGTCTGGATGCCTGGGACCTGGTCATGCGCGCGCTGTCGCACTATTGGCGTGTGACGCGACAGGACAACGTCGTCGCGCAGGCGTTGTTGGAAAAAGCCATCGCCATCGACCCGGACTATGGCCAGGCGTCCGGCGTCCTGGCGACGAGCTACATGTTCAGCGCACATATGGGCTGGGCCGACATGACAACGGCGGTGCCCCAGGCAGAGCATGCGGCTCTGGCCGCGATCAAAAGCGATAGTGAGGATCCGTGGGCGCATCTGGCCCTGGGCCAGGTCTACCTGATGGCTCGCCGGTTCGACGATTCTCTGGCCGAATATGAACTGGCCTTGCGCCTCAATCCGAACTTTGCGCTGGCTCAAGCTTACTATGGACTGTCGCTGTCCTATTCCATGCGTTGGCAGGAGGCGAACGAGGCAGCCGGCCGCGCCATTCGCCTGAGCCCCCGCGACCCGTTCGTCGCAGTCTACGATGGCATCGCGGCCTATGCCCAATTCGTTGGCCGCAACTATGCGGAGGCCATCGATCTCGCACGCCAGGCCATTCGCCAGAGGGCTGATTTCGTGGGTGGCCATCGCGTGCTTACCGCGGCTGCGGCGGCAGCGGGCGACATTCGAGCGGCAGAGCGAGCCCTGCAAGACCTACGCCGCGCCCAGCCGAACATTTCGTTGGCCTGGATTGCCGCCCATCTGCCAATCCGCCTCGATGCCGAACGCGAACACTACCTCGCGGCATTTCGGAAGGCCGGGCTCGAATGACGGATTGTCCGTGACGTCGAACCGGGTTTGGCCCTGGACCGTACCGACAGGTCGGGTTCGTCCATCTGTTTTCCAGCTATCGAGAATACATGCGTCATGTGCCGGTTTCCGCTGGTATTCCCGCGACACGGCATGGCAGGCGACCGGAGTCCGCATCGACATCGGATGCGGACATCTCAATTCAGGCCAGGGTAAAGGCGGCCGATGAACTTACGGGCTATGCCGCCTTGGCCGGCTGGTAGTTGCCGTAGAAGCTCTCGCCCTTGGCTGCCATGTCGCGCAGCAGCTTCGGCACCTTGAACTGGGGGCCGTACTTCCGGGCCAAGGCATTGCATTCGGCGACGAACTTCTTCACGCCCACCTGGTCGATCAGGCTGATCGCCCCGCCGGTCTGCGGCGCGAAGCCCAGCCCCATGATCGAGCCGACGTCGCCGTCCTGCGGGTTGGTCAGCACTTTGCTTTCGAGGCAGCGCACGGTGTCGACCGCCTGCACGTAGAGCAGGCGCTTCTTGATCTCGTCCTCCTTGGCACGCTTCTCCTCGCCCTCGCCGTAGAGCAGCTTCGGATCGGCCGGGAAGTGGGTCTGCAGGTCGGGCCACAGCCGCTTCTTGCCGTCCGCGGGATAGTCGTAGAAGCCCTTGCCGTTCTTGCGGCCGAAGCGCTCCAGCTTCTTCACCATCAGCTCGAGGATGTCCTCGGTTCCCGAGCCCAGGTACTTCTTGCCGGCCGCCTCGGCGTCCTTGCGTGCCTGGTCCATGATCTTCCAGCTGAGATCGATTGCGACCTCGTCGTTGAGCGACAGCGGGCCCACCGGCATGCCAGCGAAGCGCGCGCAATTCTCGATCATGGCGGCGGGAACACCCTCCTTCAGCAGGCGATGGCCTTCGCTGATGAAGGCGCCGCAGACGCGGGAGGTGAAGAAGCCGCGGCTGTCGTTGACCACGATCGGCGTCTTGCGGATCTTCTGCACAAAATCCATGGCGCGGGCGAGGGTCTCTGGCGAAGTCTTCTTGCCGACGATGATCTCGACCAGCGGCATCTTCTCGACCGGCGAGAAGAAGTGGAGCCCGATGAAGTTCTTCGGCCTGGCCGAAGCCTGGGCGAGGCCGGTGATCGGGAGCGTCGAAGTGTTGGAGGCGAACACCGCATCCTTTGGCAGCGACGCTTCGGCCTTCTTGGTGGCCTCGGCCTTGACCTCGCGGTTTTCGAACACCGCCTCGATCACGATCTGACAGTCCTTCAGCGCGCCGAAGTCAGGCGTAGCCTCGACCTTGTCCAGCATGGCGTCGCGCTTGGCCTGATCGAGGCGCCCGCGCTTCACCAGCTTGTCGAGTTCGGCCGCGATGTGCGCCTTGCCCTTGTCCGCCGCCGCCTGGTGGCGGTCGACCAGCACGATGTCGAGTCCGGCCTGGACGGAGACCGTGGCGATGCCGGCACCCATCAGGCCCGCGCCCAGCACGCCGATCTTGCTGTACTCCTGCTTGGGCACGTCCTTGGGCCGGCGCGCCAGCTTGTTAGCCTCCTGCAGGCCGAAAAACAGCGTGCGGATCATGCTCTTGGCCACCGGATCACGCAGCAGCGACACGAAATAGCGCGTCTCGACGCGCAGCCCTGAATCGAACGGCAACTGCAGCCCCTCATAGACGCAGCTCATGATCGCCTTGGGCGCCGGATAGATGCCGTTGGTCTTGCCGCGGATCATGGCGTTGCCGCCGATGAAGGTCTGTACGCCGACCGGCCCCCAGACCTGGCCACCGGGGAAGCCCGGCACCTTGAAGCCCTTGCGGTCCCACGGCTGCACCGCGCGGCCGTCGATCGGCTTGGCGCCCTTACCGGCGTATTCCGGCACGACCTGCTCGCCTGCCGGCGCCATGAGCCACGCCTTGGCCTTGGCCAGCAGTTCCCCTGCCGGCACGACCTCATGGATGAGGCCGAGGCCCTTTGCGGCATCGACCGTGAGGTCCTTGCCCTCGAGCAGGATCGGCGCCGCGTTCATCACCCCGATCAGGCGCGGGATGCGCTGCGTGCCGCCGCCGCCCGGCAGCAGGCCGATCTTGACCTCGGGCTGGCCGAGCTTGGTCTTGGGATTGGCCGCGGCGATGCGGTAGTGCGTGGCGAGGCAGATCTCGAAGCCGCCGCCCAGCGCCGTGCCGTTGATCGCGGCGACCATCGGCTTGCCGCCGGTCTCCTGGCTGCGGAACAGCTTCTGGAGCTGGCTGAATTGCTCCATCAGCTTCGTGGCGTCGGATGTGTCGACGCCCAGCAGCATTTCCAGATCGGCGCCGGCGATGAACGAGTCCTTGCCCGACGTCACGATGATGCCCTTGACCTTGTCGTCCTTCATCGCGGACTCGAGCGCACCGGCGTAGGCGGTCATCGAGGCCTCGTTCAGCACGTTCATGCTGCGGCCCGGCATGTCCCAGGTGATGGTGGCAATGCCGTCGCTGTCGACGTTGTAGTTGATCATGGTCGGTATTCCTTAAACGCGCTCGATGATGGTGGCGGTGCCCATGCCGCCGCCGACACACAGCGTGGCAAGGCCGGTCGAGAGATCGCGGCGCTCGAGTTCGTCGAGCAAGGTTCCCAGGATCATCGCGCCAGTGGCGCCCAGCGGATGGCCCATGGCAATGGCGCCGCCGTTCACGTTCATCTTGTCATGCGGCATCTTCAGTATCTGCATGTAGCGCAGCACGACGGCGGCGAAGGCCTCGTTGAGCTCGAACAGGTCGATGTCCTGGACCGACATGCCGGCGCGCTTCAGCGCCTTTTCGGAAGCGGGCGCCGGACCCGTCAGCATGATCGCCGGCTCCGAGCCGATCGAGGCGAAGGAGCGGATGCGCGCCCGCGGCTTGAGTCCAGCCTTCTTCCCGAAGGCCTTGCTGCCGATCAGGATGGCGGCGGCGCCGTCGACGATGCCGGAAGAATTTCCGGCGTGATGGACGTGGTTCATTTTCTCGACCTCGGGATAGCGCTGCAGCGCCACCGCGTCGAAGCCCGGCATCATCTCGCCCTGCATCCGGAAGCTGGGCTCGAGCGCCGCCAGCGTCTGCATGGTCGTCTGCGGCCGCATTAGTTCGTCGCGGCCGAGAAGCTCGACGCCATTCTGGTCCTTCACCGGCACGATCGACTTCTTGAAGTAGCCGTTGTCCCAAGCGGCCTTGGCGCGCTTCTGCGATTCGACGGCATAGGCATCGACGTCGTCACGGCTGAGGCCATACTTGGTGGCGATCAGGTCGGCCGAAATACCCTGCGGCACGAAGTACATCGGAATGGCGACCGCCGGATCGACCGGCCAGGCGCCGCCGTCGGAGCCCATCGGCACGCGCGACATCGCCTCGACGCCGCCGCCGATGGCGGCCTGGCTCTGGCCCGACATGACCTGTGCTGCCGCCATGTTGGTGGCTTCGAGGCCCGAGGCGCAGAAGCGGTTGACCTGCACGCCCGACACGGTCTCGGCGTAGCCTGCCATGACCGCCGCGGTGCGGGCGATGTCGGCACCCTGCTCGCCGACCGGCATGACGCAGCCCAGCACGACATCGTCGATCATGTGCGTATTGAGCTCGTTGCGGTCGCGCAGCGCCTGCAGTGCGGTGACGGCAAGCCGCACCGGCGTCACTTCATGCAGCGAGCCGTCCTTGCGGCCCTTGCCGCGCGGGGTGCGGACGGCGTCGAAAATGTATGCGTCGGTCATGGTCGGTCTCCTTCAACTCGGGTCCAAATTCCTAAAGCGTGCGTCCGATCAGCTCTTTCATGATCTCGTTGGTGCCGCCGTAGATCTTCTGCACGCGCGCGTCGGCGTAGAGGCGGGCGATCGGGTATTCCCACATGTAGCCGTAGCCGCCGAAGAACTGCAGGCATTCGTCGATCAGTTCACACTGCAGGTCGGTGGTAAAATACTTGGCCATGGCGGCGGTGGCGACATCGAGCTCGCCCTTGAGATGACGCGCCACGCAATCGTCGACGAATACCCTCGCGACATGGGCCTTGGTCTTGAGTTCCGCCAGCTTAAAGCGGGTGTTCTGGAAATCGACGATCGCCTTGCCGAAGGCCTTGCGCTCTTTCACGTAGGCGACGGTGTGCGTCATCGCCGCCTCGATGGCAGCGATTGCCTGGATGGCGATCACCAGCCGTTCCTGCGGCAGCTGCTGCATCAGTTGCGCGAAGCCCATGCCGGGCCCGCCCAGCAGGTTGTCGGCCGGCACGCGCACGTCCTGGAAGAACAGTTCCGACGTGTCCTGCGCCTTCATGCCGATCTTCTCGAGATTGCGGCCGCGCTTGAAACCTTCCGTCCTGGTTTCGACGGCGATCAGCGACGTGCCCTTCGCCCCCAGTTTGGCATCGGTCTTGGCGACCACGATCACCAGGTCGGCGAGCTGGCCGTTCGAGATGAATGTCTTGGAGCCGTTGATGACCCAGTGGTTGCCGTCCATCACCGCCGTGGTCTTGACCGACTGCAGATCGGAGCCGGTGCCCGGTTCGGTCATGGCGATGGCCGTCACCAACTCGCCGGCGCAGGCCTTGGGGATCCATTTCTTCTTCTGCTCCTCGCTGCCATAGTGCAGCAGGTAGGGCACGACGATGTCGTTGTGCAGCGAGAAGGCCGGACCCGACGCGAGCGCCCGGCCCTGCTCCTCGATCAGGATGGCGCTGTAGAGAAAATCACACCCGGCGCCGCCGTATTCCTCGGGCATGGTCATGCCCAAAAGCCCCTGCGCACCGGCCTTGCGCCACAGTTCGCGCGGCACGACGCCCTCTTCCTCCCACTTCATGTGGAAAGGAACGACTTCCTTGTCGAAGAACCGCCGGCAGGTGTCGCGGAACATCTCGTGTTCGGGCGTGATATGCGCGGCCAGGGCAGTCACAGGCATCGTCCTCCAACGATCGATGGTCAGTCTTCTTAGCCGGACTGTGGGCCGCCGGTGGTTGGTCCGCCAGCACAGGGTAGGTAGTTTACCTTTACGTAAACGTCAACGGGTTGCGGCCATGCCTTTAGTAGCTGCGTCCCGCCCTCAACCGCATTGATCTGAATTGCCGTTAGATATACATTTTACCAAATGTATATCTAGGGAATGGCACAATGCAGGTTGCAAAATGGGGCAACAGCCTCGCCATCCGCCTTCCCGCCGCCGTGGTCGAGGCATTGAAGCTCAAGGAAGGCGATGAGATCGAGGTCCACGTCGCCGACGCGCGGGAATTCGCTGTCGCCCGCAAGCCCGACCGCGCCGAACTGCTGAAGCGGCTGCGCGCATTCCGGGGGCGCCTTCCTCCCGATTTCAAGTTCGACCGGGAAGTGGCGAATGCCCGGTAGCTTCTTCGACTCGAATGTCCTGCTTTACATCACCTCTGGCGATCCGGCGAAAGCCGCGCAGGCAGAGGCGACTATCGGAAGTGGCGGCGCGATCAGCGTGCAGGTCCTGAACGAGGTCGCCAACGTCGCGCGCCGCAAGATGCAGATGTCGTGGCAGGACACTCATGCACTGCTCTCCCTGTTGCGCGGTCTGCTGACTGTCCATTCAGTCACGGCCGAAACGCACGAAACGGGATTGGCCCTCGCCGAGCGCTACAATCTTTCGATCTATGACGCCATGATCGCCGCCTCGGCGCTCCATGCAGATTGCGACACGCTGTGGTCGGAAGACATGCAGCACGGGATGGCGGTAGATGGCCGGCTGCGCATCGCGAATCCCTTTCGCACGGCGCGTTGACCTTCGGCCAGGAGTGCCAACCGCTCCCTCACTCCACCGTCGTCGCACTCATCCCCAGCATCGCCCGCCGCCTGAGCCACTGGCTCGGCCGGTAACGGTCGTCGCCGGTGATGGCCTGCATCTGGACCAGGATCTCGTGGCATTCCTTGACGCCCATCCAGTCGGCCAGCGCCAGCGGCCCGCGCGGATAGTTGAGGCCGAGCGTCATCGCGGTGTCGACGTCGGCGGCCGAGGCGATGCCGATCATCGCCATCTCGCAGCCGAGGTTGGCGATCATCGCGCACATGCGCTGGGCGATGAAGCCGGGCGAGTCCTTGATCACCGTCACCTTGGCGCCTGACCTGGCGAGCAATGCCACGGCAGCATCGCGCACGCCCGCGTCGGCGCCGGGTGCGGTCATGACGGTGATGCGCTTGGCCGTGTCGCCGGTGAGGTCGACCGCGATGGTGCGCTTGGGGTCGAGGCCGAGCTCGATTGCCGTCGTGGTGCAGTCCTTGCCGATGGGCGCCACCAGGATCGGGCTCTTGCCGTCGTCGGCACCCAGCATCTTGGCGCCATCCGAGGCGATCAGGCCGACCAGCTTCTTGTTGTGCGTGTCCATGATGACGACGCTCGACGCCGGCACCACGGAGGTCGGATGGTCGGCGCCGGGATCGACTTTTACGCCCTTGGCATCGTAGCTGTACCAGCCGCCGCCGGTCTTGCGGCCGAGCCGGCCCGCTGCATAGAGGTTCTCGTGATAGGGGCTGGGCGTCATGCGCCGGTCGTGGAAGAAGCCCTCGTAGATGATCTTGCGCGCCGGAAAATTCACGTCGATGCCGGTGAGGTCCATCAACTCGAACGGCCCCATGCGGAAGCCGCAGCTGTCGCGCATCACGGCGTCGACCTGGCTCGGAGTCGCGCGGCCTTCCTGCATGATGCGCAGGCCCTCGGTGCCGATCGCGGTGCCGCCGAGATTGACCAGGAAGCCCGGCGTGTCGCCCACCACCACCGGCACGCGGGTCTGGCGCTTGCCCAACGCCACCATGGCATCGACCGTGGCCTGCGAAGTGTCGGCGGCGCGAATGACTTCCACCAGCTTCATCAGCGGCACCGGATTGAAATAATGCATGCCGCAGACGCGGTCGCGATTCTTCAGCGCGCGCGCGATCGAGGCGATGCGAATCGACGAGGTGTTCGACGCCAGGATCGCGTCGGGCGCCAGCACAGCCTCCAGTTCACCGAACAGCTTCTGCTTCACCTCGAGGTTCTCGAACACCGCCTCGACCACGATGTGGCAGGGCTTGAGATCGGCCATGGTTTCGGCGACGCCGAGGTTGGCGTCGACCTTCGCAAGATCGGCGTCGGTCAGCCGGCCCTTGGCGACCAGCCCCTTCAGCGTCTCGAGGATCGCGGCCTTGGCCTTCGCCGCCCCACCGGGCGCGGCATCGAACATGACGGCCTTCATGCCACCCTGCGCCGTTACCTGTGCGATGCCACGGCCCATGGCGCCGGTTCCCACGATGCCCACGGTGAGATCGGGGCGGTTCACATCGAGACTCATCGCAACTCCTACTTGTTGGCGAAGCCGGCCGTCTTGAGGCCGTCGTTGATTTCGTCGAGCACGGCCGGATCTTCGATGGTGGCGGGCAAGGTCCAGGGCTGGTTGTCGGCCATCTTCTGCATGGTGCCGCGCAGGATCTTGCCCGAACGCGTCTTGGGCAGGCGCTGCACGACCAGCGCGCTCTTGAAGAAGGCGACGGGGCCGATGCGGTCGCGCACCATCTGGACCACTTCGCCGGTGATCTCCTGTGTCGGGCGGTTGACGCCCGCCTTGAGCACCAGGAAGCCCAGCGGCACCTGCCCTTTCAGCTCGTCGGCCACGCCGATCACCGCGCATTCGGCGACGTCGTTGTGCGCGCCCAACACTTCCTCGATCTGACCCGTCGAGAGGCGATGGCCAGCGACGTTGATCACGTCGTCGACCCTGGTCATCACAGAGACATAACCGTCGGCATCAATAAAGCCCGCGTCGCCAGTTTTGTAGTAGCCGGGATACTCGGCCATGTAGCTCTGCTTATAGCGGTCGTCGGCATTCCACAGCGTCGGGAAGGTGCCCGGCGGCAATGGCAGTCTGCCGGCAAGCGCACCGACCTCGCCCGGCTTCATCGCCTTGCCGTTCTCGTCCAGCACATCGAGATGCCAACCGGGCGACGGCACCGACGTCGAACCCAGCTTCACCGGCATGGGATCGAGGCCCTGGAAGTTGCCGCAGATTGCCCAGCCGGTCTCGGTC
>CALDNT010000028.1 GCA_937915145.1 uncultured Reyranella sp.
CTTCCTGCCGCTGCCGGTGATCCCGCACCTCAGGATCACCGACAAGGGCCTGGTCGACGTCGACAGATTCGAACTGGTCGGCTGATCTTCAGCGTATCATCGCCCGGAGCTTGGACGAGATCAGATCGGTCACGAGCACGAGGGCCAGAATCACGATCACGCAGGCCGCCGTGTCTTCGTAGGCGAAGAGCTTCATGGAGCTGATCAGCTCGAAGCCGATGCCGCCCGCACCCACCATGCCGAGCACGGTGGAGACCCGGATGTTGGTCTCGAAGCGATAGAGGACCACACCGATCCAGGTCGGGAGGACCTGCGGCAGCACACCGAACACGATGCGTTGCAAGGTGCCGGCACCGGCGGCGCGCAGCGCGTCGAGTGGCCCTTCGTCGATCTCCTCGATCGCCTCGGCGAAAAACTTGCCCAGCATGCCGGCGCCGTGCAGGGCGATGGCGAGCACGCCGGCGAACGGGCCGAGGCCGACGGCGGCCACGAAGATCAGGGCCAGGATGATCTCGTTGATGCCGCGCATCACGTTCAGCACCTGGCGCAGGCTGTGGAACACCCAGGCGTAGGGCGAGAGGTTGCGGGCAGCGAAGAAGCAGACCGGCAGCGCCAGCACGATGCCCAGCAGCGTGCCCCAGAGCGCGATCTGCACCGTTTCGACCGCGGGCTTCACCAGCTTCTGCATGAAGGCGAAGTTGGGTGGCAGCATGCGGCTGATGAAGTCGCCGATCCAAGGCAGGCCGTCGATAAAGCCCGAGACACTGAGATGCGTACCGTCGGCCGACCACCACAGTACGGCCAGCGCAATGCCGCCGACGGGAAGCAGGATCCACCAGCCGAGCGGCCCGCCCGGCTTGTTGACGACGAATTGCAGGGAACCGATCGACATGGTCAGGCCCTCTCCTCGGCCGCCGAGGCGATGATGGCGTCGGCCGCCGCGCGGCGGCGCTCGGTGAGGCGTTGGGCGGCGTCGAGCACGTTGGGATCGTCGAGGCCGGGGTAGATGGCGCGGATCACGTCGCCGCTTACGCCCGAGGGCGGGCCGTCATAGACGACCCGGCCGGCCGACAGACCGACGACGCGCTCGGCGAACTCCAGCGCATAGTCGATCTGGTGGAGATTGCAGAGCACGGCGATGTTCGATTCCTTGCAGCTCTTCTTGAGATAGGTGAGGACGGTCCGCGAAGTCTTGGGATCGAGGCTCGCCACCGGTTCGTCGGCCAGCATGAACTTCGGCTGTTGCGCCAGCGCCCGTGCGATGCCGACCCGCTGCTGCTCGCCGCCCGACAGCGCATCGGCGCGGCTCTTCGCCTTGTGCGACATGGCGACCTGCTCGAGGCAATGCAGCGCGATCCTGACGTCGGCCTCGGGGAAGAGCTGCAGGCAGCTGAGGATGGGCGAAAGATCGGCCATGCGGCCGACCAGCACGTTCTTCAGCACGCTCAGGCGTTTCACGAGGTTGTGCTGCTGGAAGATCATGGCGACGTTGCGCCGGAGCAGGCGAAGGTCGCGGCGGTTGGACGAGAGCGACGTGCCATCGACCACGATGTCGCCGGCCGAGGGCTCGATCAGGCGGTTGATGCAACGCAGCAGCGTCGACTTGCCGGCACCCGACGGGCCCAGCACGACGACGAACTCGCCGGGCCGGATCGAGAGGTCGATATTCCGCAGCGCCTGGAGCTCGCCGTAGGATTTCGCCAGGCCCTTGATTTCGATCACGAGCTGATCTCCATGGCGGCCTATTTCTGTTTCTTGAGGTCGATGTTGGCGAGCTTGGCGGTCTCGCGCACGACGTCGTAGGCTTGGTCGTTGGTTTCCTTGAAGCCGTTCAACTTGCCCTGGTCGGACCAGTTGAGGTCCTTGATGCCAAGGAAGGCGGCCTTCACCTTGGCTTTCATTTCGGGCGACAGGTCCTTGCGCCATACCATCGGCGATTCGGGGATCGGCGCCGACTCCCAGACCACCTGGATCTGGTCGGCCTTGATGTGGCCCTTGGCGATGGCGGCGTCGAGGATGCGATCGGCGATGGTCGCGGCATCGACCTTGCCGTTGGCCACGGCCAGCGCATTGGCATCGTGGGCGCCGGTGAAGATCACCGTCTTGAAGTCGCGCTTGGGCTCGATGCCGGCCTTCATCAGGCCGGCAAGCGGGAAGGCGTAGCCCGAGGTCGAGGCGGGATCGACGAAAGCGAAGTTCTTGCCCTTGAGGTCCTCGAGCGTCTTTATGCCGCTCGACTTAAGCGCGATGATCTTGCTGTGATAATAGGTGCGGCCGCGCTTGGCGGTCTCGGCGATGGCGAAGGCTTCGACCGGCGTTACCGTGGTGGCCAGCACATAGGAGAACGGCCCGAGATAGGCGATGTCGAGGTGCTTGGAGCGCAGCGCTTCGATGACGCCGTTGTAGTCGGTGGCGACGAAACCCTGGACCTTGTAACCGGAGTTCTTCTCGACGGCATCGAGGATGTCCTTGCTCTGGGCCAGCATGGCCCGCGAGTCCTCGGAGGGGATCAGCCCGACCCTGAGAACCTGCTGGGCATGGGCGGCACCGGCGCCGAGCAGCAGGGAGCCGGCCGTGAGAAGTCCGAAATCGCGACGCGTAATCCTGGTCATTTCTTCCTCCGTTGTTCGTCTCTTCTTGGTTAAGCGGCCATTTCGGCCAACAGCGTCTCCCGTCGTCCGATGAAATTGCGCCCGCGCTCGCCGGCCAGCGCGCTGTCGACCAGCTCCGCCCAGTCGCGCGCGGCGATGCCGTGGGTAGTGGCGTCGGGCGAGACGCCGAGCTTCTTCAGGAAGGATTCGAGCCGTGCCGCGCCCGCCGCGAGGTCGGGGCCGAAGATGCGGCGCAACGCGGCGTCGCAGGTGGGATCGCAGCCGGCGACGGCGCGCATCACCATGGGCAGGCTGAAGGAGCAGGCGATGCCATGCGGCACGCCATGATGGAGCGTGAGATGATAGGACAGGGCGTGAGCCAGCGCGGTGCGGGTGTTGGAGAAGGCGAGCCCGGCGAACAGGCTGGCACGGGCGAGCCGCGTGCGCAGCGCCGCGTTCCCGAGGTCGTCGGCCAGCAGCGGCAGGGCGTCGATCACCTCGCGGGCGGCGACCTCGGCCAGTGCGCTCGACACCGGGTTGGCGTTGACGTTCCAGATGCTTTCGAGCGCATGGCTGAGCGCATCGAGGCCGGTGCTGATCGTGACGGCTTGTGGCAGGCCGGTCGTGAGCAGCGGATCGACCAGCGCGACCTCCGGATGGAGGGTGTCGCGGGACAGCGAGTACTTCTTCATCGCCTCGGTGTCCCACACCGTGGCCCACGAGGTGACCTCGCTGCCGGTGCCGGCGGTCGTGGGCACGGCGATGATCGGGGTGCGGCCGAGGTCGTTGCCGCCGTCGCCGGTCAGCAGGTGCCGCCGCACCCTCTCGAAGTCGCCCGACGCGGCGGCGAGTACCTTGGCGGCATCCATGACCGAGCCGCCGCCCAGTGCCACGATCGCCTCGACCGGCCGGGCCGATGTCGCGTAGGTGCGGCAGGAGTCGGCAAGGTCGGTGAAATCCGGATTGGGTCCGATGTTGCACACCGTGACCGCAGGAGCACCGGCCAGGGCAACGACGCGCCGCGTCAGCTCGGCGAAGACGCCGCCGCCGTTGGCGTCGTCGTAGGTGACAAGGCAGTAGGCCCGGCCGGCCACGGCGCTGCCCAGCGTCTCGAACACGCCGGCACCGAACCTCACATCCACCGGATTGCGGTAGCGCCACATCCGCGCCTCTCTCCCAAGACTCTGTTGCTCTTTTGTGGACAATCCTCGGGCCGCAATTCACATTTATCCAATTCAAACATTCTCGAATTCGCATTGAGAAAATCAATATGAGACATACCCAGCTTCGGTCATTCCATGCCGTTGCCCAGCGCCAGAGTTTCACCGCCGCGGCTCGCGAACTCGGCGTCAGCCAGCCCACCATCACGACCCAGGTGAAGTCGCTGGAGCAGGAGTTCGGTGTCGAGCTGTTCGTGCGGCGCGGTCGGCGCATCGAGCTCACGGAAACCGGCGGCGGCCTGCTTGCGATCACGCGCCGGCTGTTCGCCGATGAGAAGGAGGCCGCCGATTTCCTGAACGAGACGCGCGGCCTCAGGACCGGTCACCTGCGCGTCGGCGCCGTCGGGCCCTATCACGTCACCGACATGCTGGCGGCTTTCAATGCGCGCCATCCCGGGCTCTATGTCTCGGTGACGGTGGCCAACTCGCGCGACACGCTGCGCGACCTGCTGGACTACAGGACCGACGTGGCAGTGTTGGCCCATGTCGATCCCGATCCACGGCTGGTGGCGATCCCCTACCGCCGCCACCGGGTGGTGGCCTTCTGCCATGTCGATCATCCCTTCGCGCGCCGTCGCGGTATCCGGGCGCGCGACATGGAGGGCCAACGGCTGATCGTGCGCGAAGCCGGGTCGACGACGCGGCTGGCCTTCGAGCAGGCGATGACTCAGGCCGGCGTGCGGCCGAAGGTGGTGATGGAGATTGGCAGCCGCGAATCGATCCGCGAGGCGGTGGCCAAGGGAATCGGGCTGGGGGTAGTGTCGGAGGCCGAGTTCATTCCCGATCCGCGCATTCGCGCCCTGCCGGTGACGGACGCGGAGATCTACACCTATGCCCATGTGGTCCATCTGCGCGAACGTCAGAACGCGCGGCTGGTGCGGGCTTTCCTCGATGTGCTGGCGGGCCTGCTGCCGGTCGGTTCGCCATCCAGCCGCCGACGACCCTCAAGTTCTCGCCGGTGATGAAGTACGACGGATGACAGCATTCTGCCGGCACCGGCTGTCTCGAACGACTACAGCTTGTGGTTGCAAGTTCAGCAGGTCCCGGCCTATATTTCCGCTATCGTCGCACGAGGCCTGTCTCAAAGGGCCGAGCCGCCCTCCCTTCGCCCCGGGCGAGGCAATCCCCGCCCCTTGGGCTCCCTCGGGGAAGAACGAATTGTCAGACAGGCCCGCGATTTGCGCCGTCGTTGAAAAGAATCGTCCGGTTCAGGCCGGCCGGCGATTTGTGAATTTTCAGACAGACACATCTCGGACAACTCGCGTCCGAAAAATCGCCGTCCTCAGCCGCGCCGCACGCTCGCACCGCCGTCGACCGGCAGGGTGACGCCGGTGATGAAGCTCGCCTCGTCGGAGGCCAGGAACAGGGCGGCGTTGGCGACATCCCAGCCGGTGCCCATCTTCTGACGCAGCGGCACCTTGGAATCGCGTTCGGCCTCGACCTCGGCGCGGGTCTTCTTGAAGGTGCGGGCCCGCGTGTCGACCGCCATCGGCGTGTTCATCAGGCCGGGCAGGATGACGTTGGCGCGGATGCCGTACTGGGCGTTCTGGTAGGCGAGCTGTTCGGTGAAAGCGACCATCGCCGCCTTGGTCGCCTTGTAGGCGACATAGGGATAGGTGGTGATCACCGCCATCGACGAGATGTTGATGATGGCGCCGCTCTGCTGGGCGCGCATGATCGGGATCACGTGCTTGGCGGCCAGGATGCAGCTCTTGAGGTTGATCGCCACGCAGCGGTCGAACGCCTCCTCGGTGATCTCGAGCAGCTCGGCGTCGCCGCCGGAGATCGAAACGCCGACATTGTTATGCAGGATGTCGATGCGGCCCCAGCGGGCGTGGGTCTCGGCCACCATCGACTTGATGTCGGCCTCCCTGGTGACGTCGGCCTTGAAGGCCATCGCCGTGCCCTGGTTGGCGCCGATCAGGTCGACCGTCTCCTGGGCCGATTGCAGATTGTGGTCGACGCACAGTACCTTGGCGCCTTCGCGCGCGAAGGTGAGGGCGGTCGCCCGGCCGTTGCCCATGCCTTCGCCAGGGCTCTGGCCGGCGCCGACGACGATGGCGACGCGATCTTTGAGGCGCATGTCAGGACACTCCCGGTATCGGATACTGCTTCAGCACTTCCTTGTACTGCGGCTCGTTGTCGATCTTCATGGTGGCGAGCACGCGCACGACGGCGCAGTAGAAGGCGATGGTGAGCACCAGGTCGGTCATGTGCTCGTTGGAGAGATCCTTCTTGATCTCGGCGAAGGTGGCGTCGGACATGGCGAGGTCCTTTACCATCTCGCGGGCGCCTTTCAGGATCGCCTTGACCAGCGGTTCGAGCGTGCTGGGCTTGCCGGCGGTTTCGGCGAACAGGCCCTCGATGTCGGCGTCGGTGACGCCGAACTCCTTGCCGATCTTCACGTGGTGGGTGAATTCGTACTCCGACTTCTCCAGCCAGCCGACCTGCAGGATCGCCAGCTCGCGCAGGCGTGGGTCGAGCTTGCTCTTGAAGCGGATGAAATTGCCGATGCCGTTGAAGGCCTTGGCCATGTCGGGCGAATTGACCAGCAGCTTGTGCAGGTTGGTGTTGCGCTTGAGCATGTCGCGGTACTCGGGTGCGACCTGGTCGGGCTCGAGATAGGGCAGGCGGGCCATCTAGGCTTTCCTCCTTTTTTCCACCCAATCCATGGGAGGGGGAAACGTAGCGTGCGAGGCAGCGAAGTAAATCGACCAAACAGCGGCTGCCGCAAAGCAGACCGCGCCGAAGTATTGCACGATCCACGTGATTGCTATGGGAAATAGGTGGGGACCTATAAGGAACGCTCCCGTCAACGCGGGAAGCACGACCGCTAGACAGGGGATGAGGAGCGTGAGCGTAACCGTGCGAGCGATCTTGCCGCGAATCGGATGTGTCCAAGTGTAAGCGGACCAGCCGGCAATAAATATCGCAATGGCGGACGGTGCCAGAAGCGAGGCATCGTCCATCAGCAGCTGCCGGCCCCAATCCACTTTTGCGACGTCGTAGCTCACTCGTTGCAGCGTCCGAAAGATAAGCATACCTTCAAGACCAACGGCGAAAACCGCGGTCAATCCGAGGCTGAAATGGACTCGCGTCGTCTTCTGCTGTTCTCTGGCGGCCACTATCCCTCCGAATCTCTCTCCGGGCCCTGCAGCGTGACGCCGCCGTCGACCACCAGCACATGGCCGGTGATGTAGCGGGCGTGGTTGCTCATCAAGAAGCGCACGGCATGGCCGATATCCCAGCCGGTGCCCTCGATCTTCAGCACCGAGGCCTTGGCGCGCTGGGCGCGGTTGGCCTCGCTCATGCCGTTGCCGCGATTGACCATCGGCGTGTACATCGGGCCGGGGCAGATGCAGTTGACCCGGATATGGTCGCGGCCGTGGTCGACCGCCATCGCCTGGGTGAGGCCGATCACGGCGGCCTTCGACGTGGTGTAGGTGGTGAGGCCGCGCGGCCTGAGTGCCGAGATCGACGAGATGTTGACGATGGCGCCGCCCTTGGCGGTCTTGATCATGGCCGGGATCGCATGTTTGGACAGCAGGAACATGGTCTCGACGTTGACCTGCATCACCCGGCGGTATTCCTCGGGCGTCTCGTCGACCACGCTGGCGCGGCTGCCGATGCCGACATTGTTGTCGAGGAAATCGAGGCGGCCCCAGCGGTCGACCGCAGCATCGACCAGCCGCTTGCACTCGGCTTCCTGGGTCATGTCGCCGGCATGCGCCGCCGCCGCGCCACCTTCGGCCTTGATCATTTCGGCGGTGCGCTCGGCCAGCTTGAGATCGAGATCGGCCACCAGAACCTTGGTGCCGGCGCGGGCCAGCAGGATCGCGGCCGCCCGGCCGTTGCCGATGCCGTCGCCGGCGGCACCACCGCCGCTGATGATCGCCACCTTGCCCGATAGTCCGGGATCGTCCTCTGGACCTTTCATCTTCGTCTCCTATTGCCGGTCCCAGTCGATGCGGAAGCTGTCGCCTTGCGGCTTGATGAAGCCCGCATTGGCGCCGGGGAAGTGGGCGGGGCAGAGCAGGGCATTGCTCTCGACACAGTCCTCGAGGAGTTCCCGCCTCGATTGCGCCGACATGTCCTGGTCCCAGCAGAACTGGCTCGACCAGTCGGGATGATAGACCTGGATCGGGTGATGCATGATGTCGCCCGAGAAGCAGGCCTGTTTGCCGTCGTCTTTCAGGTTGATGGCGATCGAGCCCGGGGTGTGGCCGGGATAGTTCTTTATGGTGAGCATCGGATCGGGCTGGTGGTCGCTCTCGATCATGACGGCCTTGCCAGCCTCGACGATCGGCAGCACGGAATCGTCGAACGAGCCGTCGTTGACGCCTTCCTTGTTCCTGCGTTCGTTCTCCCAGTGCGCGTACTCGCGCTTGGCGAAGAGATAGCGGGCATTGGGGAAGGTCGGTACCCAGCGGCCGTCGATGAGCTGGGTGTTCCAGCCGACATGGTCGACGTGAAGATGCGTGCACATCACGAAGTCGACCGATTCAGGCGGGCAGCCGCAGGCACGCAGGCGATTCAGGAACGGCGTGTCGAGCTTGTTCCACGCCGCGTTGTGGCGCTGCTTGTCATTGCCGAGGCAGGTGTCGATCAGGATGGTGTGGCGGCCCGTCTTCACGACCCAGGTGTGAACGGATCCAACCAGACGGTCGGAGCCGGCCTCGACATGGTCGGGTAGCATCCAGCTTTTCTCGGCGTCGAACGCGGCCTGGTCGAACCTGGGGAACATGCGGTTGGGCCTGAAACCCGCAGCGCAGAGTTCCTCGACCTTCTCGATGGTGGCGCCACCGATCTTGCGAACCGTCATGGCGCTTCCCCCTAGAACGTTACGACGCTGCGGATCGATTCACCGCGATGCATCAGGTCGAAGGCATCGTTGATCTTTTCGACCGGCATGGTGTGGGTGATCAGCGAATCGATGTCGATCTTGCCGTCCATGTACCAGTCGACGATCCTCGGCACGTCGCGGCGGCCTTTGGCGCCACCGAACGCCGTACCCATCCAGGTGCGGCCGGTGACAAGCTGGAACGGCCGCGTCGCGATCTCCTGGCCGGAGCCGGCGACGCCGATGATCACCGACTTGCCCCAGCCGCGGTGGCAGCATTCCAGCGCCTGGCGCATCAGCGTCGTGTTGCCGACGCATTCGAAACTGTAGTCGGCGCCGCCGTCGGTGAGTTCGACGAGATGGGCCACCAGATCCTTGCCGCCGATGTCCTTGGGATTGACGAAATGCGTCATGCCGAATTTGCGGCCGAGCGCCTCGCGCGCGGGATTGAGGTCGACGCCCACGATCATGTTGGCGCCGACCAGGCGCGCGCCCTGTACGACGTTGAGGCCGATGCCGCCCAGGCCGAAGACCACGACGTTGGCGCCGGGTTCGACCTTGGCGGTGTTGATCACGGCGCCGATGCCGGTGGTGACGCCACAGCCGATGTAGCAGACCTTGTCGAACGGCGCGTCGGGCCGGATCTTCGCCAGCGCGATCTCGGGCAGCACTGTGTAGTTCGAGAAAGTCGAGCAGCCCATGTAGTGGTGGATTTTCCTGCCCTTGATCGAGAAGCGCGAGGAGCCGTCGGGCATCACGCCCTGGCCCTGGGTGGCGCGGATCGAGGTGCAGAGGTTGGTCTTGCCCGAAAGGCACGACTTACATTGACGGCATTCCGGCGTGTAGAGCGGGATGACGTGGTCGCCCTTCTTCAACGACACGATGCCGGGTCCGACATCGACCACCACGCCGGCACCCTCGTGGCCGAAGATCACCGGGAACAGGCCTTCGGGATCGCCGCCGGAGCGCGTGAACTCGTCGGTGTGGCAGACGCCCGATGCCTTGATCTCGACCAGCACCTCGCCGAACTTCGGCCCGTCGAGGTCGACGGTCTCGATTTCGAGTGTCTTGCCGGCCTCGTAGCAGACCGCTGCCTTTGTCTTCACTGCGCTTCCCCTGTTCGTTCCTGCGGGAGCCTAGAGCAGGGATGCGGTTGCAGTCTACGCCGCGACGGTCCCTGCGAACGTGCGTGCCATTTCAGACTTCGCCTCGCGATACTGTGCGATCAGCCGTCGGCAGAGTTCGGCCGCGGCGGGAATGTCGTCGATGTTTCCCACGCCGTGGCCGGCCGTATAGATGTCTTTCCAGCGCTTCTTGTTCTCCTGTGCCGCCACGATCTTACCCGGAAGAGTCGTGCGCAGCACGTCGAGGTCGACGCCGGCGGCGACGAGGCTCGGTGTCAGCCAGTTGGCCGGTGCGCCGTCGATCGAGGCGGTGAGAAAGACGTCGGTGGCGCGGGTCTTCAGGATCATGTCCTTGTGCGCGGCGGCGGCCATCGCCTCGCGGGTGGCGATGAAGCGTGTGCCGATATAGGCGAGGTCGGCGCCCATCGCTTCGGCGGCCAACACGTCGCGGCCGGTGGTCTGGCCGCCGGCCAGCACGATGGCGAAGTGATCGCCGAGCTGGCGCACCTCGTTCATCAGCGCGAAGGGATTGATCGTGCCGGTGTGGCCGCCGGCGCCGCCGGCCACGGCGATCACGCCATCGACGCCGGCTTCGAGGGCCTTCTCGGCATGGCGGCGGTTGGCGATGTCGTGCAGTGCCACCGCCCCCCAGCCATGGATGCGCTCTATGGCGTCGCCCGGCGCGCCCTTGGAAGTGAGCACCACCGGCACCTTGTACTTCTCGACCAACTCCAGATCGCCGGGATAGCGCGGGTTAGAGGCGTGAACGACGAGATTGACGGCCCACGGCGCCGGCTTCCGGCCGGAATCCTCCAGCCGTTTCATGCCGTCCACCATCTCGTCGAGCCAGGCGTGAAATTCCTCGCGGCTGCGCGTGCCATGGGCAGGAAAGCTGCCCATCAGACCTTCGGCGCAACAGGCCAGGGTGAGTGCGGGGTTTGAGACCAGGAACATCGGTGCGGCAATGGCGGGGATCGCCATGCGCTCCATCAGTTTCTTCACCTCGGCGCGTGCCATGACTCAAACCTCTCCGATTGCCGGCGTCGTCGAGGTGACCCCCGCCTCGGCCAGCTTCTTCAATTGTGCGTCGTCGTAGCCCAACAGTTCGCGCAGCACTTCGCTGGTGTGCTGGCCGAGATCGGGTCCGGCGCGTTCGATGTCGATGCCCTTGCCGCCGAGACGGTAGGGCAGGCCCTTCACCAGACCGCCACGACCGTCGCGAGCAAGAGTGACGCCCTGCAATGCCGTGTCGCGCAGCAGATCGCTGCCGTCGTTGCAGACCGCCGCCGCGATTCCCCGTGCCAGCAGCGCCGCAACGGCGGTGGCACTGTCGTGGCCGGCGCAGAAGGTTTCAAGAGCAGCATCCAGGGTGTCGAGGGTGACCGCGATCCAGCGCCCGTCCCTGCAGCGATAGGCATCCTGCTGTGACACGCCCTCTTCGCGGTTGCCGCGCCGGCCGCTGGGTCGTGCCGGATCGGCTGAGGCGGCGAGAATCTCCTCGCCCAGGGTGAAGGACGCCACTTCGCGCTGCGAGAAATCGAGGAACGCGCCCTGGCCGGTGCGGCGCGCTTCCATGACAGCGGTGATCACGATGCCGGTGGCGAACAGCGACACGATCTGGTCGGGGTAGTTCACGTCCATTCCCGAGATTCGCGGCTCCTCGCCCTCATAGCCGGTCAGCGAGGCGATGCCCGAGGTGGCGTCGAGCGTCGATCCGAACGAGACGTTCATGCGCTCCGGCCCGGTGTCGCCCTGACTGGAGATGGCGGCGAAGACGAGCCGCGGGTTGGCGGCGCTGAGGTCCTTGTAACCAAGGCCGGCGCGGTCGAGCACGCCGCGGCGAAAGTTTTCGACGACGACATCGCAATGCTTCGCGAGATCGCGGATGATCCGTTGGCCCTCGGGGTCCTTGAGATTGAGCGCCAGGCCGCGCTTGTTGCGGTTGGTGAAGCGGAACTGCGGCGAGCGGTTCCACCAGCCGTCCTCGTTGTCGGGTTTGCCGACGACGCGGAAGGGATCGAGATAGGCGCCCGACTCGATCTTGATCACGTCGGCGCCGAGATCGGCCAGCATGGCCGAGGTGTTGGCGCCGGCCGTCAGCAGGCCGAAGTCGAGGACGCGGACCCTGGCGAGCGGACGGGCGCTCACGCCGTCAACTCCGAGGCCAGTGCTGGCGCCGGTCTCGGTGCAAACGAACGACCGTTCCATTGCACCGGCAGTTGCGGCAGCCGCAAAGCGCCGAGCGTCGGGTGATCCATATTGGCCAGGAAACTCCGCGCGACATACTGCTCGGTTTGCAGCAGCTCGGCGGGTGAGAAGATCGGGCCGAACGGCACACCCTTGGCCTGTGCGGTCTTCTGGATCTCAGTGCGGGTCCTGCCGGCGAACCACGGCGAAATGATCTCATACAGCTTGGCGATATGCAGACGGCGGCCGGCACGGGTCGCGAACTTCGGATCGCCAAGGCGGGGGTCGCCAAACAGATCGCGTGTCGCCGGCCACTGCGTGGCCGTGTAGACGACCGCCACATGACCGTCCCGGCAGGGTACGATCTGGAATTCCGAAAATTTGCCTTCGCGGCCAGGCGAGATGCCGCTGGCGTCCGCGCCGGATGCGGCCTTCCAGTTCACCCACTGCATCACTTCTGCCAGCGACACGCGGACATCCGGCGCCGTCTGACCGGCGTCGCGGGCAGCAAGCGCTGCGGCAAGGCCGGTGAAGGCGGTGAGGCCCGCGGCGTAGGAGGCCTGATGGCCACCCAGCCGAAGCGGCTTGCGTTCGGGTTCGCCTACCATGTGCAGCAGGCCGCCCAGCGCCAGAATGGTGAATTCGCTGACCGGGCGGGCAGCGGCGTCCATCCCGGCCGGAAACGCCGCAATCTCGACCGGCGTCGCGCGCGAAGCACGCAGCAGCGCCGCGACGGGTGCCGGTTCCTCGAACAGCACGGCGTCGGCCTTGTCGAGCAGATCAGCCAACGTTGCGCGGCCGGCACCTGATTCGAGATCGAGCACCAGCGAACGCTTGGACGTATTGAGAAACTGGAACAGCGCGCTTTCGCCCTGCGGCAGCAACGGCGGCTCCCGCCGCACCGGATCGCCGCCGGGTGGTTCGATCTTGAGCACATTGGCGCCGAGATCGGCCGCGATCTTGGCCGCCAGCGACGTTGCCAGACGCAGACAGAGCGGCACCTTTGCGTCATTCACTTCGATGATCGTGAAACGCTGAAGCGGCAGATCGTCGGTTGCGGCCATTCGCCGATGATCGGCGCAAGCCGTGCCTTCGGTCAACGCCGGCAGCATGCTAACGTCGATGGCTACGGAGGAATTCATGGCACAGACCGGCAATCACAAGGGACTCTCATTCGGCATCTTCCTGGCGCCGTTCCACCGCGTCGGCGAGAACCCGACGCTCGGCATGGCGCGCGATATGGAACTGATCGAATGGATCGACGAGCTGGGTTACGACGAGGCCTGGATCGGCGAGCATCATTCCGCCGGCTGGGAGACCATCGCCTCGCCGGAGGTCTTCATCGGTGCCGCCATCGAGCGCACGCGATACATCCGCCTCGGTTCCGGCGTGACCAGCCTGCCCTATCACCACCCGCTGATGGTCGCGAACCGCTTCGTGCAGCTCGACCACATGTCGCGTGGGCGGACCATGCTGGGCTGCGGCCCGGGCGCGCTGCCGTCCGACGCCTACATGATGGGCATCGAACCCACGACCCAGCGGCCGCGCATGGAGGAGGCGCTGGCCGCCATCATGGCGCTGCTGAAATGCGAGGAGCCGGTCACGATGAAGACCGACTGGTTCGAGCTCAAGGAGGCGCGCCTGCATCTGGCGCCCTACAGCTATCCGCATTTCCCGATTGCCTGCGCCAGCACCATCACGCCCTCGGGCATGATCGCGGCCGGCAAGCATGGCCTGGGCGTGCTGTCGATTGGCGCCGGCATCCCGGGCGGGCCGGAGATGCTGGGCAAGCAGTGGGGCATCTACGAGGAGACCGCGGCCAAGCATGGCCACAAGGCCGATCGGTCCAAGTGGCGCGTGGTCGTGAACGCGCACGTGGCCGAGGACGACGAGCAGGCGCTGCGCGAGGTCAATGCTGGCGAACGCCGTGAGACCGTGACCTATTTCGAGGACACGCTGGGCCGCCCGCCGGGTCGCGCCGACGACCCGCTGCGCGAGGGCGTTAAGATGGGCACGACACTGGTCGGCAATCCCGACACCGTGGCCAAGGGCATCGAACGGCTGCTCGGCTATTCCAACGGCGGCTTTGGCGGCGTGCTGTTCCGGGCCCACGAATGGGCGAGCCGCGAAAGCATCCTGCGTTCCTACGAACTTTTCGCGCGTTACGTGATGCCGCGTTTCCAGGGTTCGCTCGACACCATCGTCAACTCCAACCAGTGGGCCAGGGACAACCGCAAGGGCATCTTCGGGCCGAACGTGGCGGCGGTGAAGAAGGCCTTTACCGACGCCGGCCGCGAAGCACCCGAGGAATTCCGGGCGCGGACGCCGGGCGCACGCGACGTCGCGGGTGACTAGAAGGTCTTCTTGGTCCCCGGCTCCGCATCGATCACCTGGATCGAGGTCTGGCCCAGTGCCGCCTTGTATTCCGCCGGCGTGCCCTTGAGGAACGGGTTGCTGGCGTAGTGCATGGGCCACGCCATCTTGGGCTTGATCAGCTCCTTGGTCGCGTAGGCGGCGTCCTTGGGGTCCAGAACGTAGTGGCCGCCGATCGGCACCAGAAGCAGGTCGGGCTTGTAGCGCTCGCCGATCATCTTCATGTCGCCGAACAGGCCGGTGTCGCCCATATGGTAGATCTTGAAGCCGTTCTCGAGTTCGATGATGTAGCCGACCGGCTCACCGGCGGCATAGCTGGTGTTCTTGCCGGTCACCGGATCCTTCAGGATCATTTCCGATGAATGTTCGGCACGGACCTGGGTGATTTTTACGCCGGGGAAGGGCTCGATGGTGCCCGACTTGTTCATGCGCGGCACCAGGTTGCCCGGCATCAGGCCGAGCGTCGCCAAGGTCTGGTTCAGGCCGGCCGGCGCCCACATCGGTACATTGTTGGTCTTGGAAATCTCCATGGCATCGCCCAGGTGATCGCCGTGGCCGTGGGTGACCAGGACCAGGT
>CALDNT010000029.1 GCA_937915145.1 uncultured Reyranella sp.
CTTCCTGCTGGAAGGCCAGCTCTTCTTTGCCGAATGTCAGGTCCATTGGAGGCTCCTCTTGGGGCCGGAAGGTACCGCGTCGGGTTCCGGTGCGTAAAGTGTGGGCTACAGTGTGTTCCCCGGTAGCGTTCGTCAGGAAAAACGATGTCCCCGCCCGTCCAGCCTGTTCTCAGCGACGACAAACTCCCCGCCTCCGTCGATGTCGTGGTGATCGGCGCCGGTATCGCCGGCTGTGCCGCCGCCTACGCGTTGGCAAAAAAAGGGCTTTCGGTCGCCCTGCTCGACAAGGGGGTAGTCGGCGGCGAGCAGAGCAGCCGGAACTGGGGCTGGTGCCGCCAGCAGCACCGCGACCTGCGCGAACTGCCGCTCGCGATGAAAAGCCTGGAGATCTGGAAGGGCCTCAACGCTGAACTGGGCGTGGAAACCGGCTTTCGCCACACCGGTCTGCTCTACGTCACGACGCGGGCTGAGGATTTCGCGCAGTGGGAGGAATGGACGCTGCGTGCACGCGACTACCAGATGCACAGCCGCATCCTGAGCCCCGCCGAGGCCAAGGCGATGACGCCCGGCAGCGTGCCGGAATGGATCGGTGGCGTGCATTCGCCGACCGACGGCCGCGGCGAGCCGTCACTGGCCTCGCCCGCTCTCGCCGAAGCCGCGCGCAAGCGCGGCGCCACGATCCACCAGAGTTGCGCGGCGCGCGGCCTCGACATCAGCGGCGGCCGGGTGACCGGCGTCATCACCGAGCGCGGCCTCATCCGCACCCAGGCCGTGCTCTGTGCCGGCGGCGCCTGGAGCTCGCTGTTGTTCCGCCGGCATGGCCTCCGCCTGCCGCAGGCTGGCGTGCGCTCGACGTCGTTCGCCACCGCAGCGGCACCGCAGGTGACCGACGGCGGCCTCTCGATGCCCGACGTCACGATCCGGCGCCGGCTCGATGGCGGCTATACGGTGGGCCTGGGGGGACGCGGCACCGTCGATCTCTCGCTGCAGGGCCTGCTCTATGCCCGGCAGTTCCTGCCGACCGCCAGGAAGCGGCGCAAGGGATTGACCTTCGCGATGGGACGCTCGTTCTTCCAGGGACCGGAGGGCTTCGCGAGCTGGTCGTTCGACCGGGTCTCGCCGTTCGAGCGCCAGCGCACCTTCGATCCCGCCGCCGATCCCCGGCTGGTGCAGGAGGGCCTGGCGACGCTCGGCCGACACTACCCGGCGCTCAAGGGGCTGGCGGTCGCGCATGCCTGGGGCGGCCTGATCGATTCCACGCCCGATGGCATTCCCGTGATCTCGGCCGTCGACACGATGCCGGGCCTTTATCTCTCGACCGGCTACACCGGCCACGGCTTCGGCATTGGCCCTGGCGCGGGACGGCTGGCCGCCGACCTGGTGGCCGGCGATCCGCCGATCGTCGATCCCCATCCCTTCCGCTACAGCCGCATGATCGACGGCACCGACCTCGGCGAACCGGGAATGATGTAGCCCAGTTCAGTAGGTCGTTCCGGTGGGTCCGTAGCCCGTGATCTGCAGCACGACTGCGCTGTCGCGTGTTTCGGCGTAGTGCGGATCGCCGGGCGGTTCGGTGTAGAAGCTGCCCGGTGGTAGCGCCTTCAACGCATTGGCGTCGAACGTCTTGCCGTAGCCGAAGTACCAGGTGCCGGAAATCACCGTGCCGATTCGATCGTCGGGATGCGTGTGCGCGGCGATCCGCGTGTTCGCGGGAATGCGCAGCATGATGGTGTAGAGGCCGGGCTTCGTCGGGTCGCCCTTGAGCACGATCGTCTGGATCGCGGCGATCCCCGAGGTACCTGCGCCTGCCGATGCCGCGCCCGAGAAGTCGAATTCCGCGGGCGACATCCGCTGCTGCGCCGGCGAATCAGCCGACGCAGCGGTTGCGGCGAGCACCAGAGCCCAAGCGAGAAGCACGCGCTTCATCGATCGAGGAACTTCACCACGAGAGCAACGGTCGCCTCCGGATTCTCTTCCATGATCCAGTGGCCCGCGTTGGGCACGACGCCTTCGGTGACATCGGTGGCCACCGCCCTCATCACGACGGCCATCGTCGGGCCGAAGGACTTCTCGCCGCCCAGCGCCAACACCGGCATGGTGAGCTTGGTTTCCGCGAAGCGCTTGTTGTCGACCTCGTCCTGGGCGAAGGCCGCGAACTGTGCAAAGCCCGCGCGCATGCCGAGAGGTGCCGCGTAGCGTGACGCATAGAATTCACGTGCCGCCTCGCCGAACTTGCCGGGGTCGGCGGAGAATTCATTCCAGAAGCGGTCGAGATAGATACGCTCGCGCCCCGCCACCAGCCGCTCCGCATCGGGGCCGCGGAAATTGAAATGCCAGAGGAGTGGGTTGCGCAGGATCTGCTCCCACGGCCCGACGCCCGGCAGTGGCGCATCGATGACAGCCAACTTCTCGCAATCAGCCGGAAACTGCGCGGCGTAGGCATAGGCCACCATGTTGCCAATATCGTGGGCGACGACCGCGACGCGGCCGACCCCGAGCTTCTGCAGGACCACACGAATATCGTCGCGCGCCTGGCTTGCCTTGTCGTAGCCCGAGGCCGGCTTGGACGAGAGGCCGAGCCCGCGCAGATCGGGGACGACGACGGTCCGGTTTCCCATCAGGGCAGCCGCCAGCGGGCCCCACATCTCGCCGGTTTCGCCATAGCCGTGCAGCAGCAGGACTGCCGGTCCCTTGCCGCCGACCCTGACGTGGATCTCCGCATCGTTCGTCGCGATTGTCTGGGCGCGAAACCCAGCCGGCAGTGCCGGAACGCTTGTATCGGTCATACCGTCGATTTGCCCTCTCCTCTGGCGATGTTGAGCGGCAATCCCGATTCAAGCAACCTTCTTGGCAAGATGCGGAAACATCGCGTTACGGGCTGTGTCGTCCATCTCGGTCTTGAACGTATGCTTGTCCTTGAGGGCGAGCGCCCGCGCACCCGCCGGACGGGCACTGATCTCGGCCAGGTGGCGTTGCAGGTTCGGCAGTAGTTTCGCAGCCTCCGGGCCCAGCACGTTGGGCAGCAGGCGCGACCAGCCCCACACCGCCATATCGACAATGGTATAAGCCTCGCCGCACATGAAGCGCTGCTTGCCCAGCCGCGCCTCGAGGATGTTCCAGTGGCGCTGTGCCTCGAATGTGTAGCGATTGACCGCGTAGTCGATCCGCTCCGGCGCATAGATCTTGAAATGCACGGCCTGCCCCGAATAGGGACCGATTCCCGTGGCGACGAACATCAGCCAGGACAGCATCTCGCCGCGCTCGCGAGGCGACGGGCCCGGCAGGAACCTGCCGGTCTTCTCGGCGAGATAGAGCAGGATGGCGTTGCTGTCGAAGACGGTGGCATCGCCGTCGACGATGGCCGGGAGCTTGGCGTTCGGATTGACCGCCAGGAACGACGGTGCGTGCTGGTCGCCCGCGCGCATGTCGACCGCGACCGGCTCGTAGGGAAGGCCCATCTCTTCGAGGCAGAGTGCGACTTTTACGGGGTTCGGCCCGAAATTGTAAAAGAACCTGATCATGATTTCTCCTCTTCGGCGTCACTCTACGGCTATGCTGACACCAAGAGAATGGAGGAACGCCGCATGACGAACACGGCCAAGCGCATAAACCGCGCCATTGAACTGCTCGAAGCCGACCAGGCGCTCTATTACGACGGCCCACACACCGGGCACGTGCTCACCTACGACCAGGGGCGCCGGGATGCCAAAACCTGGGCCGACTACATCAATGTCGGCATGGAGCATGGCGCCTTCGACATGACGGCGCTGGCCGAGTACATGCGCGGCCTGGTGGACGGTGGGCCGACCGCCTCTGGGCACCGAGCGCCCACCGTGATCGTCGAAGCCCCGGTCAACGGCATCGATGGGCCCAACGTCGCCTTCAATGCCTGGCAGTTCCGCCAGATCCTGGCCCGCGGCGTCCATGGCATCCTGCTGTGCCAGGCCGAATCGGCCGACGCGGTGCGGGAGTTCGTGCGCGCCTGCCGCTTCCCGCACCACAAATCAGGCATCGACAAATTGGGGACCGGCACCCGTGGTCGCGGCTCGGAGCCGACGGCTACCCCGGTCTGGGGCATTGATCAGCAAGAGTATTTTGCCCGCTGCGAGCCCTGGCCACTCAATCCGCAGGGGGAACTTCTGCTCGGCGTAAAGATCGAGAGTCCGCCGGGCGTCGCGAATGCCGATGAAATCTTGGCAACGCCTGGATTGGGTTTTGCCGAGCTGGGACCGGGCGATCTCGGCCTCTCGCTGGGCTATACGACCCTGCAGCGGCGGCCCTACCCGCCCGAGATGGAGGCCGCCCGCGCCAAGGTCTTCGCCGCCTGCAGGAAGAACAAGCTCGCGTTCCTCGAAGGCGCTACGCCCGACAGGATCGCGGCCAGTCTCGACGAAGGCGTGCGGGTGATCGCGGGGCACAATCCCGAGGTTGCCCGGATCGGCCGGGCGCACCAGAAGCGCGCGATGCCGGTCTGAGACCGTCGGCTCAAACCGCGATCACGACGCCATCGTGGCCCGGGTCGGCGCCACCGTCGAGACCGTCGTCGTGGACCCGGATGCCATGCACGGCAGCGAAACCGAAGCCGTAGGGGCTGCGCACAACGGGATAGCCCTGCCCCTGCAGTTCGCGCTCGACCCTGAACTGGATGCGGTTGGAGATATCGATCGTGTCGGAGGTCGCCGAGAAGCGCGGCGCGCTCACCGCCTCGACCATGGTCATGTCGAAATCGAGGGCGTTCAGGATGGCGTGCAGCACGCCCATGGCAATCTGGGTGGCGCCCGGCGCGCCGATGATGAGGTGCGGCTTGCCGTCCTTGAACAGGATCGACGGCACCACCGAGCTGAAGCGCGCCTTGCCCGGGGCGATCGAGCCGGCGCGGCCCGGGCGCGGGTCGAACACGCCCATGCAGCCATTGTACATGAAGCCCAGGCCCGGCGTGACGACGCCGGAGGGCATGCCCAGCGAATGGGTCATGGTGAAGCAGTTGCCGTCCCTGTCGAGGACCGAGATGTGCGTCGTGTCCTTGGAGACCGCACCTGAATTGAAACGCGGCACGGCGGCCTTCACGCCGCGCTTGATCTCGTCGGCCATTTCCTTGGCGTAAGCCTTCGAAGTGAGCTTCTCGACCGGCACCTTTACGAACTTCGGGTCGCCGACATGGGCATCCTTGTCGATGGTGACGCGCTTCATCGCCTCCGACACGATGCGCAGATACTCTGCCGAATTGTGCTCCATGCCACGGAGGTCGAAGTTCTCCAGGATGTTCAGCATCTCGATCAGCATCACGCCGCCGCCCGGCGGCTGGTTGGACGAGACCTTGTAACCGCGATACTCGCCCCACAGCGGCGCATTGTGGGTGGGCTGCCAGGCCTTGAGGTCTTCGAGGGACAGCAGCGCCTCGTTCTTCATCATGTCCTCGGCGATCGCCTGGGCGATCTCGCCGGAATAAAAGGCATCGGCGCCACCCCTGGCGATGGCGCGCAGGGTCTGGCCGTAGTCGCGATTGACGACCTTGTCACCGACCCGCTTGGGCTTGCCGTCCGGCCGGCAATAGAGCGCCCGCGCCGCCGGCGTGAAGCCAGTACGCTCAAAATTGGGCGCGCGGCCGAAGGCGCCATCGTCCGACCACCAGTAGGCAACGTGAGGCCGCACGGTCCAGCCGGTCTCGGCCCAGTGGATCGCCGGCTCGACGATGCGCGACCACGGCAGGCTGCCGTGTGCCTTGTGGGCCTCGTAGTACATCTTCAGATTGGCCGGCGCGCAGATCGAGCGGTAGCCGATGTCGTTCACGCGTCCCTTGAGGATGAAGCCGTAGCCGTCGCGCGCCTCGCTCTCGATCAGGCTGGCCCACATGTCGGGCCGGGCAGCGAGCGGCGCCGGCGCATGGGCGTCGATGTAGCCGTGGAAGTTATTGCCCGGCATGTAGATGCCGCAGCTGCCGAAGCCGGCGATGCCGCACATCAGCGGATCGACCACGCCCTGCACCAGCGCGCAGGCGATACCGGCATCGACGGCATTGCCGCCCTCGCGCAGCACGTCGGCGCCTGCCTCGGCCGGCTCCGGCTGCGGCGCCACGATCATCGCCTGTTTCCTGTAACGCACGTCGGCTCCTCCAGCACTTGGCCGAGGAGACTCAATCCCAACCGTTGCGCTTGCGCAACACGGCCGTTGCCGGCGCCAGCGCGAGACCTTTGCCCTGAACCGTGGGCAGCCATTCCTTGAGCGCCTGCAGCGTCGCCTCGTGCGGATGGCCGATCGCCACGACATAGCCCTGGCGGCGGGCCACGGCTTCGACCTCGGCCAGCTTGCGGCGCACCGCCTCGACCGACTCGTCGTCGTCGAGGAAGATGTGGCGCACGATGCCGGGCACGCCCAATTCCTGCGCCGTCTGTTCGCCCACCGACTTGGCGGTGGTCCGCGAGTCGAGGAACATCAGCCCGCGGGGCTTGAGCTGGCGCAGTACCGTTTCCATGCCTGGCCGGAAGGCGGTGAAGCGGCTGCCCATGTGATTGTTGACGCCGGCATAGCCGTCGAAGCTTTCCAGCGCCGCCGCCGTGCGCTGGCGGATCTCGGCGTCGCTCATCGACACCAGCAACGCGCCCGGCCCCGGGTCGTTGCGCCCGCTGGGCTCCATCGGCAGGTGCAGCATCAGTTCGTGTCCGTGGCCGCGCGCCGCCTTCGCCTGCTCACGCAGGTCCTTGGCATAGGGCAGGAACGACATGGTGAGCGGCCCCGGCAGTTCCCAGGCCCGCCTCGAACGCGGCCGGTCGAGCCCGACGTCGTCAATCACGATCGCCACCAGCGGCTTGCCATTGAGGTCGCGGAAGGGCAGTGCGTTGCGCCGCCATGCCTGATCGCCTTGCGACGCCACGGCGGCGACCTGGGGCGGCTTGCCCGCCGGGCGCGGCTTCTCCTCGAACGTAGGGCGCGGCCTACCGGGTTCCACTTCGGTGTATTTCGGCAGATCGGGAATATCTTCTATGCGCGCATACTTCGGTTCTGGCCCGGTCGCGGGATCGGCCGGAGTGCCGCGCTTCATCTCCTCCAGGGTCTCGCGCGCCATCCGGTCGCGATCGATCGAATCGAGCCAGCCGGCCGCCCAATAGCCGCCGAACAGGCTGGTACAGAACATCAGCAGCAAACCGACGACGATCGATTGCCAGCGATGGCCATTGATCGAAGCGCCGAGGGCGCGAAAGCGCGCACGCAAACGCTCGCCGGGTCCGGGCGGCAGTTTCGGACTCCTTCTGTTCGCCTTCCCGCTTCTCTTCTTCTTCGACGCCATCTCAGCGATCCGCCTTAACGCTTTGGCCTGCCGCCATTATTTTTCCCTAAATCAGACCGACCGCCGAAACATACGTTACAATCCGCCCAGCGACTTCACCACCCGCACGTCGGGCTCGCCCGACTGCCCGCCTTCGCGCCGGAAGCCAAGGCGTTCAACCAGATCGTGCATCCTGGCGTTCTCGCGCAGCACATGGCCGATCACCTGCTTGATGCCGCGCGACTTGGCGTAATGCAGCACATGCATGAGCAGCAGCGTACCGTAACCGCGGCCCTGGCAATCGGAGGCGACGACGAGGGAGAATTCCGCCTGCTCGAACCCGGGATCGGCAGCGAGCCGGCCGACGCCGAGCAGCGCCTCGCCGTCGAGCAGCAGAAACGCCATCTCGCGGTCGTAGTCGATCTGGGTCAGGCGCGCCGCCATCTCATGGCTGAGCTCGCGCAACGGCCCGAAGAAGCGCATACGGACGTCTTCCTTGGACAGGCGGCGGAAGAAGCCGTCGATCAGCGCCTCGTCCTGCGGCCGGATCGGCCGGATACGGAGATGTTTTCCGCCATGCTCGACGGCGCATTCGAGTTCCACCGGATAGGGCCGGATGGCGAAGCGCGCCGCCCGCTCCTGCCCGGCCTGCGGCTTGCGCACGACGATGCGGGCGTCGAGCGCCAGCACGCCATCGGCATCGGCCAGCAGCGGATTTATGTCGAGTTCGGCAATCTCGTCGACATCGGCGATCAGTTGCGACAGCCGCACCATCGCCTCGCCGACCGCACGGCGCGCCGCCGGCGGCCGGTCGCGATAGCCGCGCAGCAGCCGGTCGACCCGGGTGCGGCTCAGCGCATCCTCGGCCAGCACGAGGTCGAGCGGCGGCAGGGCCAGCGCCTTGTCGTCGATCACTTCGGCAGCGACGCCGCCGTGGCCGACCATCAGGATCGGGCCGAACACAGGGTCCTCCGCCGCACCCAGGATCAATTCGACCGCATGCGGCCGCCTGATCATCGGCTGGACCACGAAGCCGTCGATCCTGGCGTGCGGCGCCTTGACCAGCGCCGAGCCGGCCATGGTTCGCACCGCATCGACGACGGCCTGCTCGGAGACGAGATCGAGCGCCACGCCGCCGACATCGCTCTTGTGGCTGATCTGGCGCGACAGGACCTTCACCGCGACCGGAAAGCCGATGCGTACCGCAGCAGCGACGGCCTCGGTGGCGTCGAGCACGATTTCGGTCGGCACGACGGGAATGCCGTAGGCCGCCAGTACCCGCTTGGCTTCCGGTTCGGTCAGCAGCGCGCGCTTTTCGGCCAGCGCGCCGTGCACGATGGCGCGCACCAGCTCGGTGTCGGACCGCGCCTCGGGCACCGACGGCGGCGTGCGTTGCAGCGCGCGCTGGCCGCGCCGGTATTCGACGATGTGCATGAAGCCGCGGACCGCGCGCAGTGGCGTGTCGTAGGCCGGAATGCCCGCCTGGCGCAGCACCCGGCGTCCGGCCTCGGCGGCGGGGCCGCCGATCCAGCAGCCGATCACCGGCACGACCGTGGCACCGGCCGCACCCGTGATCGCCTGCGCCGCTTCCTCCGAGGACGTGAGCGCCGTCGGCACGTTCATCGCCAGCACCGCACCGACGCTGCGGTCGTCGGCCAGCGCATCGAGAGCCGCGGCGTAACGCGCGCCGTCGGCATCGCCCACGATGTCGACCGGATTGCCGCGCGACCATGCCCGCGGCATCTGCCTGTCGAGCTGGCCTAATGTCCTGGGGGCGAGCACGGCCAGCTCGCCGCCCTCGTCGATCAGCAGGTCGGTGGTGATGATGCCGACCCCGCCGCCGTTGGTCAGGATCGCCAGGCGCTCGTTGCGCGGCGCGATACCATGACCCAGCGTCTCGGCGGCATCGAACAGTTCGCCCAGCCCCCTCACCCTGACCAGGCCGGCGCGGGCGAAGGCGGCGTCGTAGACCGCGGCCGATCCTGCCATCGAACCGGTATGCGAGGCCGCAGCCTTGGCGGCGGCGGCGTGGCGGCCAGCCTTGAGCACGATCACCGGCTTGATACGCGCCACGCCGCGCGCCGCCGACATGAACTTGCGCGCCTGGGTGAGGCCCTCGACATACATCAGGATGGCCCGCGTCTTGGCGTCGCGTGCCAGCATGTCGAGCACGTCGCCGAAATCGACATCGCTCATGTCTCCCATCGAGATCAGGTGCGAAAAGCCGATGCCCTGCGCCGTCCCCCAGTCGGCGAGGCCGGCCAGCACGGCGCCGGACTGCGCGACCGCCGCGATGCGTCCGGCCTTGAGATTGCCCGGGCCAAAGCTGGCGTTCAGCCCCAGCCGCGGCATGGCATAGCCGATGGTGTTGGGCCCGACGATGCGCAGCAGATGCGGTTGGGCGGCCCGCAGGATATGCCGCCGCCAGCGAGCGTTCACCTCGGCGCCGTCAATGCCGTTGCCGGGACCGGCGCTGATCACCACCGCGACCCGCGTGCCGCGTTGTCCAAGTTCCCGGATCAGGCGCGGAATCGTCTCCGCCGGGGTCATGACGACAGCGAGGTCGGGGACTTCAGGCACCTCGGCCAGACGGCGGAACACGCGGCGGCCGTCGATCTCGCCGCCCTTGACGTTGACCAGGTGAATGTCGCCGTGAAAGCCGCCGTCCAACAGGTTGCGGGTCACCGCCGCGCCGACCGAGCCGGGCCGCGTGCTGGCGCCGATCGCCACGACCGACTTCGGCGCCATCATCTTGTCGAGGTTGCGCGTGGACATGGCGCTAGAAGAGCGCCGGTCCGTTCATCAGCACAAGGCCGGAGACGATCACAAATGCCGCAGCCACCCGGCGTCCGCCGAACGGTTCGCCGAGCAGAAAAGTGCCGATCAGCGCGCCGAACAGCACGGATGTTTCGCGCAACGCCGCGACATGGGCCATCGGCCCCAGCACCAACGCATAGATCGCGATGCCGTAGCCGACGTTGGCGATGACGCCGCCCATCACGCCGCGATACCAGGTTCGCCGCAGGTGCGACCACACCGTCCCTGGACGGAGAACGATCGCCAGCACCAGCAGCCACGGGCCTTCCAGCACGCAAAGCCAGGCTATGTAGGAGATGCGATGCCCGAATGTCGGACCGGCGGACCGGACGCCCAACCCGTCGGCGATGATGTAGGCGGCGATGGTGATGCCGGTGAGGACGGCGAACAGGGTCGCCAGCCCATGCCGGCTGCCCGGCCGCGGCACGACGTTGCGCAGCGGCATGGCCAGCGCCACCAACCCGAAGCTGAGCAACACGACACCGACAATATCCTGGCTGCGCAGCGCCTCGCCGATGAAGCGGCCGGATACCAACGCCACCAGCAACGGTCCCAGCCCGCGGGCGATCGGATAGGTGTGGCTGAGATCGCCGTAGGAATAGGCCTTCAAGAGGAACGTGTAATACAGGACGTGGATCAGCACCGATGCGATGAGATACTTCCATGCCGCCGGTTCGATCATCGGCACGAACGGCACCACGCACAGGCCCATCAAAGTGCCGGTCGTCATGATGACGCCGAAGGTCGCCAGCCGGTCCGACTGGTCGGATTTCAGGATGGCGTTCCACGTGGCGTGCATAAGGGCTGCCGCCAGCAGCAGGGCCACAATGAAAGGTTCGACGACCAGAGGGGGCGCTTTCTTGGTTTGTTATCGATACATTACGCCCAACCGCGCGCCGTGAGAACCGATAGACGCGCATGCAAGGATCGAACAGGACGAGGGCCGATATGACGGTGGAAACCTACAAGGCTGCACGTCAATTCCTGCTGGCCAACCGCGGCGACTACGCGGCGGCCTATCGCGAATTCCGCTGGCCGCGGATGGATCGCTTCAACTGGGCGCTCGACTGGTTCGACGTCGAACTGGCGCGCGGCACGCTGGCGAACCAGCCGGCGCTCACGATCACCGGCGACGGCGCCGCCAGCCTCACCTTCGCCGAGCTGTCCGAACGCTCCAACCGCGTCGCCAACGGCCTGCGCGCACTTGGCGTCAAGCGGGGCGATCGCATCTTGCTGATGCTGGGCAACGTCGTGCCGCTGTGGGAGACCATGCTGGCGGCGATGAAGCTCGGCGCCGTCGTCATTCCCGCCACCACGCTGCTCACGCCGACCGACCTCGCCGATCGCTTCGAACGCGGTCGCGCCCGTCACGTCGTGGCCGCCGCGGGCGAAGCGGCAAAATTCGACGGCTTCGACCCTGCCCTTACCCGCATCGCCGTTGGCGACGCCCCTCAGGGACCTCCGAAGGGCTGGCACAGCTACGCCGATCTCCTGAAGGCCCCGGCCGACTTCACGTCCGACGGCCCGACCAACGCCGACGATCCGATGCTGCTCTATTTCACCTCGGGCACCACGGCGAAGCCCAAGCTGGTGCTGCATTCGCATCGCAGCTATCCGGTAGGCCATCTCACGACCATCTACGTGCTGGGCCTGCGGCCCGGCGACATTCACCTCAACATCTCTTCGCCCGGTTGGGCCAAGCATGCCTGGAGCTGCTTCTTCGCGCCGTGGATCGCCGGCGCCACGATCTTCATCGCCAACCAGCCGCGCTTCAATGCCCGCGTCCTGCTGGACGCCATCGTCGCCAACAAGGTCACCACGCTCTGCGCCCCGCCGACCGTGTGGCGCATGCTGATCCAGGAGGATCTCATGAACTGCCGGACATCGCTGCGCGAGGTGCTGGCCGCTGGCGAGCCGCTGAACCCCGAGGTGATCGAGCAGGTGGAGAAGGCCTGGGGCCTTACCATCCGCGACTTCTACGGCCAGACCGAGACTACGACCCAGGTCGGCAACCCGCCCGGCCAGCCGATCAAGGCGGGCTCGATGGGCCGCCCCCTGCCCGGCTACAGGATCCGCCTGCTCGACGCCGACGACAAGGATGCCGAGGAAGGCGAGATCTGCATCGACCTCGCCGACCGGCCCGCCGCCCTCATGCAGGGCTACCAGCAGGACGATGGCTCGATCGCGCCGCTCACCGGTGAAGTCTACCGCACCGGCGATGTCGCCTCGCGCGACAAGGATGGCTACCTCACCTACGTCGGCCGCGCTGACGACGTGTTCAAGGCATCGGACTACCGCATCAGCCCGTTCGAGCTGGAGAGCGTGCTGATCGAGCATCCCGCCGTCGCCGAAGCCGCCGTCGTGCCGGCGCCCGACGTCCTGCGCATGGCGGTGCCCAAGGCCTATGTGACGCTGACGGCCAGCGGCCAGCCCGACCGCGCCACCGCGCTGTCGATCTTTCAGCACCTGCGCGGACGTCTCGCCCCGTTCAAACGCGTGCGGCGGATCGAGTTCGCCGAACTGCCTAAGACCATCTCGGGCAAGATCCGCCGCGTCGAGCTGCGCCGCGAGGAAGAAACGCGCGCGGCGGCCAGCCGGCGCGGTCCAGGCGAATTCCGGGAGGAGGATTTTCCGGAGCTGGCGAAGGGCTAGGAGCGGCGGCGGCCAGCGGCTAGGATGCCGCCATGCTCCTGCTCATCGATAACTACGACAGCTTCACCTACAACCTGGTCCATTTCCTGGGCGATCTCGGTGCGAAGTGCGTCGTGCACCGCAACGACCAGATCACGGTCGACGAGGCGATGGCGCTCAAGCCGGCGGGCATCGTGCTCTCGCCCGGCCCCTGCACGCCCAACGAGGCCGGCATCTGCATGGACCTGATTCGTGCTGCGGCGAAGGAGCAGTTACCGCTGCTGGGCGTCTGCCTCGGCCACCAAGCGATCGGCCAGGTGTTCGGCGGCCAGGTCGTGCGGGCGCCGATGCCGATGCACGGCAAGCTGTCGGGCGTGGCTCACCGCAACCAGAGCGTGTTCGAGGACGTGCCCTCGCCCTTCCAGGCGACGCGCTATCATTCGCTGATCGTCGACCGCAAGGATTTCCCCAAGGAGCTCGACATCACCGCCGAGACCGGCGACATCATCATGGGCCTGCGCCACAAGACCCTGCCGATCCACGGCGTGCAATTCCATCCCGAGAGCATCGCCTCGGAGCACGGCCACAAGATCCTGGAAAACTTCCTCAAGATCGCCGGCGAGCATCCCTCTCAGCAGAAGAAGCGCGCCGCCTGATCGCGACACTGCAGGGCGGAGAATTCTGGACTCCGGCGGTGGACGGTACGCAGATCAACCAGCTGGCGGCCGCCCTGACGGGTAATCACTTCATTTCGTCAGTGCTTCACCGCTGGCCCGAAGTAAACCTCCCCAATGGCTGGCTCGCGGCCGGCGCCATTGCGCAGACCGTCTGGAACATTGCGCATGGGCGCGCACCCGAGGCAGACATCAAGGATATCGACCTCGTCTATTTCGATGGCGACGATCTGTCGGCGGAGGCTGAACTCAGGAACGAAGCCCGGATCCGGGAGCTGTTCGGCAATCTCGGCGTCGCCGTCGACGTCAAGAACGAGGCCCGGGTCCATCTCTGGTACCAAGCGAAGTTCGGCACCTCGATTCCGCCATACCGGTCGGTCGAAGAGGCGATCACGACATTCCCCACCACCGCCACTGCAATCGGGGTCCGACCGCAGGGATCGCGGCTTGAGGTTTACGCCCCGTTCGGCCTGGACGATTTGCTCGGACTGGTGGTGCGCCCCAACAAGGCGCAGATCACGCAGGCGATCTACGAGGCAAAGGTCGCGCGCTGGCACCTGTGCTGGCCCGAGCTGAAGATTTGCGGCTGGCACGACACGCCGGCTTGAAGATTGGGCCTCAAGACTAGAAATATATTAATAATAATCAATATATTACAGTATTTTCTTAAAGTTAATTCACGATCCCGAACCCGGCCCTCGTAACCGCCTTGGTGATGGCGGCGACATCGGCGCCGGCCGGGAGGCGCATCTCGCCGCTTTTGAGATCGACGGAAATCGGCGCGGTGCCGGCGCCGGTGGCGGCACGGGTGACGGCCTTTACGCAGCCGTCGCAATCCATGCCGGTGACCTTGAGGATGAGTTCTTGAGCCATGTGATATAGCTACCCGCCCGCCGGCCCGGCCGGCAAGGTGCAAAATCTGAGTGGAGTTCCAGTGAGCGGCGATATCGACGATTTTCGCGGCCTTCTGGCCAAGGTCGGCAACGGCGAGCCACTGGGCATCGACGAGGCGGAGCGCGCCTTCGACATCATGACCTCGGGCGACGCCACACCGGCCCAGATGGGCGGCTTCCTCATGGCGCTGAAAGTCCGTGGCGAGACCGCCGAGGAACTGGCTGGCGGCGCCCGGGCACTGCGCGCCAAGGTGCTGCGCGTGAAGGCCCCCGCCGACGCCATCGACATCGTCGGCACCGGCGGCGACCACCACGGCACCTACAACGTCTCGTCCTGCTCCGCCTTCGTGGTGGCAGGCGCCGGCGTCCCGGTCGCCAAGCATGGCAACCGCGCCTTCACCTCCAAAGCGGGCGCCGCCGACGTGCTGTCGGCGCTGGGCATCGGTCTCGAAGTCCCGATCGAGGCGCTGGAGAAGGCGCTGGTCGAGGCCAACGTGTGCTTCCTGATGGCGCCCCGCCATCACAGCGCCATGCGCAACGTCGCCGGCCCCAGGGTCGAGCTGGCGCCCAACCGCACCATCTTCAATCTGCTCGGCCCGATGTCGAACCCGGCCCTGGTCAAGCGCCAGCTCGTCGGAGTCTTCGACCGCCGCTGGCTGCGGCCCGTCGCCGAGGCGCTGGGCCAGCTTGGCCTCGAGCGCGCGCTGGTCGTGCACGGCCAGGACGGCATGGACGAACTCACCACCACGACCGCGAGCTGGGCCGCCGCGCTGGACAACGGCAAGGTGACCGAGATCGAGATCGCGCCGGAGGAAATCGGCGTGAAGCGCGCCCAGATGGCCGACCTCAAGGGCGGCGATGCCGCGCACAACGCCGCGGCCATCAACAAGGTTCTGGCGGGCGAGAAAAATGCCTTCCGCGACATCGTGGTGCTCAACAGCGCCGCGGCGCTCATGGTCGCGGGCAAGGCGAAGGACCTGAAGCAAGGTGCCGTCCTGGCAACCCAGTCGATCGACACCGGCAAGGCGGCGGCAGCGCTGGCCACATTGAAAAGGATCTGTGCATGAGCGACACCCTGGCGAAGATCGTCGCCGACAAGCGGCGCCACGTTGCCGGCCGCACCTCGCAGCGCTCGCTGCGCATGGTCGAGTCGATGGCCCGCGACACCGATTCGCCGCGCGGCTTCGCCCGGGCACTCAAGGCGGCGATCGCCGCCGGTCACTATGGCCTGATCGCCGAGATCAAGAAGGCCTCGCCCAGCAAGGGGCTGATCCGCGAGGACTTCGACCCGCCGGCCCTGGCCAAGGCGTACGAACGCGGCGGCGCCGCCTGCCTGTCGATCCTGACCGACGGACCCTACTTCCAGGGCAAGGACGAATTCCTGACGCAGGCCCGCGCCGCGGTGAAGCTGCCGGTGCTGCGCAAGGATTTCATGATCGATCCCTACCAGGTGCCTGAGTCGCGCGCGCTGGGCGCCGACTGCATCCTGCTGATCATGGCCTGCCTCGACGATGCGCTGGCGGCCGAACTCGCCCGCCTGGCGCGCAAGTGGGGCATGGATATTCTGGTGGAGGTCCATGACGCGGCCGAACTCGAACGCGCGCTGAAGGTCGACGCCGACCTGATCGGCGTCAACAACCGCAACCTCAAGACCCTGGCGGTCGACCTCGCCACGACCGAGCAGCTGGCGCCGATGGTGCCGAAGGACCGCTTACTGGTGGCCGAAAGCGGCCTCGGCTCACCGGCCGACCTCGCCCGCATGGCCCGCGTCGGCGCGCAGGCATTCCTCATTGGCGAAAGCTTCATGCGCCAGCCCGACGTCGAGGCCGCGGTGCGCCACATGCTGGTCCGCGAGGCCGCGGCAGCATGAAGCGAAAGACGCTCACCCACTTCGACGGCACCGGCAACGCCCGCATGGTCGATGTCGGCGCCAAGGAAATCACGGAGCGCGTGGCCGTGGCACGCGCCAGCGTGACCATGCAGGCCGCGACCCTGAAACTGATCGCGACCAGGAAGGCCAAGAAGGGCGACGTGCTGGCGGTGGCGCAGCTCGCCGGCATCATGGCGGCCAAGCGCACACCGGAGCTGATCCCGCTCTGTCATCCGCTGGCGCTGTCGTCGGTCGATGTGAAACTGTCGCTCGACGCCAAACGGAAGGCCGTCGATATCGAGGCGACGTGCAAGCTCAAGGGCCGCACCGGCGTCGAGATGGAAGCGCTGACCGCCGCGTCGGTCGCGGCGCTCACCGTCTACGACATGTGCAAGGCAGTCGATCGCGGCATGGTGATTTCGGGCGTGAAACTCGTCCACAAATCCGGCGGCAAGTCGGGAACGTGGGATGCGAAGTGAGGACTAACTTCCCGATAGACCTCATCCTGAGGAGCCGCGCGCAGCGCGGCGTCTCGAAGGATGGGCAACACCATGACTGGCTCCGACCCTTTGAGACGCGGTACAGCGCGGGGGTTACCCCGCGCGATGCGGCCGCTCCTCAGGGTAAGGTGTTTGCTCAATGCTGACCGTCCGTGATGCCCATGCCCGCGTGATCGCGACGTTCGAGGCGCTGCCGTCCGAAGCGGTGTCGGTCGCCGACGCGGCCGGCCGCGTGCTGGCCACGGCCCCGGCCGCCCGGCTGACGCAGCCGCCGTCGGACCTCTCGGCGATGGACGGCTATGCGCTGCGTGCCGAAGACGTTCCGGCGGCGCCCG
>CALDNT010000030.1 GCA_937915145.1 uncultured Reyranella sp.
GCGTCGAGGCCCGCGCCCAGGACGATTCGACGATCTTCCTCACCGGCACGCCGGCAGAGGCGCGCGAGCGCCTACAGCGCCGGCGCGAGGCGACCGGCCTCAGCTACTTCATCGTCTTCGATCCGGCCAACAACTATGCCAACGGCGACGCGCCGCTGCCGAGCCTGCCTGGAGACAGCGGACCCGGCGCCGCCGACCGCTATCTCGAGGCGTTCGCCGAAGCGGTCGTGCGCCCACTCACCGGCCAGTAAGGGCGTCGACGGCCTCGGTCACGCTGGCGTAGGTGATGCCGTCGGCATCAGGCGGGAAATCGAGGCCGCGTTCGATGTCGCGCTTGACGCGACGACGCAGGTTGCCGAAGCCCAGGAGAATGCCGCGCTCGCGCAGGTCGCGCTCGACCTCGGCCAGCATCTCGCAGCCCATCAGGTCGACGTCGTGGATGGCGCCGCCGTCGATCACCACCGCCGTCACCGGCTCGGGCGCGGCCGCGACCAGCGCCTCGATGCGGTCGCGGAACAGGCTGCAGTTGGCGAAGAACAGCGGGGCGGCGAAGCGATAGACCAGCAGCCCGGGCACCGGCCGGGCATCGGGCGTGTGGGCGGGATCATGCCAGATGCCGTCGGGCGAGCGGCCGAGTGCTGCGTCGGGCGGAAAGGCCAAGGCCCGCAGCAGCAGGACCAGCGAGAAGACGACACCCACCAGGATTCCTTCCATGACGCCCATTGCCACCACGCCCGCCAGCGTCAGCAGCGCGCCGGCCAGGCTGATGCCGCGAAAGCGCCACAGCCGGGCGAACTCGCCGAAATCGCAGAGGCCCCAGGCAGAGGCGACCAGGATGCCACCCAGTGCAGCCTGCGGCAGGTAGAAGAGAAGATCGGCCATCCATAGCGCGGTGGCGGCGACGATGGCGGCGGCGATCACCGACGTCACCTGGGTGCGGCTGCCGGCGGCCTCGGCCACGGCGGTGCGGGTGTCGCTGGCGCTGATCGGCAAGCCCTGGTTGAGGCCGGACACGAGGTTGGCGACGCCGATGCTCAAAAGCTCCTGGTTGGCGTCGATGCGGTAGCCGTTGCGGGCGGCGAAGGCGCGGGCGGTGATGACGGTGTCGGAGAAAGACAGCAGTGCCGCCACCAGCGCCACCGGCAGCAGGGCCTCGAAGTCCCCAAGCGTCAGCACCGGCAGCGACAGGCCGGGCAGGCCGGCCGGGATGCGGCCGACCACGGCAACACCCTGCTTGTCGAGATCGAGCAGGACCACGGCCAGGATCGAGCCCACCAGCGCCAGCACCGCGCCGGGCAGGCGCGGCACGAAGCGGCGGCAGAGCAGGATGACGACGAAGCTCGAGGCGCCGATCGCCAATGCCGCAGGGCTGGTGTCGCCGAGCCGCGACGCCAGGCTGGCGAACTGTTCGAGCGTGGTCTCGCCTTCCGATTTGAAGCCGAACACCTTGGGCAATTGGGCACCGATGATGACCAGCGCCAGGCCGTGCATGAATCCCACGATCACCGGCTTGGAGAGAAAGTTGGCGACGAAGCCCAGCCGCAGCAGGCCGGCGGCGAGGCAGAGGATGCCCACCATCACGCCGAGGCCGGCGGCCAGCAGCGCCAGCCGGCCGGGATCGCCCACGGCCAGCGGCGCCACGGCGACGGCCACGATGGCGGCCATCGCGGTGTCGGGTCCGACAACGAGCTGGCGCGAACTGCCGAAGATCGCGTAGGCCAGCAGCGGCAGCATGCTGCCGTAGAGGCCGGCCAACGGCAGGCCGGCCAGTTCGCCATAGGCAAGACCCACCGGCACCATCACCGCGCCTAGCGTGATGCCGGCCGCCAGATCGCGCGGCAGGAACGCGGCCTTGTAGGTGGCAAGCGTGTGCAGTCCCGGCGCCCAGCGCGCGATGGTCATTGAGATCGTCTCCCGATTCAGCTTACGGCCGGCGGCACGCCGTCGAGGTAGGTGCTCCTGCCCGGCGCAAAGGGCTCCAGCACCGGCCAGATGAACAGCGCCCGGGCGGCACCTGCTCCTTCGGTGCCCCAGGCATGCGGCGTGTGCGGCGGGATGATGACGGACTGGCCGGGACCGGCGGTCACCCTGAGCTTGTCGAGCTCGACCCAGATCCGTCCGGCCTCAACCAGGACGACTTCTTCATATTCATGAAAATGGCGCGGCACGGCGACGCCAGGCTCGGCGGTGTTGGACAGCACGCTCAGGGTCGTGGCGCCGTGCTCGCCGCCGGAGATCCATTTGCCGGTGATCCCGGCCCGCATCGGAAATTCCGGCAGCACCGCATAGTCAACGACCGGCATTGCCCGCCTCCTACAATCGACAGTTCCGATCCCGGCACGCTGCCATTTGCCGCCGGCTTGCGCTACAGGAGAAGCTCGTAATTCCTTTCAGGGCTCAGCCATGGTTCTTCCCGCCGGCATCTCCTTTACGTCCAAGAACAAGGTTCGCCTGCCCGCGGCGTTCAATGTCGCGGTACCCTTCATCGACCGGCATGTCGGCGAAGGCCGCGGCGCCAAGGCGGCGATCCGCACCACGCACGAGACCGTCACCTACGGCGAGCTGGCGGAACGCGTGAACCGCAGCGGCAACGCGCTGCGGGCGCTCGGGCTCGAGCCCGGCCAGCGCCTGCTGATGGTGGTGAAGGATTGCCCGGCGTTCTTCTATCTGTTCTGGGGCGCCATCAAGGCCGGCATCGTGCCGGTGCCGGTCAACACGCTGCTGCGGGGCGACGACTACGCCTACATGATCGGCGATTCGGGTTGTGGCCTCGTCGTCTCCTCGGTCGAGTTCGCGGGCGAGATCGGCCCGGCACTGCAACAGCTCGGCGCAAAGGCGCCCAAGGCCATGACCGTCGATGATTTCCTGGCCGAGATGAACAAGGCCGCCACCGCGCTGGCGCCGCTTCTGGCGGCACCGGACGACGACTGCTTCTGGCTCTATTCATCGGGCTCGACCGGGCGGCCCAAGGGCGCGGTTCACGCCCAGCGCGACATGGTGGTGACCAGCGAGCTCTACGGCGTGCGTGTGTTGGGTGTGGCCGACCATGACGTAAGCTATTCTGCGGCCAAGCTGTTCTTCGCCTATGGCCTGGGCAACGGCATGACCTTCCCGTTGTGGACCGGCGGTACCGCGGTGCTCGACGACCGCCGACCGACGCCGGACACGACGTTCGCCAACATCGAGTCCTTCAAGCCAACGCTCTATTACGGCGTGCCGACACTCTACGCCGCCCAGCTCGCGACACTGGAGGCCGGGCCGCGCCACCTGAAGTCCCTGCGCGCCTGCGTTTCCGCCGGCGAGGCGCTACCGGCCGACATGTTCCGCCGCTGGCAGGACAAGACCGGCACGACGATCCTCGACGGCATCGGCTCGACCGAAGCGCTGCACATCTTCATTGGCAACCGGCTCGATGATCATCGCCCGGGAACCAGTGGCCGGCC
>CALDNT010000031.1 GCA_937915145.1 uncultured Reyranella sp.
ATAGTAGACGCCAAACAATTCGCCCGCGCCGTTGATGCCGAAGGCCAGCAGGAACCAGTAGCCGGGTACGAGAAGGACCCAGAGCACGCCGGCGATCTGCAGCCCGGCGGTCACCAGCAGGGGGACTTTGGGATTGGTGCGCGCGAGCAGCCAGCCGAGCATGAATCCGCAGAGCATCTTGAACGAGAAGCGCAGGGTGAGCTGGTAACCCGCCAGATCCTCGGGGCTGCGCCCGACGGCTTCGCGGGTGAAGATGCTCATGTTGTTTTGCACCATGTTGCCGCAGTACATGAGGAGGTAGGCCACGCAGGCGATGAGCAGGATCCGGTTTCGGATCACGGCCTGGAAGCCGCCAACCACCGCCGTCTGGAAAGTCTCGCGCTCGACATCCAGGTGCGGCACGGGGATCCGGTAAAGCGATGCGAGGTAGGCGGCCAGCGCCATGCAGCCCGCGCTGCCGGCATAGAGCAGGGCGTAGTTGTAGGGATAACCGATCGCCAGCCACGCGGGCGGGGTCCAGCCCAGTAGTTTCCCGTCCAGGATTAGTTGCGCGCCCAGCGAACTGACGACCGCGCAGCCCGGGCCCCAGCCGTAGGCGAGACCGAGGGCCCGGCCGCGGAGGCGCGCGTCCACGCCGCGGTTCAGGGCTTCCCAGCCGAGCGCATTGACCACGCCGTTGGTGATGCCCAGCACCGCCGCATGCACGACCAGGGCGCCGATGATCAACGCGGGCGAACTCGGGGCGAGCAGCACCGCCGCCACTCCCAGTCCGATGGCGGCGGTCACGGCATAACCCCAGCCCATCACTTTCTTGAGTAGCCGGGCCTGAGGGAAGAGCCAGGCCACGGCCACGGGGCCCCAGGCCATCGCGAGGAACACCGTGCTCGGCAGGTTGGCCATCGTGTCCGAGGTATTCAGCCGTTTGCACAAACCGGCCTGCAGGAAACCCACGTACAACGCGGGTGCGGCGAGGTAGATCAGGGCGATCTGCCCGGCGAAAATCAGGGCGTTGCGGTTCTGCAACCTCGGCTCTAGGGTGCACGTGGCCGCCGTCGCGGTTAAGGGGTCGCCGGCAGCCGGCTCGTGGGAGGTGTCGGCCACAGGTTTTGGGCGGGAGAGTTCAGCCATGCCCCAGCGGAAAGGAAACTGGATTCTTGGGGTCGGGGGCTGGGCGGGATCCAAGCGAGGGGACGAAATGCCAATGGAAGAGGTGCTCGCGAATATGGCCCGCGGCGGGAGACGCGGGACAATTCAGGTTTCGTGGTGGGAAGAACCCGGCTCCCCCGGGCCGGGCTACACCCGCAGGATTTGAGGCGAATCCCTGGTAAGCGGAAGCCGGCTTCTCAGGGCGGTCCAAAGCGCAGCGCATAAAGATCCGCATCCTGCAGGACGAAGCGCAGCCGTACGGGTCGGCCCTGCAGGGCCGACAAGTCGGCTCCGTCTCTCCAGGTCACCTTGCGCTCGAGCGCGTCGCCATAGATCGGCTGGCTTTCCTCGAGGGTGCGGCCCGGGAATGGCCTGCCGCCTTCATCCTGAACCTCCACCCGAATCCCGCCGGCGGCGGAAGAGGAAAAATTCAGCCTCAAGGTGGCACCCTTGAAGCGCAACGGCCGGGTCAGCATCTCGCCGCCTGCGACCGGGGCATTGATTGAGACAAAGCCATCGAGCCGCAGCGTATGCCGCCGCAGTGTGCTGCTCCTGCCGGTCCAGTAGCTTTCGACGGCATAGAACGAAAGTTCGTTCGGCGCCCCGCCATCCAGCCGGGAGGGCGTCTCGACGATGTGCCATGCCAGGCACTGGTGGCCGTAATTCCAGGTGCCCTCGCGCTCGATCCCCGGACGCAGGAACGCCTCCTCCCAGCGCTTGAAGCGCACGCCGTCCCGGCTCGTCATGAGCACGCTGTCGGAGACGGCGGTGCCGTAGCGCGGATTGACGCTGGCCCGCAGTTCGCGGTTCTCCAGTTCGGGCAACGCCCGAACCGAGTCCGTCCAGCCCCGGTCCACATAGTGCATCGGGAACCCGACGAAAAGATGCGGAGCGCGGTGGTAGGGCTTGATCTGGTTCGTGTAGAGATGCACCTCGGGCGCGGCCCCCGGATAGGTCACGTCTTCATGCGCGCTCCAATCGACAAAGTTCTTCGAGGTGGCCGTGCGGATGCCCCGATAACCGGCATACTTCCAGGTGGTCTCGTTCGTCACGCCCTCGGTGAAGAAACGCCAGTAGGCGCGGTATTCGCCACGCTCCGTGTCCCAGAACGCGAGGTTCTGCGAATCAAAAGCCCCCTCGGTGATGATCGGCTTTTCGCTCACCGGTGTAAAGCGGACGCCGTCCGCCGACTTGAACGCGATCAGGCCGAACGGCTTGCGGCTTCGCACGAGCGCCTTGTAGCGCGCGTCCGCCGGCACGGCCGGATTCTCATCCTTGAACACGGCCGATTCCGCCGCGCTCAGGTGCATGCCGCCCCAGGGACCACTGGGGATGACGATGTTGTTCGCCTTCGATCCCTCGTATTCGAACAGGCCGAGTGCCGGCTTGCGCCAGTGAATCCCGTCGTTGCTCTCGGCGTAGCAGAGGCGATGCGCATCGGCATCGCCCGTATAGGGATTCTTCTGGCTGCCCTCGAGGTGCCAGGCCTTGTAATAGAGCCGGTAGAGATCGCCGTCCTTGAAAAGGCTGTGGTAGCCGCTGCCGCTGCCTTCCCATGGCGCATCGTGCTCGATCACAATTTCCTGGGGCTGCGGGTGGTGCAGGCGCATCTCCGCCCGGCCCGTCAACCGCTCGATCAGGTAGTCATCCACCATCAGCTCCCGCCGGGAGCCGATATCCGCCGCCGGCTTCGGGCCCGGCGTGTCCGCTGCGGCGGCCAGTGCCGCCGGCGCCAGGCGGAGCGTGGCCGCCGCGGCCCCGAAGCCGGAAAGCTGGAGAAAGGAACGGCGGGACAGGGAGGTGTTTTCTTTCGGTTTCATGCGGACGTGAAAAAATGGAGCTAGGCGTAACGAGAGGACCAGACCTGGACCCGCCCGTTAAGCTAGAACTGGCCAGCCCGGAAATTCAAATCAACACGGTTGGCACGATTCAGCGCACGAACCAGCGCAGGGCGTGCCGGCGCTCGCTGCGGTTGAACTTCAGGGTGTAGGGGTCGACCAGCCAGCGGGCGACGTGGCCGTCCGAGCGCGGCATCAGCCAGCCGAAATCCCACGCGTCGCTGTGGTAGCGGAGCGGAATGGCGGGACTCACCCGCACCACGGGCTGCGAGGCCGCCATGAACTGCTTGCGCTCGGTGTAGTAGTAGCACGAGCCGCAATGGACAAACACCTCGTGGGGCAGGGTGGGCGCGGCCTCTGCCGTCAGGTCGGCACACAACCCGCCGATGCCCGCCTTCACCTCGCGCCCCTGTGCAAACTCTGCCGCCAGCGTGTCGATGGAACCGGACAGCACCCGGCCGTCGGCATCGCACGCACAGACCTCCTGCCAGTCGTCGCAGACCATGAATTTGTAGGTCTCGAAATCGTAGGCGAAGTTGCTGCTCGGCGCATTCGTGCCCTTGTCCCACGCATCGAACTGATGATACTTTGGCATGGCGGTGTGGTCTTCCAGCGGTGCCGGTCCCTTCTGCTCCAAGGCAGCTCCGCCATCCAGATACGGCCGCGCGATGGCTTGATCGCCATTCTGGTTGTAGAGGAAAAAGGACATTGACGGACGCGGGCCAAAGCCATTTGGCAGATCGATCGGCTGGCGCAGATTGATGACGCCTGCCACCCAGCGATCCTCCAACAAATAGGTGATCCTGAAATCGGCGACCTCCTGGACGAGTTCCCGGCTGGTGGACTTCGTATCGATGTGCTCGTTGTGGCGAAACTCGGTGTAGATCCGCAGGTCCGCCCCACGGCGGATGGCTGCCACGAGTGCGGCGGTGCTGCCGGAAATCACCTGCCGCTCGCGGTTCAGGACCAGCGCACTGCGCCAATTACTCTTCCCACCTTGGATCCTGGTTTCGTTCCCAGACGGTGCGGGTGATTGACTCTCCCGGTCAGCCGCGGGCAGGGGTGTCAATGCGGCCATGGCAGCAATGCCCGCTTTTTGAATAAGAAGTCTGCGTTCATGGTTCATGCCGGCGTCGGTTGGGGTAGGCTCCTTCATTCAGTGCCGACCGCGCTCAGGTCAATCGCTTCCGACCAGGTGCGCCCGCTGTCGGCACTCCAGCGCGCCATTGTGGCCATGTCATCGGTGCCCAGCCGGGATGTTTCCGAACTGCGCTTGGGCCGTCCGCGGATGTAAAACACCCAGAGCCTTCCGTTTGTGCGATCGAGGATGGTCGCTGGGTTCGCGGCCGACCACTCCTCGCCCGTATCCTCGAGTACCACCATCGGCGACCAGGTCGCGCCGTTATCGGTGCTGCGCTTGTAGACAAGATCGATGTCCTGCCGGCCGAAGCCAGGGTCCTCGGCCGTGTATTTGCGCGCCTCGGCAAACGCGATCAACGAGCCATCCGGCGACGCCTCGATGGCCGGAATCCGGAACGTGTGGTAGCCGTCCTGGCCGGAAACGAACACATCGGTTTGGGTGAGTGACGGAGCGGCGGCGGCTCCGGCGCCCAGGAGCGCAAGGCACGTGACGAGGTGATGGATTCTCAATGGGGGTAGGTGGGTAACTTGGGCGGAAAAGGACCGGCACACGGGCAACTATCGGAGGGGGAGGATACTTCAGGTGGGAGGATACGCGGCCGTGGTTCCGGCTCGCAAGGCAGGAGAGGGGGAGCAAGGCGCAATGTTCAATTCCCGGTGCGGGTTGCTTTTTTCACTCGCCACCCGCCGTTGGGCCGCTGCCACTTGCGGCCATGCCCCTTGTCGACAAGCCGGTGCCCGAACTCCTTGGGAACCGCGGGCTGAATCCGCGCCCTGCCCCGCCACGGTCGCGTTCGCCCATTTGCATCAACCCGTCTCATCCCTTCATCCCATGAAACTCCGCCCCGTCCTCCTCGCCAGCGTTTTTGGATGCGCCCTGCTAACCGCTGGCCTGGCCCAGCCGACGGGGTTGCAGAAAAAGGATGTCATCCCCGCCGCCGCGCCCAAGCTGCTCAAGACGAAGCTCCCGCCCGGCTACACCATTCCGACCGTGGACATCAGCGGGGAAAAGGAGCGGCAGGTCATCGTGGATCGCGAAGCCGGCCAGTATCTCGGGCACCCGACCACCGTGCTGCTCGAGGATGGCCGGACGATGCTCACCGTTTATCCCCGGGGTCATGGCCGCGGCGCCATCGTGTACAAACGCAGCAACGACGGCGGCAGGACGTGGAGCGCGCGGCTGCCCACGCCGAAATCGTGGGAGACCTCGCTCGAGGTGCCCACGCTGCACCGCGTGGTGGATGCGGCGGGCCGGAAGCGCATCATCATGTTCAGCGGACTTTATCCGCTGCGCATGGCCGTGACGGAGGACGACGGCGCGCACTGGGGCGAACTGAAGACGGTCGGCGACTTTGGCGGCATAGTCACGATGGGTACGGTGATCGACCTGAAGACGCCGGGGCACTACCTCGCCTTCTTCCACGACGACGGCCGTTTCATCCGGGGCGGCGACCTGGCGGCCAACGCGATGAAGAGCCCGCACAGCGATCATTTTTCGCCGGCCGCGCAGCCGTGGCGATTCTGGGTGTATACGACGCTCTCGAAGGATGGCGGCCTGACCTGGAGCGTGCCGGTGCCGATCGCCATGCTGCCCGAAGCGGATCTCTGCGAACCCGGCGCGCTGCGTTCGCCCGACGGCGGCCAGATTGCCGTGCTGCTGCGGGAGAATTCCCGCACGTACAATTCGTTCGTCATCTTCTCGAACGACGAGGGATTGACCTGGACCGAGCCACGCGAACTGCCGGCCGCCCTCACTGGTGACCGGCACGTGGCCAAATATGCGCCCGATGCCCGCCTTTTCATCAGCTTTCGCGACATGACACATGCGACCCCGTCCCGGGGCGACTGGGTCGGCTGGGTTGGAACCTATGACGACATCGTCAAGGGAAACGAAGGCCAGTATCGCGTCCGGATCATGGACAACACGAAGGGCTACGATTCGACCTATCCCGGCGTCGAGCTGCTGCCAGACGGCACCTTTGTCACCACCACCTACGGTCACTGGACCGAGGGCGAACAACCCTATATCGTAAGCGTGCGCTTCAAGCTCGCGGAGCTGGATGCCAAAGTGAAGCCCTGAAGGGCCAGCCGGAACAGAGGCAGTCGTGAACTTTGGCTGCGCGGGGAATTGTCGGAGGGAAGCGCAGCCTCGGGACAGGCAGGCGTCCTGCCCGAATTGGTCCGATGCTTCCGCCGGAGCGACGCGGTTGCCGGTTTGTTCGCTCCCTGTCAGGCGGTTCCGGCAGTGACTAATTTTACGGTGACGAATCGGCCGTCGGCGGCCGAGTCCGCGGCGGCTTCGATGATTCGCGCCATGCGCACGGCGTCGTCGAGGGTGGTGGGCGGCGGGCCCTTCCCCTGGGTGGCGGCGATGAACCGGCGAAAGAGCTCCTCGCCGGCGACTCCGCCATAGGAGGTTGAGGGCGCCATGACAAAGGACTCCTCCCGCCGCGGCGCCGCGTTTGGCCCCGGAGGGCCTTCAATGATGAGCCGCGGATCCAGGTCGGGCCAGACGATGCGACCGGAGCGGCCGTTAAATCCGAGGTAGGAATCGTAGCCGCTGGCGTTCACGTAGCCCTGGCCGCTGTAGGCGATGGTGT
>CALDNT010000032.1 GCA_937915145.1 uncultured Reyranella sp.
CCCACTCGGGGGTGGCTGGCTGGGGCGCCAGGATTCGAACCTGGGAATGGCGGAATCAAAATCCGCTGCCTTACCGCTTGGCGACGCCCCAGCAGGCGGGCGGAACATAGTGATTTCGCCGCCGGGGCGCCACTGCGGCCTCAAGCCGCCGCAGCGGCCTTCTTGAGCGCATCGACGTGCACGAAGGCACCGTCGGCATAGAGCAGCGGCGTCGCCTCGGCGTCGAGTGCGAGGTCGACAATCTCGCCGATATAGATCGTGTGCGTGCCGGCCGAAAGGCGGGTCACCAGCTTGCAGTCGAACGACACCGGGCAGCCCTTCAGCACCGGCGCGCCGGTGGCGAGCGCCGACCATTCGCCCATGTCGTTGAAGCGCTCGTCGCCTTCGACGCCGTCCATGCCGGCGAAGCGCTCGGCGATCTTGCGATGGGCCGGGCTCAGAATATTGATGCAGAAGACGCCGGCCTCGCCGATCGGGTCATGGGCACTCGCGGTCTTGTTGACGCAGACCAGGATCTGCGGCGGCTCGGCCGACACCGAGCAGACCGCGGTCGCCGTCAGGCCGCCGCGCAGATTGCCGTGGCGGGTAGTGATCAGGGTCACGCTTGCCGCAAGATGGCGCATGCCCTTTTTGAAGGCAGCCGCGTCGATACTCATATTGTGAGTCTATGGCACCGGGGCAGCCCGCCGCCACCAGAAATGCCGCTAACTGGCCAGCCGGCCAGCGAAATCCCCGGGAACAGGCGGGGGTACCGGGCCCGATCGCAACAAAACCTTCATCAGAGTGTCGTTCTTTGCGGTTGCCCGGCCCCCGCCGGCCGCTACCGTCAGGCAAGCAATGGCCCGTTCGCTGGAATCACGCCTCCGACCTGACACCGCCCCCGAGGCCGCGCTGCGGCACATCGTGGCCGGCTGCCGCGCCGATCTCCTCAAACATCGCGCCGTTGTGTTGAAGAGCCGCCGGCCCGAGGGCATCCACCAGACCCGCGTGGCCCTGCGCCGCCTGCGCGCGGCCTTCGGGCTGTTTCGCGACGCCGTCGATGGACCGGCGGTTCGCGCCCTGGCGGCCGAAGCGAAATGGCTGGCCGGCGAATGCAGTGCCGCCCGCGACCTGCAGGTGTTCCTGACCGAGACGGTCCACGACGTGCCACCGCTGGTCCGCCGGGTCGCCAATCGGGTGGCCGAGATCCACCTGCGCCACGCCCGGGCGGCGCTGTCCGGCGCGCGCTTCGCCGCCTTCGATCGCGGGCTCCAGGCTTTCGCCGCCAGGCCGCCGGTGGCGACGGCACAATCGCGTCTCGATGCCTTCGGCCGCGCCGTGCTCGATGCCCGTCATGCCAAGGCGCTGCGTCGCGGGCGCAAGCTCAAAAAGTTCGATACGGCACGCCTGCATCGGCTGCGCATCGCGATCAAGAAGCTGCGCTACGCTGCCGTCTACCTCGGACCCGCCTTTGCGTCCGGGCAAGCCAAGCCCTATATCGACGCCACGGTGCGCCTGCAGGGCGCGCTCGGCGCCTTGAACGATCGTGCGGTGGCCGCCCAGACGCTGGCCGACATCGCGACGGCGGCCCGTCCGACGGAGGACGTGGCGCGGCCGCTCAAGGTCCTCGCCAAGCAGGTGGCGTCCGGCGAGAAGCGCCGCCGCCGCCGCCTGGAGCGGGCCTGGGCAGCGTTCAGGAAAGCCGACCGATTCTGGCGCCCCTAGTTCGTCTGCAAGTAGGACCCAACCATGACCGACACCCCCACCGCCGCCGAACAGCGCATTCCCGTCACCGTGCTGACGGGCTTTCTCGGCAGCGGCAAGACCACGCTGCTGAACAAGCTGCTGCGCCGGCCGGAACTCGCCGACACCGCCGTCATCATCAACGAGTTCGGCGAGATCGGGCTCGATCACCTGCTGGTCGAGAAGTCCGACGACGAGGGCATGGTGACGCTGAACTCCGGCTGCCTGTGCTGCACCGTGCGCGGCGACCTGGTCCGCACCATGAGCGAACTGTTCCTCAAGCGCTCCCGGGGCGAGGTCAGTCAGTTCAAGCGCATGGTGGTGGAAACCACGGGCCTCGCCGATCCGGCACCCATCCTGCACACGCTGATGACCGATCCCCTCCTCGCCTCGCGCTACCGCCTCGACGGCGTGGTGACGACGGTCGACGGCGTAAACGGCGCCAGCACACTCGACAACCACGAGGAGGCGATCAAGCAGGCCGCCGTCGCCGATCGTATCCTGCTCACCAAGGTCGACATCGCCGATGCCCCCAAACTCGCCGAACTGAAGCACCGCCTGCAGCATCTCAACCCCGGCGCGCCGTTCCATGTCGTGGCGACCGGCGAGATCGACCCCAATGCGATCCTGAACGCCGGCCTCTACAATCCCGAGAGCAAGACCGCCGACGTGAAGAAGTGGCTGCAGGCCGAAGCCTATGAGGGCAGCCACGATCATGGCCATGGCCACCATCATCACGGGCACGATCATGGCCATGGCCACCATCATCACGGGCACGATCATGGTCACGGCCACGGACACGACCATAAGCACGACGGCTCCGGCGAACAGGATCCGCACGACGTCAACCGCCACGACGATCGCATCCGTTCCTTCTGCATGACCTTCGATGAACCGATGAGCTGGGCAACGGTCGCTGCGGCGTTCGATGCCTTGGTCACCTACCGCGGACCCGACCTGCTGCGCATGAAGGGTATCCTGAACGTCAAGGACACCGACAAGCCGGTGGTCATCCATGGCGTGCAGCACGTCTTCCATCCGCCCGCCACGCTCGACGCCTGGCCCGAGGGCGACGACCGCAAGAGCCGCGTCGTGTTCATCACCCGCGACATTGGCGAGAGCACCATCCGCAAGGTCTTCGCCTCGTTCTTCGACGCCGAGAAGAAGGGCTGGGGCCAGGAAGCGGAGAAGCCGCAACAATAGCAGCCGGCGCAACGCACTTGCCCGCGAAGGACAATCGATGAAACTCGCAACCATCACCCACGCAGGACGGACGAAAGCTGCCCTCGTCGACCTTGACGCCAGGTCGGTCTGGCCGCTCGAGGATATGCTGGGACGTCCTGTCCCCGACCTCACCTCCATCCTCACGCTGCTCGACGAGATCGGGCCGCTGCTCAAGCCGACCGGCGTTGGCATTCCGTTATCGGCCGTGAAAGTCGAGGCGCCGATCCCGCGGCCACCGCGCAACGTGATGTGCGTCGGCAAGAACTATCACGAGCACGCGAAGGAGTTCACGCGCAGCGGCTTTGACAGCAGCGCCAGCTCCGCCGCAGACGCCATCCCGACCGCGCCGATCATTTTCACTAAGGCGCCGGAATGCGTGATCGCCGCCGGCGTCGACATCCGCTACCCG
>CALDNT010000033.1 GCA_937915145.1 uncultured Reyranella sp.
GATTGGGCGGCTGAAGAATTCGGCGCGCGGCTCACCGTCGCAACCGGCATCGCCTTCGTCGACCAGCCTGAGGAAGCCGTGTCCCGGTTGCATGGCGCCGTGTCCACTCATGCTGACCTTGCGCTGTCGGCGCTCTACAATCTTACCCACACCGCCGGATCTCTGGTGATCGCGCTCGCGGTCGCAGAGGGACGTTTGTCCGCCGAGGCGGCTTTTGCGGCGGCGCAGGTCGACGAACTCTACCAGATCGAGCGCTGGGGCGACGATCCGCTGGCTGCCAAGCATCGCGACGGAATCGCCCGGGACATCAATGCCGGCGCGCGGTTCCTGGCACTGTTGGAACAGGCGCGGTTGCGCCGTTAGGGAGAAGAGCATGGCAGCGGGCAGCAAACTGCGTCAGGTCCTGGCGAAAAACGGCCTCGTCGAGGCGATGGCGGCGCACAGCCCGCTGTCGGCCATGCTCGCGGCCGAAGCCGGCTTCGACGCGATCTGGGCCAGCGGCTTCGAGCTCTCGGCCATGTACGGCGTGCCCGACGTCAGCATCGTGTCGATGACCCAGCATCTCGACATGACGCGGGCGATGGTCGATCGGTCGGGCCTGCCGGTGGTCGCCGATATCGACACCGGCTTCGGCAATGCGATCAACGTGCTCCACGCCGTGGAGCAATACGAACGGGCCGGCGTGGCGGCGATCGTCATGGAAGACAAGAGCTTTCCCAAGGTCACCAGCCTGATCGCCGGCGGCCGTCAGGACATGGTTCGCATCGAAGAATTCCAGGGCAAGATCGAGGCGGCGCGGTCGGCGCGGCGCGACCCGGACCTCGTGATCGTGGCGCGGACCGAGGCGTTGATCGCGGGGCTCGGCCAGGATGAGGCCCTGAAGCGGGCGCAGGCCTACGAGGCCGCCGGTGCCGACATGATCCTGGTCCACTCCAAGCAGAAGACGCCGGATGAGATCGAGGCCTTTGTGCAGGCCTGGGACGGCAAGGTGCCGATCGCGCTGGTGCCGACCGCTTATCCGCAGATGACAGTGGCGCGGGTGAGGGAACTCAGGAAGATCGGGCTGCTGATCTGGGGCAACCACGCCATCCGTGCGTCCGTCGCGGCGATGCGCGCGACCTTCGCCCGGATTCGCCAGGACGGCGGCATCCATGGCGTCGAGGACAGCATCGCGACGGTCGACCAGGTCTTCGACCTGCAGGGCATGGCGGCCGTGAAGCACAACGAGAAGCGCTTCCTGAAATGATCCGGGCGGTGGGCATTGCCCTCCTGCTGGCGGCGGTCGCGCATCCGGCGCTGGCCCAAAACCTGCAGGGTGTGTGGCAATTCGAGCGGCAGGGCCATGACGGTCGCTACGCCGGCACGGTGGTCATCGAGCGTGAGGACGCGCGCAACGCCGGCCGCAGCCAGCGTCAGGAATATGCGCAATGCGGCTTCGTGCGGATCGACGGCGAGCGGATCGAAATCGTCTTCACCAAGGTGGCGAGCCAGGGCCCCTACAGCCCGGACCGCTTCATCTGCTCCGCAACGGGTGGGCCGTCGCTGGTGTGCTACAACCGCGATGCGGCAGGGCACCGTGAACCCACGAGTTTCGCTCTGAGGCGCATCGGCGATCTCCCCGACACGGCGGCAGGGCGGCTCGAGCATCTTTGCCCGCCGCGTGAAAGACCGAATTCGTGAACTGGACGCCTCGAGGATTTTGCCTGAAAACGGTGCGGCGAGCCGGAGTGAAATGAATGCAGAAGATGTTGGAAGAGTTGGAGAAGCGCCGCGCGGGTGCCCGTTTGGGCGGCGGGCAGCGTCGCATCGAAGCGCAGCATGCCAAGGGCAAGCTGACGGCGCGCGAGCGCATCGATGTCCTGCTCGATCCGGGATCGTTCGAGGAATACGACATGTTCGTCGAGCACCGCTCGATCGACTTCGGCATGGAAACCCAGAAGATCCCGGGTGACGGCGTGGTCACCGGCCACGGCACGATCAACGGCCGGCTGGTCTATGTGTTCAGCCAGGATTTCACGGTGTTCGGCGGGGCGCTCTCGGGCATGCATGCGGCCAAGATCTGCAAGGTCATGGACATCGCCATGAAGGTCGGCGCACCGGTGCTCGGGATCAACGATTCGGGCGGTGCGCGCATCCAGGAAGGTGTCGATTCTCTGGCCGGCTATGCCGACGTGTTTCAGCGCAATGTCCTGGCCTCCGGCGTGATCCCGCAGATTTCGATGGTCATGGGACCTTGTGCCGGCGGCGCCGTCTATTCGCCGGCCATGACCGACTTCATCTTCATGGTGAAGGACAGCTCGTACATGTTCGTGACCGGCCCCGACGTGGTCAAGACGGTGACGCACGAGGCCGTCACGCAGGAAGAGCTGGGCGGCGCGCTCACCCACACACAGAAGTCGGGTGTCTCCGATCGCGCCTTCGAGGATGACGTCGAGGCACTGCTGCAGCTGCGCCGCTTCGTCGATTTCCTGCCCGCCAACAACCGTGAGAAGGCGCCGGTACGCGCCACGCGGGACCCGGCCGATCGCGACGATCCTTCGCTCGACACGCTGGTGCCGGAAAATCCCAACAAGCCGTACGACATCAAGGAACTGATCCATAAGGTCGTGGACGAGGGCGATTTCTTCGAGCTGTCGCCGGAATGGGCCGCCAATATGGTCGTGGGCTTCGGCCGCATGGCCGGCCGCACCGTGGGGTTCGTCGCCAACCAGCCGATGGTGCTGGCGGGTTGCCTCGACATCGACTCCTCGCGCAAGGCGGCGCGCTTCGTGCGCTTCTGCGACGCCTTCAATATTCCGATCGTCACCTTCGTCGACGTGCCGGGATTTCTGCCCGGTACGGCGCAGGAGTTCAGCGGCATCATCAAGCATGGCGCCAAGCTGCTTTACGCCTATGCCGAGGCGACGGTGCCGAAGGTGACGGTGATCACCCGCAAGGCCTATGGCGGCGCCTACGACGTGATGGCGTCCAAGCACCTGCGCGGCGACGTCAATTATGCCTGGCCGGGTGCCGAGATCGCGGTGATGGGCGCCAAGGGCGCGGTCGAGATCATCTTCCGTTCCGACATCGGCGACGCCGCCAAGATCGCCAAGCGCACCGAGGAATACCGCGAGAAGTTCGCCAACCCGTTCGTCGCGGCCAACCGCGGCTTCATCGACGATGTGATCATGCCGCATGGTACCCGGCGGCGGATTTGCCGGGCACTGGCCACGCTCGAGACCAAGAAGCTCGAGAATCCGTGGCGCAAGCACGGTAATATACCTCTGTGACGGGGCGGCCGTGACCATATCGCCGGAGGAGCAGGTGAGACGCGGGCGGGCCGTGCGCAAGCATGTGATCGCCGGATTGCTCGCGCTCCTCGTGCTCATCCCGCTGAATTTCATCGTCCACCGCCAGTATCCGTGGTGGCTGTGGGTATTGATCGTCTGGATGCCGCTGATCGCCGGACACACCGCCTGGGCCATGGGCCTGTTCGACCGCAATAGAGAAGGACCGTGAGCATGGCCGCCAGGAAGAAGGCCTCCAAGACCGCCACGAAGGCTGGCAAGAAGACGGTGCTGAAAGCCCATCCCGCGGAAGCCAAGCCGTTGTTCGACAAGATCCTGATCGCCAACCGGGGCGAGATCGCCTGCCGCGTCATCCGCAGCTGCAAGCGTCTCGGCATCAAGACGGTCGCGGTCTATTCCGAGGCCGACGCCGATGCGCTGCACGTGCGCGAGGCCGACGAGGCGGTGCTGATCGGGCCGCCGCCTTCGGCGCAGTCTTACCTGCAGATCGACAGGATCGTGGCCGCCTGCAAGAAGGCCGGCGCCCAGGCCGTGCACCCGGGCTACGGCTTCCTGTCCGAGAAGCAGGAATTCCAGAAGGCGCTGGCCAAGGCCGGCATCGCCTTCATCGGGCCCGATGCGCCGGCGATCCACGCCATGGGCGACAAGATCGAGTCCAAGAAACTCGCGCAGAAGGCGGGTGTCAGCACGGTGCCGGGTTATCTGGCAGCCATTCCCAATGCCGACGAGGCGGTCAAGATCGCCCGCAAGATCGGCTATCCGGTGATGATCAAGGCGTCGGCCGGCGGCGGCGGCAAGGGCATGCGCATCGCG
>CALDNT010000034.1 GCA_937915145.1 uncultured Reyranella sp.
TGGTGGGCACTGCAGTGGGCTATCTCATCCTCGCCAACCTGCAGGAGGTGGGCGCGTGGCGCTGGATGTACGCCACCGCGATCGTGCCGGCGGTGCTGGTGGTGGTGGGCCGGTTGTTCATCACCGACAGTGGGCAGTGGCTGATGTCGCAGGGCCGCAAAGCCGAGGCCGAGCGGGAAGTCGGCCGGCTGCTGGAACGCGACCCGCCCTATCCCAGGCAGGTGCACCTTGCCGACCTGCCGGCGCCGGCAGCAACGGCGGGCCGGCGACGCTGGCGTGGCTGGCGGGAGCTGTTCGTGCCGCCGTTGCGACGCGCCACCATCCTGGCCTCGGTGCCGTGGTTCCTGCAGGACCTCAGCACCTACGGCATCGGCATCTTCACACCGACAATCCTGGCGCGGACGGTCGGCCACGAGATCGCCGACGCGCACAACGTCACCGCGGTGATCGCTCGCGACCTGCTGGCCGCCAAGGGCGCGGCGCTTGTCGACACGCTGCTGATCGTGGGGATCGTGGCGGCCGTGCTGCTGACAGACCGCATGGGCCGCATCCGCCTGCAGATCACCGGCTTCATCGGCTGCGCGGCCGGCCTCGCGTTGGCGGCGGCATCGCTGCACGCTGCAGAGCCCGCGCGCACCTTCCTGCTGTTCGGCGGCTTCATGCTGTTCAATTTTATGACCAATGTCGGGCCGAATGCGCAAACCTACCTGCTCGCAGGCGAGGTCTTCCCGACCGGCATTCGCGCCAAGGGCGCGGGTTTTGCCGCCGCCTTCGCCAAGATCGGCGCGGTGATCACCGCCTTCCTGTTCCCGGTGTTGCTGGCCGACGTCGGCGCCGACCTGCTGCTGGGCGTGCTGGTCGCGACTTCGCTGGCCGGCGCGCTGGTGACTTGGCGATTCCGGATCGAGACGACGCGAGTCAATCTGGAGGAGATCGGGCGGTAAGGGACGACGCTAGCCTAATTGCAGCGAGACCGCTAAGGGAATAGGCGATGCCGCTTCACTGGACGATCGACCCGCAGGACAAACTGATCACCGCCGTCGCCGAGGGAGATATCACACGCGGCGACTTCGAGGCCTTTCTCAACGCCTCAAAGGCCGCAGGCGCTCAACACTATCGCAAGCTGTTCGACGGAACACGCGGCACGCTACGCATGGCGTCCGAGGACATCATGGCGCTGGGCGCCCGCATGCGCGCCAGCCACGAGACTGCCACGATGGGGGCGCTGGCGGCGGTGGTGCCGGACGGCGATAGTGAGGCGATCTCGCGCGTACTGGGCATGCTGGCCGCCGCCGACCGGCCGATGCGCGTCTTCCGCCAGGTCGCGACAGCACGCAAATGGATCGCAGGCCTGCCGCGATAGTGGCGACCGACTCGGAGGAGGTGACGGCGACCGCGGGCGGCGCTGGTCAGCGTACCGCCGGGCTGCCAAGATCGTACACGCCATGCCGCTTCACTGGACCATCGACCCGCAGCAGAGACTCGTCACCGCCGTCGCCGAAGGTCGCGTGACGCGGCCCCAGTTCGAAGCCTTTCTCGACGCCCTGTGCCAGGATCACGCCCACGGCTATCGCAAGCTGTTCGATGGCCGGCACGGCGCCGCGGACATGCCGGTCGAGGACATCATGGCATTGGGTGCCCGCATGCGCGCCTCGCATGACAAGGGCCCGATCGGCGCGTTGGCGGCGGTAATGCCGGCCGAACATGTGGAAGCGATCGGCCGCGTGCTCGGCATGCTGGCCGCCGCCAAGCGGCCGATGCGGGTCTTCGGTCAGGTCGCGGCAGCGCACAGATGGATCACAAGCCTGCCACGATAGCGGCGCGGCGCTACCTGAACCGATAGCGGAATCGCGGTGGCGCACGTCCTGCATGATGGTCTGCGTGCGCCTGAATTCGGCATCGGCGGCGCCGACGTCGGTGATATGGAAATTTGAATCGCAGAGCATGATGCCGTCCAGCTCGGGCTCGCTCTCGATCCGGTCGGCCTCGGCCCGGCGCGTCTGCTTTCGCTGCGCCCGCAGCACCGGGACAATCACCTCAACCTGCAGCTTGACCTCATCGAGCAAAGGAAGAGGAGCAGATGCGGTCATGGGTCTCCCTAGCCGCGGACGAACGTGCCGAGGCCGTGTTCATCGAGATATTCGATGATCAGCGCGCGCGCACCTGACGGACCGACGGTCTTGAAGGTTGCCAGCGAGACCGAGCCATCAGTCTGGTTCTCGTTGACCGGGTGGAAGGTGAAGGCATTGCCGCTCCAATGGGCGAGCGGATAGTCGATGGCGGCGGGACCGAGCTTCAGCCGCAAGGCGCCATCGCTCAAAACGATCTCCGCCGTACCGTAATAGTCGCTGGCGTAGCTTCCGACGTAATCCGACAGCCGGGCCGCGGGCGCCGGGCTGGCCGGCGGCGCCTTGCCGACGAGGCTTCCGCCCGGCGCCACCAGCGGCGCCATCAGCCGGCCGTAAGCGGCGAACCAGTCGCGCTCGACCTTGCCGAACTGCACAATATCGGTGAAATCCGTCGCCAGCGCTTCGGCGGCACCAGCGGGCGCGGCATTGGTCAGGACCACGATGCCAACACCGGCCGAGGGCAAAAGAGCGAAAGTAGTACCTGCGCCCATCGCGAAGGCGCCGGAATGCCTGATCTCGGTCCGGCCCGACGGCGAGATGCCGACGCCGAAGCCGAAGCCGTAAAAGCCCGGCCGGGCATCGGGCGCAAAAGAATGGCCCGAAATTGTCTGCGCGGTGATCGCCGGCAGCAGCGCCTTGGCGGCCACGATCTCCCTGCCCTCGAAAGTGCCATTCTGCAGGATCAGGGCCATCCAGCGTGCGAGGTCTCGCGCCGAGGAACTGACGCCGCCGGCCGGCGCCTGCTCGTCCGGGCGGCGTTGATATCTGGCCTGGTAGGTTCCACCGACCTTGACGTGGCCGGCTGCCCGGTTGGTGCGTTGCTCGAAATCCACGAAGCGCGAGCTGGTGGCGTTCATACCAAGGGGCTTGTAGAGCACCTGCTCCGCCAGTGCCGGCCAGTCCTTGCCGGCCGCCGCCGCGACTGCCGCGGCTGACGCAGTGAATCCGAAGTTGGTGTAGGCGTAGGTGACGCGGAAAGGTGCCAACGGCAGCAGACGCAGCCGTTCGAGCACCTGACGTTCCTTGTAGCCGAGATCCTCCAACGCATCGCCGGCATGATCGGGAAGGCCGGAGCGGTGACTGAGCAGGTCGCCCAGCGTGACATGGGCCGTGACCCACGGGTCCTTGAGGGCGAACCAGGGCAGATGCGTCACCACCGGCGTGGTCCACGACACCGCACCAGCGCCGACCTGTTGGGCAACGACAGTGCCGGTGATCGACTTCGACAGCGAGGCGATCTGAAACACAGTGTCGGCATCGACGAGTTCCGGCTGGCCGGCCTTGCGAACACCGAAGCCCTTGGCATAGACGGTGCGCCCATCCTTCACGACAGCCACGGCCATGCCCGGGATGCCGCTCCGGGCCATCAGGCCGGCGGCAAGCGCGTCAAGCTGGCCGACCGCCTTGTCGATCTGCCCCGGAGGAATCTCTATGGAGAAAACCTGCGGCGGCGGCGGTGGGTCGGCCGCCATTGCCGGCGCGCCGAAAAGCAAAAAGGCGGCGGCAGATGTCGCAAGGGCGCGACGCCCGGTGGCGCACCGTGCTGTATGCGGTCTCTTATCGAAATCGAAGCAGAGCATGTTCACTCCCGGGCAAAAAGGTGAAAGCGCGCAGAGAGGCAACAACCAGTTAGACAGAAACAATCACCCCAGGCCAAGCTATTGATTCGCATAGACAAGCATTGCATCTGAAAGTCGCGGGATCGTAGCCTTCCGGAGATCGACAGCACATCATGGATTTTTCCTTCACCGCCGAGCAGGAGGACCTGCGGCGCACGGTGCGCAGGTTCGCCGAAAGCGAGCTCGCACCACTGGTCCGCGACGCCGAGGAGACCGAGACTTTTCCCCGCCCCTTGTTCAAGCGCTTCGGCGCGCTCGGCCTCAACGGCATTCGTTATCCCGAAGCCGATGGCGGCTCCGGCTTCGACAAGGTTTCCGACTGCATCGTCCGCGAGGAGATGTCCCGCGTCTGCCAGTCGTTTGCCTCGTCGTGGTCGGCGCACAGCCACCTCGGCATCTGGCCAATCTGGCGGGCCGGCACCGAGGAGCAGAAGGCCGGCTTCTTCCGTCCGGCGCTGGCGGGTGAGCGAATCGCGGGCTTTGCGCTTTCGGAGCCGGACGGCGGTTCCGACATCCGCGCCTTGCGCACAAGGGCCGACAAAGTGCCGGGCGGATGGCGGCTCAACGGCTCGAAACTCTATATCACCAATGCCCCTATCGCGGATTTCCTCACTCTGGCGGCGCGCACCGACCCGGACCTCACGCCCGCCGCCATCAGTCTTTTCCTGGTCGAACTGCCCAATCCCGGCATCGTGGTCAACCGCCTGAAGAAGGAAGGCATTCGCGCATCGGACACCGGGCTGGTCCATATCAGCGATGCCTTCGTGCCCGACGCCTGCCTGCTGGGCGGATGCACGGGCACCTACCCGATCATCCTCGACAGTCTTTCGGAAAACCGGGTCGGTGTGGCCGCGAACGCACTCGGCATGGCACAGGGAGCGCTAGAGGCGGCGCTCGAATTCGCCAAGACACGCAAGGTCCGCGGCAAGGCGATCGGCCAGTACCAGGCGATCGCCCACAAGCTGGCCGACATGGCGGCGGAGATCGAAGCAGCGCGCTGGCTCGTCTACTACGGCGCCTGGCGTGTCGACGAGGGCACGCTGGACGCAGCGACGGCGGCCAAGGTGAAGCTGGTCGCTTCGGAATGTGCCGTCCGTGTTTCGGAAGCCGCCATCCGGATTCACGGCGGCGCTGGAATCATGAGCGAGTACCCGGTCGGCCGGATTCATCGCGACGCGCTGGTCTACGTCATCGGCGAGGGGACTTCCGAAATCCAGCGCAACCTCATCGCGCGCGGGCTCGGCCTCTAGCCCGCGCCAGCGGCTAGCGGTCGCCGACGCGCACCAGAGCTTTGATGGCGAGCGGCGCCTTGCCCGACTTTCCCGCGACCTCGCGATCCTGCGCCGCGATCGCCGCGCGGGCGGAACGATCCTCGTCGTCGCCGTCGAGGGCGTCGAGCGGAACACGGCGATGGGAGCGCTGGCTGCCGTCCTCGTAAGTCACATTGAACACGACGTATTCAATCCGTTTGCCGGGTTTCTTCGCCATGAGGGCCTCCGATGTGGGTTGGTCCGTCGGACCCTGGGACGCTTATACGTCTTTCCCACCAGCGGGGGGCGGCTGTTTACGGGCGTGCGTCTTTGCGACTGGACAGAGGCCCGATGCGCCTTAGGGTCCGGGGCAGGTAGCATTTCCGGGAGGCTGATCAGGTGGCGAACAATCCAAAGGTTCTCATCGCTGGCGCCGGGCCTGTCGGCCTCACGCTGGCCAACGAGCTGGTGCGGCATGGCATTGCGGTGCGTATCGTCGACAAGAACGCCGAGCGCACCGACAAATCGAAGGCACTGGTGTTATGGAGCCGCACGCTCGAGCTGTTCGACGACGCGGGCTATGCCAGGGACTTCATCCCGGCGGGCATGGCGGCGCATGGCGCACTGATCTCTACCGGCAAGGAGATCGTAGCCCGGGTCTCGCTGGATTCGATCGACAGCCGCTACAACTACGCGCTGATGATCCCGCAAAGCGAGACCGAGCGTATCCTTGAGCAGCGCCTGGAGGCGGCCGGCGTGAAGGTCGAGCGCCGCGTCGAGCTGGCGAGCTTCACCGACAAGGGTGCCGCGGTTGAGGCCACACTACGCAAGGCGGACGGCGCGAGCGAAGTGCTTGGCGCTGACTGGCTGGTGGGCTGCGACGGCGCGCATTCGGCGGTACGGCACGGGCTCGGCTTCGCCTTTGAGGGTTCTACTCTCGAAAGCCACTGGGCGCTGGCAGACGGCTACATCGAGGGACTCGAACCCAAGGACAGGCTGCACATCTTCTGGCACCGCGACGGTATTCTGGCCTTCTTCCCCATTGTCGGCGACCGCTGGCGCGTAATTGCCGACCTTGGCCCGGCGAAAGGCGACGAGAAGCATCCCGATCCGACGCTGGCAGAGATCAACGCGCTGATGGCGCTTCGCGGATCGCCTTCGATCGTAATGAAGGATCCGTTCTGGCTGGCGGCGTTCCGCATCAATGAGCGTAAGGTCAAGGAATACGCCAAGGGCCGCGTGTTCCTGGCAGGCGACGCCGCCCACATTCACAGCCCGGCGGGCGGCCAGGGCATGAACACCGGCATGCAGGACGCGTTCAACCTCGGCTGGAAACTCGCGCTGGTGATCAAGGGCACGGCCAAGCCAGCCCTGCTCGACAGCTATTCATCCGAGCGCAGCACAGTGGGCGAAATGGTGCTGCGCAATGCCGGCCGCCTCACCGAGGCCGCCACCCTGCGCAACCCGATCGCCCAGGGCTTACGCAACACGATCGTGAAGTTCGCCGCAGGCTTCCCGGCGCTGCAGCACAAGATTGCCGACCAGCTGGCGGAAATGGACATCGCCTACGCCAAGAGTCCGCTTACCGCCAAGGATGGCCAAAGCGTCGCCGGGCCGAAGCCAGGCGCACGTTGGCCTGAGGCGCTGCCCGCCGATGCGGGCGGCAAGAAGTTCACGGCCCTGGGGCCGGCCGAACTGGTAGACGGCCTCGCGCAAAGGTTTCCGAAATTGGTGATGGCAGCGCCGGCAAAGGATGCCGCTTCGCTGTGGCTGATCCGGCCGGACGGGTATGTCGGTTTTGCCGGCGCGCCAACGGACCTCGCACGTGCGGTAGCCTATCTCGCGGCGCTCGCAGCCTAGACTTCAAACACCTGAAGCCCGGCGTGGCTAGCGCGCGAGACGAATGGCGATAGCCGGCGAGGTCCAAACTCTCCCCACGCCCCTTGAGCGGGGTCGCGGTACACTCGTTCCTTGCAGTCGGTGGGGCTAAAAGCCCATTCCACCGCCCATGCCGCCGCCGCCCATGCCACCACCGGGCATGCCGCCCGGGCTCTCGCCCGGAATTTCAGCCACCATCGCTTCGGTCGTGATCAGCAGCCCCGCCACCGATACGGCACCTTGAAGCGCGGTGCGGACGACCTTGGTCGGGTCAATGACACCAGCCTTGATCATGTTCACGTAGTCGGCCTTCTGGGCGTCGAAGCCGAAGTTGACGTCCTTCTGCTCGAGCATGCGGCCGGCGATCACGGCGCCGTCGAAGCCGGCGTTCTCGGCAATCTGGCGGACCGGCGCCTGCAGCGCGCGGCGCACGATGTCGATGCCGACCTGCTGGTCGTGGTTGCCACCGCGCTTGCCGTCGAGCACACGGGTCGCATAGAGCAGCGCCGCGCCACCACCGGCAACGACACCCTCCTCTACCGCAGCCTTGGTCGCGTGCATGGCGTCGTCGACGCGGTCCTTGCGCTCCTTGACCTCGACCTCGGTAGCGCCGCCGACCTTAATGATCGCCACGCCGCCGGCCAGCTTCGCCAGGCGCTCCTGCAACTTCTCGCGATCGTAGTCGGAGGTCGTGTCCTCGACCTGCTTCCTGATTTGCGAGACCCGGGCCTCGATGTCCTTTTTCTTGCCGGCGCCGTCGATCACAGTGGTGTTGTCCTTGTCGATACGCACGCGCTTGGCCGTACCCAGCATGGCCAGCGTCACGTTCTCGAGCTTGGTACCGAGATCCTCGGTAATCACCTGGCCGGCAGTCAGGATCGCCAGATCCTCCAGCATTTCCTTGCGGCGGTCGCCGAAACCCGGCGCCTTGACAGCCGCGACCTTGAGACCGCCACGCAGCTTGTTGACCACCAGCGTAGCCAGCACCTCGCCCTCGATGTCTTCGGCGATGATGAGCAGCGGCCGGCTCGACTGCACGATCGACTCCAGCAACGGAAGCACGGCCTGCAGGCTCGACAGCTTCTTCTCGTGGATCAGGATGTAGGGATTTTCCAGTTCGCAGATCATCTTCTCGGCATTGGTGACGAAATAGGGCGAGAGATAGCCGCGGTCGAACTGCATCCCCTCGACGACGTCGAGCTCGGTTTCGAGGCTCTTGGCTTCCTCGACGGTGATCACGCCTTCCTTGCCGACCTTGTCCATCGCCTTGGCGATCATGTTGCCGATCGCCTTGTCGCCGTTGGCTGACACGGTGCCGACCTGGGCGATTTCCTCGCTGGTCGAGACTTTCTTCGAGCGGCTCCTGAGGTCTTCCATCACCCAGTCGCAGGCCAGGTCGATGCCGCGCTTGAGGTCCATCGGGTTCATGCCGGCCGCGACCGACTTGGCACCTTCGCGCACGATCGCCTGGGCGAGCACGGTCGCGGTGGTGGTGCCGTCGCCGGCGGTGTCGGAGGTTCGGCTCGCCACTTCACGTACCATCTGGGCGCCCATGTTCTCGAACTTGTCGGTGAGCTCGATCTCCTTGGCGACGGTGACGCCGTCCTTGGTGATGCGTGGCGCGCCATAGGACTTGTCGAGCACGACGTTGCGGCCCTTGGGGCCGAGCGTGACCTTCACGGCGTCGGCAAGGGTATCCACACCGCGGATCATGCGGGCACGGGCATCGGCGCCGAAACGTACTTCTTTTGCTGACATGGTTTTTCTTCCTTGCTTGAATTGCTTGCGGATCGCCGAGGCCGGCTGGCGTCAGGCGGCCTTTTTCTTGGCGACGGATGAACCTTCGATCACGCCCATGACGTCGGACTCGGCCATGATGAGAAGATCTTCGCCATCGAGCTTGATTTCGGTGCCAGACCACTTGCCGAACAGGATGCGGTCACCCTTCCGCACGTCGAGCGGCACCAATGCGCCGGTCTCGCTGCGCGCGCCCGGGCCCACGGCGACGATCTCGCCCTCCATCGGCTTTTCCTTGGCAGTATCGGGAATTAAGATTCCACCCTTGGTCCTGTCTTCTTCCTCGACCCGGCGAATTACCACGCGATCGTGCAACGGCCTGAATTTCATGGCGTTTCCTGAAAATTATCGCGTTTTGGGAGCGAACGCTGAGCGTGCGCAATCGAATGTCTGGAGAGAAGATGGTGATCCTCCCCTCGCGAACAAGCGATATACGCCCGAAATCGCCGGGAGCGAAAGGCTTCTTGCGGAGGGCGCCCGACAAAGCCCTGGGAGTGTGGACGGCCGAATGGGCGGCCGCGCGGTTCAAGAACCGTCACGTTAGCCCAGCCGCAAACCCCTTGATCGGCTGCGAAACGGCTCGGGCCTTGTCCCGGCCGCAATCCGGCGACACCCTGTGGTGATGAAAGCCATCTCCTTTGCCCTTCTCTTCTTTCTGGCCGCCGCCGGGACCGGCGGAGCCCAGCAACGCAAGACCGCGGCTGAACCGGACAAGGTGGCCGACAGGCCGACCGACTGCGTGGCAGCCAAGGGCACACTGCCCAAGGAATGGACTGGCGAGGCCTACGCGGTCGACGGCATCACGCTGGGCGGTGTCGGCCTCAAGCCGCAGCTCAGGTTGTGGGGCCTGCAAACAGCCGAGCTGCGCGACAAACAGAGTGGCCAGGAAACGGTCGCCGGGATGCGCGCCCGCGCCACCCTTGAGGACATGCTCGACAAGGTCGAACACAAGGTGAAATGCCAATCGGCCAGGTGGGACCACGAATGCCGCGTCGTGGCGCAATGCACTGTCGAGGGCGGACCGGCACGGCTCGATCTCGGCGGCTACATGATCGCAAGCGGCATGGCCTGGGGTTTCCACCTCGACGAGATGCTGGCCTGGGAGCCGCGAGCGAGCCAGCGCTATGCCGGATCCGAGGCCGAAGCGCGCAAGGCCAAGCGAGGTCTGTGGCCCCTCTGGTTGGGCGAGAAGTAGTGCCCGAGCCGTCGCCTGGCCTCAGCATCTTGCCGTTCTTCCGAACATTGCCACCGCTATAGATTCATTATCCGGAAGGCGCCCGGCAGCGCTGGACTGATTTGACAAGCAATGCCGGACGATTGTCGAGTTATGCTGCGATCTCGCTTCGACCAAGAGGATTGCAGCGATGTCCAGAACGCTCTTCATCGATTCGACGCCGGATATCGACCACGTGTGGCGGATGGTGCACGACCGCGACGACGTTCCGATCGCCGTCAACATCGGTGCTGTTCCCGAAGGTGATATTCCTGGAACAATCGACGGCTACGACACGGTGATCGTCGACGCGACCTATTTCAACGAGGCGACACTTGAGCTCTGTTCGGGGCTGAAACACATCGTCTTTCTGGGGACAGGCGCGGCCAGTTTCATCGACCTCGCCGCGGCCGAACGATTGGGCATAAAAATCTCGACCATCGGCGGCTACGGCGACACCACGGTCGCCGAGCATGCCATGGGGCTGGTATTCGCGGCGGCCCGGCACATTGCGACCATGCACGTGATCGTCCGTACCGGCGGGTGGCGCCCGATGCAGGGCATGGAACTCAGGGGCAAGACGCTGGGCATCGTCGGTTTGGGCGGCATCGGCCGCGAGATGGCGCGCATCGCCGGAGGCGTCGGTTTAAGGGTGATCGCCTTCAACCGTTCTGCCCTTTCAGACCCACCTGTGCCGATGGTGGCGATCGACGAACTGCTGGCGCGATCGGACGTCATCAGCCTGCATCTCGCCCTGAACGAGGCGACGCGCGGGTTCCTTGGTCGAGCGAAGCTTGAGAAAACCAAGCCGAGGGTCGTCATCGTCAACACCGCACGCGCCGGCGTCGTGGACGAAGCTGCGCTGATCGACCTGCTGCGCGCCGGCCACATCGGACATTATGCGACTGACGTATTCGCCACCGAACCACCGGCTCCCGGCGAATCGCTGCTCACGCTCGATAATGTGACGCTCACTGCTCACGCAGGCTACAATACGCCGGAAGCGGCGATGACCATGTACCGGCGCGCCATCGACCTGGCTGCCGCCGGCTGATCGAGCCTAGTGGCGGGAGCGCTTTCGTGCGGCCGTGGTCGCGGGCACGCGGACGTCGCGGGTCAGGTTGTCGTGCCGCTCGTCCATGCGGCGATAATCTATGGTGAGCTCCTCGCCTGGCCTGATGTCGCGCAGTGCGTGGTAGGTCACGTCCTCGTCGTCCGATCCGAGGTTGGCCCGGGCGGAATGGTTCATGTACCAGCCCGTCGAGATCCGCAGGAAATCGAGCGGCACCCAGTAGCCGCCGGTGCTGCGGATGCCGAAACGCCTGTAGAGATGCTGCTGTGGCGAGGCGTGCGCCTGGCGCGTTGAAACCCACCGGCTGTCCTCGCCATCCCAGACGCGAACGGTTTCGCCCTTCCTGATGATGCGATCGGCAAAGCAACCGATGCCGTGGACACGCGAGGGACCGAGATAGACGAACGCCTTGCTGATCTTACGCTTCATGAAAACTTCATACTCGTGGTCGCCAACAAGCGCGTGGCACGCGTGCTTACTCTGCCTGACCGGCGCTTTCAATCGGGCAACGTGCCGAGCCGGCGCCGCTGGCGGATTCGACGAAAACGGGCCTAAACTTCACGGCAGGTCAATTGAGGAAGAGGTCCGGAACGAACAAGCGTCCGTCACAGGGAGGATACAACATGAATAGCCGAGGCAGGTGTTTCGCGTTGGTAAGCGTGGTGGCGTTGGTAACAGTGTTCGCGGACGCCGCCTGGGCGCAGAAGGCCGGTGGCATCCTCAGGATCCAGCACATGGACACGCCGCCCAGCGCGTCGATCCACGAGGAAGCAACCGTCTCGGTGGCCGTCCCTTTCATGGGTTTGTTCAACAACCTCGTGATGTTCGACCAGAACGTCGCCAAGAACAGCTTTGAATCGATCGTGCCGGATCTTGCCACGGACTGGACGTGGAGCGGCGACGGCAAGGCACTCACTTTCAAGCTTCGCCGGGACGTACGATGGCACGACGGCAAGCCTTTCACCTCAGCCGATGTTCGCTGCACGTTCGACCTGTTGCTCAGCACCGGCAAACTCCGGCGCAACCCGCGCGCCGCGTGGTATGGCAATGTCGAAAAGGTGACGTCCGATGGCGAATTCGACGTCACGCTTCACCTCAAGGCGCCGCAGCCCTCGCTGCTGGCGCTGCTGGCATCCGGCTACTCACCGGTCTACCCCTGCCATGTCCCGCCGACCGACATGCGTCGCAAGCCGGTTGGCACAGGCCCCTTCAAGTTCGTCGAACTCAAGATGAACGAGGGCGTCAAGCTCACGAAGAACACCGACTACTGGAAGCCGGGCAGGCCCTACCTCGACGGCATCGAGTACACGATCATCGCCGATCGCTCGACCCGCATGCTGGCCTTTACCAGTGCCCGATTCGACATGACCTTCCCGACCGACGTTTCGGTGCCGCTCTTGAAGAACATTCGCAATGATGCCCCGCAGGCTCAATGCACTATGCGCGCAACCGGCGTTGCCACCAATCTCATCGTCAACCGCGAGGTACCGCCGTTTGATGACCCCAAAATCCGGCGTGCCATGGCATTGACGCTCGACCGACAGGCCTTCATCGACATTTTGAGCGAAGGCCAGAGCACGATGGGCGGCGCCATGCTTGCCCCGCCGGATGGCGTCTGGGGCCTGCCGCCGGAGATGCTGAAATCCATCATTGGCTACGGTGACGTCGGCACGGCACGCGAGGAGGCACGCGCATTGATGAGCCAAGCCGGTTACGGACCGGAAAAACGTCTGAAGATCAAGGTCAGTACCCGCAACATCGCCACCTTCCGGGACCCGGCGGTGATCCTGATCGACCATCTCAAGCAGATTTACATCGACGGCGAGCTCGAGGTGATCGACACCTCCGTCTACTACAACCGCGTATTCAAGAAAGACTATGCAGTGGCGTTGAATCTTACCGGGTCAGCCGTCGACGACCCCGACGTCACCTTCTTTGAGGGCTATGCCTGCGGCTCGCTCCGCAACTACAACAACTACTGCAATCCCGAGATGACCCAACTATTCAAAGCACAATCGCGCGAGACCGACCGGAAGAAGCGCCAGCAGATGGTGTGGGAGATCGACGCCAAGCTGCAGGAGGACATCGCCCGGCCGATCATCTCGAACGGCCGAGCCGCCGCCTGCTGGCACCCGCACGTCAAGGGTGTGACGATCCAGACCAACAGCATCTACAACGGTTGGCGTTTCGAGGATGTCTGGCTGGACCGGTAAAGTCGAACGAGCGGAGGAGCCACCGGTCGATCCGCTTTGACATTGCGACCGTCTGGCGGCGACACTTCGTCCATGGCGAAGGCAGCTTCGATCTTCATAGCCTGCCTTGCGCTAGGGGTGGCTTGTGTCGCTGCTCCCGCCGGCGCAGCCGGTGCTCGGGAGGCTGAGCACTGGGTGGCGCCGCTTGGCGGTACTTTTACGGCGAACCTGACGCTGGTCTCGGACTATTCATTCGGCGGCATTTCACAGACCCAGCGGCAGCCAGCCGTGCAGCCCGGCCTCGGCTACACGACGGCGAAGGTCAGCGAGACCGTACCGCTCTCGGCCTATCTCTGGGTCTGGGGCAGCAACGTGAATTTCGCGAGCAGCGGCCCCGGCGTCGAGGTCGATCTTATGGGCGGGTTGAAGTTGAAGGCGCACGACGACCGGCTCGGCATCGATCTCGGCTACCTGCGCTACTTCTATCCCGGCAGTCCGGCGGCGCTCTCCTACAACTACGGCGACTTTACCCTGACGGGCAGCTACGATCTCGACGTTGTCCTGATCAACGCCAAAGTGCGCTACAGCCCCAACTCCTTCGGCAATTCCGGTAACGCCTGGGACAAGCGGGTGCGGCTTACGGCGCCCCTTCCCTTCCTGTCCCTCAACCAGAACATTTCGTTCAAGGCCTATGGGACGCTGGGCAATCAGTGGGTCGAGCGCTATCTCAACTACGGCATTCCCAGCAACGACTACTGGTACTGGCAGGCAGGGGTAATCACCTCGGCCTGGGGTATCGATATCGGCGTCGCCTACACCGGCACGACCATCGACGTCGCCGGCTGCGGCAACACGACCAACTGCCAGGGTCGCGTCATCATGACCGTCGGCAAGACGTTCTAGGGAAAGGACAGTCGCATGCTCACCTTCTACTTCTCCCCTGGGTCCAGTTCGATGGCACCACACATTGCCCTGCACGAATGCGGCGCAGCATTCGAGGCCAGGCCGGTCTCTTTTGGAAAGAAGGAAACACGTACGCCGGCGTTTCTGGCGATCAATCCCGCCGGCAAGGTCCCGGTATTGCTGATCGACGGTCGCGCGCTCACAGAGGTGGCGGGGATCCTGTTCTATCTCGCACGTACCTTTCCCGCCGCGGGGCTGCTGCCTGGCGATGACGTCGAAGCCGAAGCCCAGGCCGTCTCGTGGATGTCGTATATCGCCTCTACTATCCATCCGGCGCGGCGACAGGGGCTGGAACACGCACGCGAGGTCTATGCCGTCGCGGACAGGCGCCTCGGCAAGGCGGCATGGGCAGCAGGCGGGCGCTACTCGATCGCCGATATCCACCTGTTCCGTCTCTATTGGCGCTTCCGAAACTCGCTCGGACCGAAGCCGGGTGAATTTCCGAGCCTCGAAGCGCACTATGCACGCATGATGGCGCGGCCGGCCGTCAAGAAGACCTGCGAAACCGAGGCCGCGATCGGCTACGAGCTGCCGAAATAGCCTGGCGGCGCGTGAGCGACGGCTACTTGCCGCTCATGACCTGCCACACCTTCTCCGGCGTCACCGGCATGTCGATGTGGCTGACGCCAAATTCAGAGAGCGCGTCGACCACGGCATTCATCACGGATGGCAACGCACCGGCACAGCCGGCCTCGCCGCAACCCTTGATCCCCAGCCGGTTGGTCTTACACGGCACGGAATGGTTCTCGATCGAGAAATCCGGCGCATCCGATGCACGCGGCATGGCGTAGTCCATGAACGAGCCGGCCACGGGCTGCCCCTGCTGATCGTAGACCGTGCGCTCCATCAGCGCCTGGCCGATGCCCTGGATCACGCCGCCGTGGGCCTGACCCGCGACCAGCATCGGATTGATGACCGTGCCGAAGTCATTGACCATAAAATAGCGCACGACCTCGATCTGCCCGGTATCGCGATCGATCTCGACTTCGGCGACATGGCAACCGTTGGGGAAGGAAAACGGCGGGTTGTCCGAGATGTGGCTGACGTCGAGCGACTGCGGCAAGTCTGCCGGCAATTTGAGACCGCCACGCAGCTTATCGGCCAGCTCCATGACGCCGATGCCGCGATCCGTGCCGGCAATGGTGAAACGGCCGCGCACGAACTCGATGTCCACGGCTGACGCTTCCAGCACGTGAGCCGCAATCTGCTTACCCTGCTCGATCAGCTTATCGCCGGCCTCAAGGAATGCCTGGCTGGCGACCAGAGCGGACTTGGAGCCGCCGGTACCACCGCCCACCTTGAGCTGGTCGGAATCGCCCTGGAGCAGACGAAAATGTTCGAAGGGGATTCCGAGCTGGCTGCCCAGTACCTGCGCGAAGGGCGTAGCGTGACCCTGGCCATAGTCGAGCGTGCCGCTCAGCATGGTGATTGTGCCGTCCGACTCGAAACGGATGCCGCCGTACTCCTTGGCGGGCGGCCCTGTCACTTCGAGATAGGAGCCGAGGCCACGGCCGCGCAGTTTGTTGCGCCCCTTGCTTTCCGCCTTGCGCCTTTCGAAACCATCCCAATCGGATGCCGCCAGCACCTTGTTCAGCACATTGGTGAACTCGCCCGAATCGTAGTTCATGTCCGATGGCGCCTTGTAGGGCATCTCGCCGGGCGCGATGTGGTTCCGCCGCCGCAACTCGACCCGGTCGATGCCCGTCTCGCGGGCAGCCGTGTCGATCAGACGCTCCATGTAGTAGTTGCCCTCAGGCCGTCCGGCGCCGCGATAGGCGCCAACTGGCGTCGTGTTGGTGAACACGACCTTGGAGTTCACCTCCATCGCCGGCGTCTTGTAGACGTCGATGACGTTCTTCACCGCGTTCGTCGTGGCCGGCATCGGCGGATAGATGTAGGCGCCGGCATTGCCGGTGCCGCTTAACCGTACTGCGAGGAACCTTCCATCCTTGTCCAGCGCCAGTTCGGCAATGCGTTGGTGGTCGCGGCCGGCATGATCGCTCAGGAAACTTTCGGAGCGTTCATCGGTCCACTTCACCGGGCGGCCGAGCAGCTTGCCGCCCAGCAGCAACGGCGCATATTCCGGGTAGACCTGCGACTTCATCCCGAACGAGCCACCGACATTGCCCGTCAGCACGCGCACCTTACCCGGCGGCACCTTGAGCACGTCCTTGGCAATACCGCCGCGCAAGCCGATCACGCCCTGGCAGCCGACATGCAAGGTCCAGCGCTCGGTCTCGGGATCGTAGGAGCCGATCGCCGAGCGTGGCTCCATGGCGTTTACCACGATGCGGTTCGAGGCAATCTCGAGCCGGGTGATGTGCGCAGCCTCGGCGAAGGCCTTCTTCACCGCATCGGCATCGCCGTAGTGGAAATCGAGGACCAGATTGCCGGGCGCCTCCTCGTGAATCTGCGGCGCACCGAGCTTCAGCGCATCGACCGGGTTGGTGACGGCGGCCAACTCCTCGATGTCTAGAACGACTGCCTCGGCAGCGTCCTTGGCCTGTACGGCCGTTTCGGCAACCACGCACGCGACGGCTTCGCCGACGAATCGCACGCGCCCCTTGGCGAGCGACGGCCGGGGCGGCGTCTTCATCGGCTTGCCGTCGCGGTCGGGAATGTTCAGGCCGCATTTCAACGGCCCGAAGCCCGCCGCCTCCAGGTCGGCGTTGGTATAGATGGCAAGCACACCGGCCATCGCCTTGGCCTCGGCGAGATCGATGCCCTTGAGGATGCCGTGCGCCTGCCGGCTGCGCACCATCACGGCATAGGCCTGACCAGGCAGGTTGATGTCGTCGGTGTAGCGCCCCTCGCCGCGCAGCAGTTTCGGGTCCTCGGAGCGCGGCACCGATTGGCCGACACCGAACTTCATCAGGGCGGGCCCTGTATCGTCGAACGAGTCCATACGCGTACCTTCGCAAATTCCAAGCCACCTCACCCCGGGGACGATCCCCGAGGTGAGGCGATCCGTTTGTGACTAGCCCTACTTCAGCGGCGAATAGTTCGTCGGCATCAGCAGCGTGGAATGCATCTCCGCAAGCAGTGCCGGGCCCTTGGCAAGGTAGGCCTGCCACGCCGGGTCCTTCATGGCTGCGGCGCGCGCCTCGAAACGCTCCTGGAGATTCTTGTAGCGCCACAGGTGAATCCACTCGTTGGGCTGGGGAAATTCACCCGTCCATGCGCCCCAGATCGGCGAGTACTTCTCCCGCGCCGCCTGCACTTCCTTGAAGTTCTTGCCGTAGGTCGCGGCGCCGCCCATCTGGGTACGATAGACGCGCAGTTCATAGATGTTGCCGGTGGTGCCGTCGGACGGTTTGATGTCGACCACGGCGTTCATGAGCCGCAGGTCCTGACGCTGGATCAGCGGCCGGATGACGGGAACATAGCCTTCGGTCCAGGGCTTGTGCTTGGCGAGCTCGCCACGCAGCCGCGTGCGCTCTTCGTAGCTGTCGTATTTCCACAGATGCCAGATCTGATTGAGTGCACCGAACTCGGCCGTCCAGTAGCCGTGGTTCTCGCCGAAATTCTGACCGCGCGCCGGGCGGCCGATCGTCTCTGCCGCCTTGAGGTATTCCGGCATCTTGCCGGGCGCCAGTGTGTAGCAGCGAAGTTCGTAGACCATGTCGTTTCCTCTCAGGGATGGGGATGCTTGGGCGGATGTGCCCGCACCGCTTCCTCGTTGATATCGGCACCCCAGCCCGGTCGGGTGGGGACGATCAATTCACCATTCTGGATGACGGGAGGGTGCGTGACCAGATCGTCCTTCCACGGCACGTCATCGATATCGATTTCCATGATACGGAAATTGGGCATGGCGGCGCACAGGTTGGCGCTCATCAGCGTCGACATATGGCCGTAGAAATTGTGCGGCGCACAGTTGATCTCGTAGGCCTCAGCCATGGCAGCGATCTTGAGCGACTCCATCAGGCCGTTCCATGGCACGTCGATGATAGAAACATCGATAGATCGGTTCTCGAAGAACGGCCGGAACTGGCGGCGGCCGAACAGCGACTCGCAGGAAGCGACGGGCATGGCGGCGCGGTCGCGGATCAGCCGCAGCCCTTCGGGGTCATAGCTGTCGATCTCCAACCAGAAGAGATTGTAGGGCTCGCAGGTCCGGGCGACCTTGATGAAACCCTCGGTCTTGAAGTTGAAGTTGGTGTCGAGAAGGATGCCCATGTCGGGACCCGCACCCTGACGAAACGCCGCGAGCCCGTCGGAGATCGCGGCCAGAACGGCACCATCGGCATTCAGCTCAGGTCCCCCGACGGTCCGGCCAAAACCCGGCTGGTACATGTTCGGCGGATTGAGATCGAAGCGGAAGATGTTGGTTTTCAATGCCTTGAAGCCGCGCTCCTTCACATGCTTGCCGAGCTTCACCACATCGTCGAGCGAGCGTACCGGTTCGACGCCCATCACCTCGGCGTTGCGGAAGCGATAGCTGCCGCAATGCGACCAGTAGAGCGGCAAGCGGTCGCGCACCGGGCCGCCGAACAGGGCGTAGACTGGAATACCGAGCGCCTTGGCTTTGACATCCAGCAGCGCATTCTCGATCGCGGCCATGGCCTGCTGGTTGATGCCACCCGGCGCCTGCCGGGTAACAGCATGGATCGTCGTCATGATGCGTTCGATGGGGCGTGGGTCCTGGCCGATCAAGCTCTGCGCCATGCGGCGAATGACAGCCGTGAGGCCCGCGCTGCCATAGCCCTCGTTATATTCCGACCAGCCAACCAGGCCATCGTCGGTGGTGATCTTGAGAAAAGAGAAGTCGCGCCAGCCGGCGTCGCAATGCAAATCCTCGATTTTGGCAATTTTCATGGTGGTTCCTCCCGCGTCGCTCGCAGCATAGACTACGCGGCGGCCACCGTGGGATGAAACTATGCCCCTCTTCGGCAAGGGAATGCTTATTGTCTTCACAGAAGTGAAGGCACGCGACGAGCGCGATCTCAACGAGTGGTACAATCGCGAGCACATCGACGAGCGCATCAATCTGCCTGGCTTCCACCGGGCTCGCCGCTACGTCGCGGTCCGTGGCTCGCCGAAGTACCTTGCAACCTACGAATGCGACACCGTTGACGACCTCGCGACCCCGGGTTACCTGCACTTGCTGGCCAACCAGACGCCGTGGACCCAGGCGGTGATGGCGCGCTTCACTCATTTCCACCGTCTCACCCTTCGCCTCCAGGTCGACCTGACGCACGGCATCGGCGGCGCCCTAGCCAGCGTCCGGTTCGTGCCCGACCCGCGGCGGCGCAAGGCGCTGGCTACCTGGCTGCGGCAAACTGCCCTGCCGCGTGCCATCGCCCGGCCCGGCTTGCTGGGTGCGGCCGCCGTCGAAAACGACATCGAGATCGCCAATGCCCCGCTACAGGAAAAGAGCATGGACCATCCCAAAGCCGACGAAGCGGAATGGGTGGTACTGCTCGAAGGCGCTGACGCGGCATCGACAGGTGCGGCCGCACGGGCTCATTTCAAGCTTTCGACCTTGAAGCCATTCGGGGTTACCGTGGCGCCGACAATCGGTACCTACCGGCTGCTCTTCGGCAACCAGCGATGACGCAGGTTTGACCTGCCGTTGACCGCACGATCGCCTAAACTGGTTTGGTGTCCGTTCAAAAGAAAATCTTCTGGCTGCGGCTCGTCACGCTGATCAGCCTCTGTCTGCCTGCACTAGAACTCGCATGGCGGTGGTACGCCGACGAGCTCGGGCCTCGCCCGGTCACCGTGGCAACGCATGCCACTGGCGACTGGGCCGTGATCTTTCTGCTGCTGTCGCTGGCGATGACGCCTTTGCGCACCACGCTGGACTGGATGCCGCTGGTGCACGTCCGCCGCCGCATCGGCGTCGCCGCGGCGCTCTATGCCGGCGCCCATTTTCTGATCTACGCGCTCGACCAGAAATGGAACCTTATCGTCGTCGCCACGGAGATCGCCAAGCGCTTCTATCTCACCATCGGCTTCGTCGCGTTGCTGGTGCTGGCAGCGCTCGCCGTTACCTCGACCAACGGCTGGCAGAAGCGGCTCAAGCGCAACTGGAAGCGCCTGCACTGGCTGATCTACCCCGCGGCGTTCGTGGCGATCGTGCACTTCTTCATCCAGTCCAAGGTCAAGATCGGCGAGGCGGCGTTTGCCGCTGGCCTGTTCGCCTGGCTGATGCTGTGGCGCGCACTACCGACCCATCTGCGTACAGGCTATCTCGGCCTCGTCCTGCTGGCGATCGGCGCCACCCTGATCACGGTCGCTTTCGAGGCCGCCTGGTACGGCCTGGTAAACGGCATCGATCCCGTACGCATCCTGGCCGCCAATATCGACCCCGAGCTGGTACCGCGGCCGGCGCAAAAGGTGCTGATCGCCTCGCTGGCGGTGATCGCCGTTGTTGCCACCCGGCGATTGGCGGCCGCCGCCAATCGGCTCTGGACGAAGCGATATATCCAGTCGACTATATCGCCTTCCTGACCGGAGGGCCGATATGAGGATCGAGAGGCGGCGTTGGCTGGTTCTCGCGTTGGCGGCGACGTTGGCACCCGTTGCTGCATACGGCCAGAGCGAAGGCTTCGTGGTGTTCGCCGCAGCTAGCCTCAAGAACGCACTCGACGAGGTCGCCGCAACCTGGGCCAAGGACACCGGCAAGCCCATGCCCAGGATCTCTTATGCGGCGACGTCGGCGCTCGCTCGCCAGATCGAGCGGGGCGCCCCCGCGGAGATCTTCGTCTCGGCCGATGTCGACTGGATGGACTACCTCGCGGGCAAGAAGCTGATCAAGGTCGATAGTCGCGTGAACCTTCTCGGCAACAAGCTAGTCCTGATCGCCTCCGACGGCTCAAACTCTATGGTCGAACTCACGGCCGAAAGTCTTGCCAAAGCGTTGGGAAACGGCCGGCTTGCCATGGCCAGCATCGACGCCGTGCCCGCCGGCAAGTACGGCAAGGCGGCGCTGGAAACGCTCGGCGCCTGGAATGCCATCAAAGACAAGGTGGCTCAGACCGAGAACGTCCGGGCAGCGCTGCGTTTGGTGGCACGCGGCGAGGCGCCGCTCGGCATCGTCTACCGCACCGACGCGACAGCCGAACCCAACGTTCGCATCGCCGCAACCTTCGCCGACGGCTCCTACCCACCAATTGTCTATCCCGCCGCGCAAATGCGCGACTCCGGTTCGCCCGACGCGCGGCTATTCCTCGAACATCTGCGTAGCGCCAAGGCCCGGCTGACCTTCGAAAAGAACGGCTTCAGCGTGCTGTCGCAGCCTGCATCCTCGACATGACACCCGAGGAGTGGGCAGCGGTCAGGCTCAGCCTGCTGGTCGCCACGACGGCGACGGCGGCCAGCCTGCCGTTCGGCGTCGCGGTTGCCTGGTTGCTGGCGCGCCGTCAATTCTGGGGCAAGAGCCTGATCGATACGCTGGTTCACCTGCCGCTGATCATGCCGCCGGTGGTGACGGGCTATTTACTGCTGCTGACCTTCGGCCGGCGTACCCCGATC
>CALDNT010000035.1 GCA_937915145.1 uncultured Reyranella sp.
CGGTGTGGGCCGGGGCTGCCAATGCCACCCCATCGGGCAAGCTCACGAAGGAATGTTGGGAGACCATCCGTGACATGATCGCGAATGCGGCGAAGAACGCCGGCAAGCTCGACGCCATCTGTCTCTCCCTGCATGGCGCGGCGGTGACGGAAACCGAGGACGACGCCGAGGGCGCGCTGCTCGAAGCGTTGCGCGGCATCGTCGGGCCGGGCATTCCCATGGTTGCGACACTCGACCTGCACGCCAATGCCACAACCAAGATGGCCAAGCACGCCAATGCACTGGTGAGCTACCGCACCTATCCGCACATCGACGGCTACGAGCGCGCGGCGCAGGCCGCGGCGCTGGTGCAGGAGGCGCTGGAGGGCAGGAAGAAGCCGCGCTGTCTTCTGGTCCAGCCGGCGATGCTGCAAGGCGCCGACCATGGCCGCACGACGCAACCGGGCCTGATGCGCGACCTTCTGGCCAAGGCCGACGCCTTCGAGAAGGAACCGGGGATCAACGTCGTCAGCGTTCAGGCGGGGTTTACCTGGTCCGACATTCCCTACACCGGCCCGTCGGTGGCGGTCAGTCACGAGCCGGCCGCCGAGGCTCGCGCCAAGGCGGTGGCGGCGGCGATGCTGGACGAGATCTGGAAGCGCCGTGACGAAAGTTCGTCGGACTACCGGCCGATCGCGGATGCGATCACCGCGGCGCGGGCGGGCGTGGGCAAGGAGGGGCCGCTGGTCGTGGCCGACGGCACCGATAATCCCGGCGGAGGCGGCTACAACGATACGACGCGTGTCCTGCAGGCGCTGATCGACGCCAACGTCGAGAACGTGGCGTTTGGCACGATCATGGATCCCGGAACGGTCCAGCAGGCCATCGAGGCCGGTGTCGGTGCCGAGATCGACGTCGTGCTGGGCGGCCACACCGATCCGTCGATGGGCGGGCCGGTCAAGGCCAAGGCGATCGTGAAGATGCTCTCCGACGGCGAGTTCAAGAACGACGGGCCGATGAATGCCGGCGTCGAAACCTCGATGGGGTCGACGGCCGTGCTGCGGATCGGCGGCATCGACGTGGTGACGATTTCCAACCGGATCCAGACCATCGACCTGCAGGTCTTCCTGAGCCAGGGCATCGATCCCCGAACCAAGAGCGTCGTGGTCGTGAAGAGCGTGCAGCATTTCCGCGCCGCCTACGCGCCGATCGCGCGCGAGGTGATCCTGGTCGATTCCGGCGGCATCTGCTCGCCCGACATCAGCCGGCTCAACTTCACCAAGCTGCGCCGCCCGATCTGGCCGTTCGACGGCATCAATGATCCCTATGCCGGCCAGCGCGCATGAGCCTGACGTGCGAAGCGCCGCTGCCCGGTGCGGCTTTCGGTGCAACACTGCGCCTCGCCGGAACCGCGCGCGAGATCGTCGCCGCGGCAGAACGCGATAGTGCGGCCCTGCCGGCGGCGCTGGCCGAGGCCAGGGGGCTGCTGCTGCTCCCGGGAATGGGCGCGATCACCGACGATCCCGGCCTGCTCATTCGGCTGAGTCGCACCTTCGGGCCGGAAGTCGAGGATTATCGCCACACGCTCACCGACCTGAAATCGGTGCATGTGGCGGTACCGGAAATCCTGCTGGTCTCGAACATGCCCCCGGTCAGCAAGGCGCCGCCCAAGCGGCCGGAACCGCCAATCGCCGCCGACGGGCTGATCCCGGTGCAGTATCCGCATCGCAAGGGCTGGCACACCGACCAGAGCTACCGCCGGCCGCCGCCCGACATCTCGCTGTTCTATGCCGTCACGCCGGCCACCCGGGATGCGGGCCAGACGCTGTTTGCCAACGGCATACTTGCCTACGAGGCGCTACCGCCAGCGCTCAAGACCAGGGTCGACGGGCTCGAAGGCCTGCATGCCCAGCCGGGCTCCGGCCGTTCACGCGAAGCCGCACTTGCCGGCCGCATGCCACGCGCTTTCGCAACTCACGAACGCTCACAGCGCCAGCCGGTCGTGCGCACGCATCCGGTGGCCGGCGAACGCTCGTTGTATCTCTGCGAATGGGGCCAGATGGACTGGTTCGAGGGGCCGTTCGTCGGCATGGAGCCCGGACCGAACGGCGCCGGCGCGGCGCTGCTCGACGAGATCATGGCGCACCTGACGGAGCGGCGCTTCTGCTACGCCCACGAATGGACGCAGGGTGACCTATTGATCTGGGACAATCGCTGCCTCGTGCACGCGGCAACGTGGTTCGACGGCGACAGGGAAGGACGCCTGATGTGGCGTACGACCGTCCACGGCAATCCGGGTCCGCACTACGCCGGTGAAACCAAGAGCTGGATTCCAGCAGCCTAGATGACCCGGGTCATGCCCGCCGATTCGAGAACGGCGCGGGGGATCATGAGCCGCGCGCACATGACCGGCCGCGGTGAGGTGCCGATCCGGAGCTCGCCCGTGATGCCGAGCAGCATGTAGGCTTCCTCGCGGGAGAGCGTCGTCCGGCTGGCCACGAAGTCGACGGCGCCGCGCGAGGCATCTTCGGTCGCCGCCTCCACGGTCGGTCCCCAACCCAGGATCTGAATGGTATCGGGCTGCTCGATGATCGGCCGGTCGAGCTTCACGCTCTTGTTCAGGCCGATGCGGGCGCGCACCGAGGCGCTGCATTCGATGCCGGTGCCGGAGATGATGCCGTCACTGATCACCGCATGCGGATCGGCGAAGAACACCTGCGCGCCGGGATGAATCACCGGCAGATGCACCCGCGAGCCGACGCCTACGTCCTTCTGGTCGAAATCGCCGCCATAGGCACCGGCGTAGGACGGTTTGTAGCCTTCCGGCGGCATGGTCGAGATCGTGCCGAGGTTTGGGCAGAGTGGAATAGGAATGCGGTCGCCGAACCACGCCTTGCCGTCGCGTACCGGACAGGCGAGCGCCTTGGGGTCCGAAAATTCATCCTTGAGTACGCCGAACTGCTTGAGGATCGCGGTAACGCCATCTACGCGCGGTGTAATCTCGATCAGGTCGATGGCCACGGCATCCCCGGGTTCTGCCCCATGCACGATGATCGGGCCGGCGATCGGTGTCAGCGGATGGCCCTCGCATTCCGGCGTGAACGGGGTTGGGATCGTCCTTACGTCCGGGACCTCCGCCAGCGAACCCAGCACCTCAACGCGAAATTCCTCGTCAGGCTGAACCTTCATGAGGGCCGGCGTGTTGGGGTTGATGCTGAAGAGGTACGAATGCCGGTAAGCCATGATGGGATTCCTCAGCTTGGAGTCGATCTAGCTCTTATGCCGGAAGAACGTCGTCAGCACGAAGCGACGGCCGCGCGTCACCGGCAGGGCGACGTGCAGCAGCGAGCAGGAGAACACGGCTGCCGCGCCAGGCGGCGGGCAGACGCGGACACCGGCGTACTCCGGAAAGGCGAGTTCGCCGCCATCGTAGTCGTCATTGAGATTGAGGGAGACCGCGAAGGAGCGGTTGGCGGTCGTCGGCGCTCCATTGTCGCGATGGGCACCGAAGAAGTGCTTGCCCTCGGCGCTGTAGGACAGCACGACATGCGAGTCGAAGGTGAACTCGCGATCGTAGCCGAAGACCTTGGCGAGCTCGGGGCCGATGCGGTAGGCCAGCCGGTCGGAGATCGCCTTCAGCAGCATCGGCTCGACGACCGTGTAGTCCTCGGTCTGCTTCAGGTGCGATACGTTGACGTTGCCGTAGCGACTGGACACGCCGCTGTCCTGATGGTCGCCCTTGCCCCAGAGGCGGATGAGCTGGGTACAGAAATCCGGCTCGAAGACCCGCGGCAGCACCAGGACCGGTGCCATGGCGGTGCGCAGCACGAGATCGGCGCCGCCATCGGCCCGCACGCCATCGGCGATGGCGCCGATCGATTCGGCTGCGGCGAGCAGCGCGCGGGTGTCGAACGTCGTGGCGATCCGTTGATTGGGATCGAGGGCGATCACCCGCATGCGCAGGCCGGTGGCCGGGCCGAAGCCGATGCCGTTCCCCTGCGATAGCAGGGACGCCAGGATTTTGCCTTCGGGATCGCAGAGCAGCAGCGGCCCCTCGGCGTTGTCGCTGCTGCCGTAGCCCAGCTTCGACCAGAGCTTCGCGGCGGGCGCCACGTCGTTGCCGGCAACGACGACCAGCGTGGTCGAAGCGGTCCTGCAGGCGGCGGCCAGCGCGGTGAGCTGCCCACCGTCGAGATTGCCGAGATCGTCGACGGCCACCAGGGCGATGGGCGCGCCGGTGAACGACCAGATGAATTTGCGCAGTTTGCCGTCGAGCCCGGGCAGCGCGAAATCCGGGAGGCGATCACCAGGGCGAAGCGACAGCGCGTTGGTCATCGGCCGTTGATCCCGAAATGGCCCGGTATCCGGAATAATGGTGGGCGCTGTAGGGATTGAACCTACGACCCCACCCGTGTGAAGGGTGTGCTCTCCCGCTGAGCTAAGCGCCCGGAAGGGGCGCGTATAGGGCGTGCGGGCCGAATCGTCAACGGGTTGCGTCGGGGTTCGCCGGTGCCGGCCGAAGTCGGATCGTTGGGGGAGACATGGTACTTCTTGCAGTATTCATCGGGCTCGTTTTCGCCTACGGCTTGGTGTCGCGGCGGCTGGAACGGACGATTCTGACCGGGCCAATGACGTTCACGGTTGCCGGCATCTGCGCCGGAATCCTGGCTCCCGGCGCATTAACCGCCAGCATGAACCCCCATTTCCTCCTCTACCTCGCCGAGGTCGGCCTGGTGCTGCTGTTGTTCACCGATGCCGCCCGCACGAACCTGTCGCTGTTGTGGAACATTCGGGAACTGCCGGCCCGGCTGCTCGGCATCGGCCTGCCTCTCACCATTCTACTGGGCGCCGTGGCGGCCCATCTGGTGTTTCCCGCCCTCGGCCTCTGGGAGGTGGCTGTCCTGGCCGCGATCCTGGCACCGACCGACGCCGGCCTGGGGCAGGTCGTCGTGGCGAGCCCGCGCGCTCCGCTGCGCATACGCGAGGCGTTGACCGTCGAGGCCGGCTTGAACGACGGCTTGTCGGTGCCTTTCCTGCTGTTCTTCATGGCGCTGGCGGCGGCAGCGGCAGAGGGGGCGCGCGCGAGTTTCGCCCAGTTCGTGGTCGAGCAGTTGGGCTATGGCGTGGCGGTCGGTGTGGGCGTCGGTCTGGTCGGCGGGTGGCTGCTGGACCGGGCCGCGCGACGCGACTGGATATCTGACGCATTCAGGCAGAGTGGCGTGGTGGCGCTGCCGCTGCTCTGCATGCTGATCTCGGATGCCATTTCCGCCAGCATGTTCATCGCCGCCTTCGTCGCGGGTCTGGCGGTTCAGAAAGGATTCCCCGCCGCCCGCCGCCACAGCCTGGAGTTCGGCGAGATCTGGGGCCAGATCATCAACCTGTCGGTGTTTTTCCTCTTTGGCATGGTCGTGGCGTACAGCTGGCACGCCATCGACCTCCGGATCGTCCTTTACGCCGTGCTAAGCCTCACCGTCGTGCGCATGATCCCGGTGGCGCTGTCGCTGATCGGCACCGGTCTTGACCGCTCGACGGTGCTGTTCATGGGTTGGTTCGGGCCGCGTGGGCTGGCGTCCATTGTGCTCGGCCTCGTCTATCTCGAGCGCGAAATCAGGCTGCCGGGTGAATCGATCATTCGACTGTCGACGATCGTCACGGTGCTGCTCAGCATCTTCGTGCATGGGCTGAGCGCGCAGCCCGGCATCACGCTCTATGCCCGCCGGGTCGCCGGGCTTGCGACCGACGCGCCGGAGCGGCGTGCCGCGGACTGAACACTGTCTAACGCACGGCGAGCCTGCCGAGGGCATCGGGCAGGGCATCGAAACGGTCGATCACGGCGTCGGCGCCCAGTTCGCTGGCGGGCTTGACGGTGTAGCCCCAACTCACCAGCACGGCCGGAATGCCGGCGCCGTGGGCGGCCTCGGCATCGTGGATCGAATCGCCGATCATGACCGCGCGTCCAGGATCGGCACCCATGCGCGCAAGCAGCATCAGAATATGCTTGGGGTCGGGTTTGCGCACCGGGAAGGTGTCAGCGCCGGCCACATCGGAAATAGGCGGCATCAACTTCAGATGCCCGAGGATCGTGCGCGCCGGCCGCTCGAACTTGTTGGTGCAGACACCCTGCTTCAGCCCGAGGCGGGCGAAGCGGGCGACCACATCGGCAACGCCGTCGAACGCCGTGGTGTGGCTCACCGGATCGGCCTCGTAATAGCGCACGAATTCGCGGGTGGCGGCGCTCAGTGCAACATCATCAAGGGTTCGGCCGTTCTTGGCGAAGGCCTTGCCGATGGTCACCTTGCTGCCCTGGCCCATGAAGATCCGGGCGTCATGGTCGGAGATGGGCGGCAGGCCGTGGTCGGCCAGTACGCGGCTCACAGCCACGCCCATGTCGCGGGCGCTGTCGATCAATGTGCCGTCGAGATCGTAGATCACGGTGTCGAAACGGGTGGCGAGGAGATTGTCGGCGTTGGGATGCATGGGGGTTCCATAGCACATCCGCCTTGCGGGGCCTCCCGCTCCGTGGCATCCGACGGCCATGACATCGCCCATTGCCGTGGTGGTGCTGGCGGCTGGCGCTGGCACACGAATGAAGTCGGCTCTCCCGAAAGTCCTGCATCCCCTGGCGGGCTGGCCGATGTTGCGACATGTGCTCGAAAATGTCGGCCAGCTGAAACCGGCCCGGACCGTCGGCGTGATCTCGCCGGGTGCCGCGCTGGTCGCTGAAGCTTTCGCACCGCATCCGACCGCGATCCAGAGGCGACCATTGGGCACCGGCGATGCGGCCAAGGCCGCACTGGGCGCGCTCCAAGGGCATCGCGGGCCGGTGCTGATCGTGTTCGGCGACGCCCCGCTGGTGACGGCCGCCAGCATGCGCCGCCTGGTGGCCGCCTGCCGGCGCAAGGATGCGGCGGTTGGTGTGCTGGGCTTCGTGGCGCGGGATCCCTCGCCTTACGGCCGGTTGATCGTGCGTGCCGGCGTGCTGGAGAAGATCGTCGAAAGCAAGGACGCCAACACGGCGGAGAAGACGATCGACTTCTGCAATTCCGGGGTCATGTGTCTGGACGGCCGGCTGGTTGCCAGGTTGCTGGGCGCGATCGGCAATCGCAACGCCAAGCGCGAATTTTACCTGACCGATGCCGTCGCCATCGCGCGCGCCGCAGGCCACACGACCGTTGCTGTCGAGGGCGAGGAGGGGGAGTTCCAGGGCATCAACTCGAGGGCCGAGTTGGCGGCGGCGGAGCGCGCCTTGCAGCAGCGCCTGCGCGCCGCCGCGCTGACGGCCGGGGTCACCATGACGGACCCCGAGACGGTGTGGCTGGCTGCCGACACCCGGTTTGCCGCCGATGTCACGATCGGACCCAACGTGCGGTTCGGCCTGGGTGTCCGCGTGGCCAGGGGAGCCGAGATCAAGGCCTTTTGCGACATCGCAGGTGCTCGCATCGGTCGCGGCGCCATCGTCGGTCCTTTCGCCCGCATCCGGCCGGGCTCGGAGGTGGGCGAGAATGTCCATATCGGCAATTTCGTCGAACTCAAGGCCACCCGCATGGGGCCCGGCGCCAAGGCCAACCACCTGGCCTACCTCGGCGACTCCGACATCGGTGCCAGGAGCAACGTCGGTGCCGGCACCATCGCGGTGAACTACGACGGTTACGGCAAGCATCGCACCATCATCGAGGACGATGTATTCGTCGGCTCCAACAGCGCGCTGGTGGCGCCGGTGCGGATCGGGCGCGGCGCGAATGTGACGGCAGGTAGCGTCATCACCGAGGACGTTCCCCGGGGCGCCGTGGCCTTCGGCCGGGCCCGCCAGGTGACAAAGCAGGGGCGGGCGGCGGCGCTTCGTGCGAAACTGAGGGCCCGTGCGGCCGCCAAGAAGGCTGGGACCAAGCGGGCCAAGAAGAAATAGCCAACCCCCCTCCTGGATCCCTCCCCATGTGCGGCATCATTGGAATCATCGGCAAGGCGCCGGTCACCCCCCTGCTGCTCGATGCGCTGAAGCGGCTGGAATATCGCGGCTACGACTCAGCCGGCGTCGCGACTCTGGTGAACGGCCACATCGACCGCCGGCGCGCCGAAGGCAAGCTGGTCAACCTCGAGGCGAGACTGAAGGCCGAGCCGCTGCCCGGCACGATCGGCATCGGCCACACGCGCTGGGCCACGCACGGCAAGCCAAGCGAACGCAATGCGCATCCCATCGCCACCGACCGGGTGGCGATCGTGCACAATGGCATCATCGAGAATTTCCAGGAACTCAAGGATGGACTTGTCGCCGAGGGCCGCAGGTTCGACAGCGACACCGATACCGAGGTCGTGGCGCAGCTTCTGACGTCCTATCTGGAGAGCCAGATGTCGCCGGAAGAGGCGATGGGCAAGGCGATGGCGCGCCTGCGTGGTGCGTTCGCGCTGGTCGCGCTGTTCAGCGGCCGACACGACATCCTGATGGGTGCCCGCCGCGGCAGCTCGCTGGCGGTGGGCTACGGTGACGGCGAGATGTACATCGGCACCGACGCCCTGGCGCTGGCACCCTTCACCAGCCGGGTGAGTTATCTCGAGGATGACGACTGGGCCGTGCTGAAGGCCGACGGTGCCACGGTCTACCAGGGCACGCAGAAGGTGAAGCGGCCGATCAAGAAAAGCGGTCTCAGCAGCGCGCTGATCGGCAAGGGCAACCATCAGCACTTCATGCTGAAGGAGATTCACGAGCAGCCGACGGTGATCGGCGACACCTTGCAGAGCTATCTGGATCCAGCGACGCGCTCGGTCAGCCTGCCGGCCTTGCCGTTCGACTGGAACAAGGTCAGCCGGGTCACCATCACGGGCTGCGGTACGGCGTGTTATGCCGGCATGATCGCGAAGTACTGGTTCGAGAAGCTGGCGCGCCTGGCGGTCGAGGTCGATGTAGCCTCTGAAATGCGCTACCGCGAGCCGCCGCTGCCGGACGGCGGCGTCTGCATCGCCGTCTCCCAGTCGGGCGAGACCGTCGACACACTCGAGGCGCTGCGTTATGCGCAGTCGCAGAAGCAGACGCTGCTGTCGGTCGTAAATGTGCCGGAAAGCGCCATTGCGCGGCTATCGGATGTCGTGCTGCCGACCCTGGCGGGGCCGGAAATCGGCGTCGCCTCGACCAAGGCCTTCACCACCCAGTTGGTCGTCCTGCTGGCCGCCGCGATCGCCGCCGGCCGGGCGCGCGGGACGCTGTCGCGCGACGAAGAGGAGCGGCTGGTGCTTGCGATGATCGAGTTGCCGGCGCGCGTCAACGAAACGCTGAACATGGAAGAGGACTACCGACGCATCGCCGAGAACACGCTCGCGGCGGCGCGCGACGTGCTCTATCTCGGCCGCGGTTCGTCCTTCCCGGTGGCGCTCGAAGGTGCGCTCAAGCTGAAGGAGCTGTCCTACATCCATGCCGAGGGTTACGCTGGCGGCGAGATGAAGCACGGTCCGATCGCGTTGATCGACGACGAGGTTCCGGTCGTGGTGGTGGCGCCGACCGATCCGATCTTCGACAAGATCGCCTCTAATTTCGAGCAGGTGAGGGCGCGGGGCGGCAGGCTGGTGCTGCTGAGCGACAAGGCAGGCGTGGCGCGGCTGGGCGCCAAGGCCGAGACGTCGATCATGATGCCCGACGTCGATCCGATCGTGGCACCGATCCTCTATACCGTCGCGGTGCAGCTGCTTGCCTATTACACCGCGCTGGCGAAAGGCACCGACATCGACCAGCCGCGCAATCTCGCCAAGAGCGTCACGGTCGAATAGCGACCGTCACGCCGAGGGTCGCTGCTTCGGCACGGATTTCTAGCGCGTACCCTGAGGCAGGCCTTGCGGCAGGCCGGGCGCCGGCTGCGGTGCCGGCTGGCCGCCGCGCGGTTGGGCCGGTGCCGGCCGCGGCGGTGGCGCCGCGGGCTGCAGCGTCTGGATCAGCGCCCGCACCTTTTTGCTCTCGGCCTCCTGGGCCTGCTTGAACTCCGCTTCGCTGAGGAAGCGGTCCTTGTTGAGGTCCATTTCAAGAAACTGCTTGACCGCGTAGCCGGTCAACTCGACGCGATCGAGCTGGCCGTCCTTGTTGAGGTCGATCTCCAGGAACTTGCGCTGGGCGATCTTCTTGCGCAGATCGTACGGCAGCAGGTTCTTGGCCTCGGGCCCGTCGGCCGGACCGGCAAGTGCAAAATACTCCTGCAGGCTGACCTTGCCGTCGCCGTTCTTGTCGAGCTGATCGGCATTGCGCAGCTGCATGTCGATGAATTCGTTGAGCGCCACCATGCCCTGGCGGCGGCGCGCCTCGATCTGCTGACGTTCGCTCGCCTCGCGCTGCAACGACCGTTGCACGATCAATCTCACCTCGGGTTCGGTGATCTTGTTGTCGCGATCGGTATCGTACTGGTTGAATTCCGCGTGGACCAGCGCTTCGGCCTCGCGGCGGTCGACGAAGCCATCCCGGTTGGTATCGAGATTCTGGAACTCGACGCGGGCGCGGGCGCGAAGTTCCTCCACGGGTGGCTTGTTGGGCACGTCGGGCGAGAGCGGCGGTTCGACGACCTTGAGGAACTCGTCGATCGTGAGCTTGCCATCCTTGTTGACGTCGAGCTGGTCGAACGACTTCATGCGGTACTTCAGGAACTCCTCACGCGTCACTTCGCCCTTCTTGTTGACGTCGATCTCTACGAACCACGACGGCAGGGGAATCGGCGGCGGCGTGTTGGTCGCCGCCTCCTGTGCGGCGGCTGGCGCGCCCGGGGGCGTGGCTGGAGCCGCCTGCGGTGGCTTTGCCGGCGGCGCGGCCTGTGGCGGACGGTTCGCCGGCCAGCCCTGGGTCGGCGGAGTCTGGGGTGGGTTCTGAGGTGGGGCCTGGGCAAACGCGGGTATAGCGGTCGCGGCGGCGAGGACGAGAAGGAGGTGCGGAACGAAAAGGCGATTCATGAGCGGTAGACCCGCGTTGTGAGGGATGATTCGTATCGGTTGCCCTGAGCGTCCTGTCAACGTCCACACAGCGGTTCAGTGTTGAGGGATAAAGGCGCCGAAAGAATGGCGCACGGCCATTTGGGTTGCGTCTTAGCGTCAGATAAGCCATCGTGCGGCGAATGCAGGTTCCGCAGAAGAGCCGCAAGTGATTGGGAGGAAAGGGTAATTTCGCGAAATCGCCGCTGCAGTCGCGGCGACCGGCGAAATCTAGCGTGATCATGGCAGAACAGTCTTCATCCAGCGGAACGCCGCTGCTCAGCGTGCGTGATGTCTCGGTTCGCTTCGGCGGTATCGTGGCGCTTGACGGTGTCAGCTTCGACGTCGTTGCCGGCCAGGTGGCCGGCCTGATCGGTCCCAACGGGGCGGGAAAAACGACCCTCTTCAATTGCCTCAGCCGGCTCTACACGCCGAACAGCGGCGACGTGCTGTTCGAAGGCAAGTCGATCCTGCAGCGGCCACGCCACGATATCCCGCATATCGGCATCGGGCGGACATTCCAGAACGTCGCGCTGTTCGACAAGATGACCGTGCTCGACAACATCAAGGTCGGGTGCCACAGCCGCAGCTCGACGAGCTTCTTCGAGAATGCTCTGCATCTGCCCAAGGTCGATGCCGAAGAAGAACGCATCACCCGGCGCGCGCTCGAACTGGTCGAGTTCATGGACCTCGTGCCATTCACCTCGGCGATCGCCGCCGGCCTGCCGTTCCCGATCCGCAAGCGCGTCGAACTGGCGCGGGCATTGGCCTCCAGTCCCAAGCTGCTTCTGCTCGACGAGCCCGCCGCCGGCTTGAATCACGAGGAAATCATAACCTTGGAGGCCCAGATCAAGCGCGTGCGCGACACCCAGAACGTCACGGTTCTGCTGGTCGAGCATCACATGAGTCTGGTCATGTCGGTTTCCGACAAGGTTGTCGCCATCGACTTCGGCAAGAAGATCGCCGATGGCACGCCGGCGGAAGTTCAGCGCGATCCGGAAGTGATCCGCGCCTACCTGGGGACGTCGTGATGGCCGCGCTGCTGGAAGTGAAGGAGCTGAAGGCATTCTACGGCCAGACGCAATCGCTCTATGACATCGGTTTCGATATTCCGCTCGGAGGCATCACGACCCTGCTGGGCGCCAACGGTGCCGGCAAGACGACGACGCTGCGTGCCATCTGCAACATGATACGCACCGAAGGCACCGTCCGTTTCGACGGCAAGGAAATCGGCGGCATGGCGACGGAGGAGATCGTTCGCCTCAGCATCGCCCACGTCCCCGAGGGCCGCGGCACCTTCACCAGCCTCACAGTCGACGAGAACCTGCGGGTCGCGGCCTATACCCGCAAGGACAAGCCGGCGGTCCGAGCCGATCTCGAGCGCATCCTGGGCTATTTCCCGATACTGAAGGAACGGCTGCAGCAGCAGGCCGGCACGCTGTCGGGCGGCGAGCAGCAGATGCTGGCGATTGCCCGGGCCCTGATGCTGAAGCCGCGGCTGATGCTGCTCGACGAACCGTCGTTCGGCCTGGCGCCGCTGATCGTCCAGGAGATCTTTCGCATCATGCGCCGCATCAACATCGAGGAGAAGGTGAGCATGCTCCTGGTCGAGCAGAACGCCGCCCTCGCACTCGACCTTGCCAGCCATGCCTACGTGCTGGAGACCGGCAAGATCGTCATGTCGGGCCCCTCGTCGGTCGTGAAGAGCGACGAGAACATCCGCAAGTCCTACCTCGGCTACTAGGGCAGGGAAATGGAACAGTTCCTCCAGCAACTCGCGTCCGGCCTCGCCAACGGCGCCATCTATGCCGCCTTGGCGTTGGCGCTGGTCATGATCTACGTGTCGACCGACCATATCAATTTTGCCCAGGGCGAGATGGCGATGTTCAGCACCTACATCAGCTGGCAGCTCATGAGCTGGGGGGCCGACTACTGGGTTGCCTTCATTGCCGCCGTGGCCTTCTCCTTCGTGATGGGCGTCACCATCGAGCGCGTGATCCTGAGGCCGCTGCACAATGCGCCGGTGCTGTCGATCATCGTGGTCTTCATCGGCCTGCTGGCGATCTTCAATTCGGTGGCGGGCGCGATCTGGAGCTACCTGATCAAGTCTTTCCCCTCGCCTTTCCCCAAGAGCGACTTCGGCATCGCAGGCGTCATCGGGGCGCACCAGCTCGGAGTCGTCACGGTGACACTGGTCGTGCTGGGGTTGTTGTTCGTGTTCTTTCGCTTCACGCCGCTGGGACTGGCCATGCGTGCGGCGGCGCAGAACCCGCAGATGGCCCGCCTGGTCGGCGTGCGCGTCGACTGGATGCTGGCCCTGGGCTGGGGGCTTGCGGCGTCGGTCGGCGCCGTGGCCGGAATCATGGTCGCCCACATCGTCTATCTCGATCCCAATATGATGGGCGGCATCCTGCTCTATGCCTTCGCCAGCGCCCTGGTCGGCGGCATTTCCAACCCCGGCGGCGCGGTCGCCGGCGGCTTCATCGTCGGCGTGCTCGAAAACATGGTGGCCTATGCCGGCAACCAGATCGAAAAAGCGACCGGCGTCTACATCATCGGCAACGGCGAGAAGCTCACTGTGGCCCTGATCATCGTCATCGTCGTGCTGACCGTGAAGCCGGCCGGCCTGTTCGGCCGCGTCGTCGTGAAGAGGGTCTGAGATGCCGGCATTCCCGAAGAAGTGGCTGGCTGTCCTGCTGGTGCTGGCGGTTGCGATTCCGCTGCTGCAGCCGGTCCTGCCCGACGTCGTGTCGAACTACCGCCTTTTCCTTGTCAGCACCATGATCATCGCGGCGATCGCCGTGCTAGGCCTCAACCTGCTGACCGGCTTCAATGGCCAGATATCCCTGGGGCATGGCGCCTTCTACGCGGTCGGTGCCTACACGGCAGCGATCCTGATGGATCAGGTCGAAGTGCCCTATTGGGCGACGGTACCGGCCGCGGCTGTGGTGTGCTTCATCGTCGGCTATCTGTTCGGCCTGCCTGCGCTGAAACTGGAAGGCCACTATCTGGCGCTGGCCACATTTGCGCTGGCACTCGCAGTGCCGCAGATCCTGAAATACAAATGGCTCGAGGATCTCACCGGCGGCGTGCAGGGTATCGTGCTGCTGAAGCCCGAGGCGCCGTTCGGCCTGCCGCTTTCCGAAGACCAATGGCTCTACTACTTCTGCCTGGTCGTCATGGTGATCCTGTACTGGGCCGCGGCCAACATGCTGAACAGTCGCAGCGGCCGCGCGATGATGGCGATCCGCGACCAGCCCATGGCGGCGAGCACGATGGGAATCGACCTGGCGCTCTACAAGACGGTCACCTTCGGCATCAGCGCCGCCTATACCGGCATCGCCGGCGCCTTGTCGGCGTCCGCCATCTCCTTCGTGGCGCCCGACAGCTTCACCATCTTTTTGTCGATCAAGTTCCTGATCGGGCTGGTCGTCGGTGGCGTCGGCTCGCTGGCGGGTTCGGTGGTCGGTGGTATCTTCTATGTTCTCGTCGACAATTCGGCCCAGTCGCTCGCCTTGTTCGTGAAGGACGACCTCGGACTGCCCTTCGACCTGTCGGCCTATACGGTGTTCGGCGTCCTGCTGGTCGCGCTGATGTACCTGATGCCGATGGGCATCGTCGGCGGCGTGTATCTGGCGGTGCGCAAGTTGCGCAGCCACGGCTGAACGGCGGGGGGGGGTGAACGACCTCCGCCGTGTATCGATGCGTTGATTTCTTGCGGTGCAACATGGGTTTTATGTCTGCGACGGCGTGACTTTTTCCCTTTTCAGGGACCAGGTTTCGCGCGACGCTGATGTCACAGGGCGATAACCAGAGGAGGAAACATTGAAGACCAACAGGCGCAGTTTCTTGGGTGGCGTTTCGACCGCCGCCGTCTTGGCGGCTTCGGGCACGGCGTTTGCCCAGAAGAAGTACGACAACGGAGCGACCGACAAGGAAATCAAGATCGGTCACACCAATCCCTATAGCGGACCGGCGTCGTCGTATGGCGTGATCGGCAAGGCCGAAACCGCCTACTGGAAGGCGGTCAACGAGCGCGGCGGCATCAACGGCCGCATGATCAACTTCATCACCAAGGACGACGGCTACAACCCCTCCAAGACCGTCGAGGTGGTTCGCGAACTGGTCGAGCAGGACAAGGTGCTGGGCCTGTTCAACACGCTGGGCACGCCGACCAATACGGCGATCCACAAGTACATGAACCAGAAAAAGGTGCCGCAGCTCTTCGTGGCGACCGGTGCCTCGAAGTGGGGCCAGCCGAAGAAGTTCCCATGGACCATGGGCTACCAGCCCGACTACCACACCGAAGCCGTCATCTACGCCAAGCACATTCTGGCCAACATCAAGGACGCCAAGATCGGCGTGCTGATGCAGAACGACGACTACGGCAAGGACTATTGGGAAGGCTTCAAGGAAGGCCTCGGCAAGGAAATCGGCAGGGTGGTCAAGCACGTGACCTACGAGACAACCGATCCGACGGTCGACTCCCAGGTCATCCAGCTCAAGGATTCGGGTGCCAACGTCTTCTTCAACATCTCGATTCCCAAGTTCGCTGCCCAGGCCATTCGCAAGGCCGCGGACATCGGCTGGAAGCCCGCGCAATATCTGAACAACGTCTCGTCGTCGGTGGCCTCGACGCTGAAGCCAGCCGGCTTCGAGAACAGCCAGGGCATCATCACTGCGCTGTGGCTCAAGGATCCCACCGACAAGCAGTGGGACAACGATCCCGAGATGAAGACCTGGCGGGCCTGGATGGACAAGAACATGCCGGGCGCCAATCAGGCCGACGGCAACTACATCTACGCCTACTCGGTGTCGTTCCTGATCGAACACACGCTGAAGGCGTGCGGCGATGTGCTGACGCACGAGAACCTGATGAAGCAGGCCGCCAGCATCAAGAAGCTCCGCGTGCCGCTGCTGCTGCCGGGCATTCTGGTCAGCACCAGTGCGACGGATTTCTATCCGGTGCAGTCGGTCCAGCTGGCCCGCTTCAAGGGCGAGACCTGGAGCCTGTTCGGCGACATCATGTCCGCCGAAGGCTCCTGATCGCTTCGAATATGACCGAGAGGAAAGGCCGCCGGGTTCCGGCGGCCTTTTTCTTTGGCAAAACCGGTGGTCAGCGCTCCTGGCGGGCACGGTCGGCGGGCTTGCGCCGCAGGGCCTGGCGGCATTCCGCGCTGTCGATGCGGCCGTCCTTGTCGAGGTCGCAACGTGCGAAGTTGCGCTCGGCCTGGAGCATGAACTCCGCCAGGGTGACGCTGCCATCCTTGTCGGCATCGAGCCGCTGGAAATAGGCCGACTGGCGCAGCACTTGGCGGTCGGTCGGCAGCACGCTGCTGCCGGCGGCGGGCGTACGGGCAAACAACTCGTCCTGTGTGAGCTTGCCGTCGCCGTTGGCGTCGAGCCGCTTGAAGCGTGCTTCCTGGGCTGCGGTCCATTCGCCGCGGTCGACGACGCCGTCCTTGTTGGTGTCGTAGCGCATGATGCCGCTCGGCGGGCGGGCGGGCCTGGCGGCTGGGGCCGGGCCGTCGCCCGGCGCGGCGGGGTCAGGCGCGGCAAGGGCGGGGGCGGCGAGGAGAAGCAGGGCGGTCGTGGCCAGGGCGGTGAAATTCGGCATTGGGAAGTGTCCTAAAAGTTGTATCAGGATATGGAAATACACCTTCCATTTCGGCGATTGTATACTTGACATAGTACACCCCATCCCTATAATCAGCGGCATGAACACCGCCGATCTGACCAACCCCATCTTCAACGACGAAACCGCCGCCCGTGAGTACCTGGAGTCGAAGCGCTGGCCCGACGAGGTTTCCTGCGCCCATTGCGGCTCGCTGGAGGGCATCACGAAGATGCAGGGCAAGAGCCATCGGCCCGGCCTGTTCAACTGCAATGCCTGCCGCAAGCCATTCTCAGTGACGATTGGGACGGTCTACGAGCGCAGCCATATCCCCCTGCACAAGTGGCTGTTAGCGACCCACCTGATGACGGCCAGCAAGAAGGGCATTTCAGCCCATCAACTGCACCGCATGCTCGGGATCACCTACAAGTCGGCTTGGTTCATGGCCCACCGCATCCGCGAGACCTTGGACGACAAGGGCACCGCGCCCATGGGCGGCAATGGCGGCACTGTGGAAGCCGACGAGACCTACATCGGCACCAAGACTGCCCACACCAAGGGACAGGGCACTGGCCACAAGATGGCCGTGGTGACGCTGGTAGAGCGCAACGGCCGCGCCCGTTCGTTCAAGGTGGACAAGGCTACCGCCGCAGACGTGGTGCCGATTGTCCGCGCCAATGTCTCGAAAGAGGCCAAGTTGATGACGGACGAGGCCCGCCTGTATTGGGCCGTCGGTAAGGAGTTCGCCAGCCACGGCCGCGTCGCTCACAAGCTGGGCGAGTACGGTCGCGGCGAAGTCCACACCAACACGGTCGAAGGCTACTACTCGATCTTCAAGCGCGGCATGAAAGGCGTCTATCAGCACTGCTCAGAGCGTCACCTGCAGCGCTATCTGGCAGAGTTCGATTTCCGCTACAGTAACCGCGCCAAGCTGGGCGTGAGCGACAAGGAACGCGCCGAGAAGGCCATCAAGGGCATCGTCGGCAAGCGTTTGACCTATCGGCGGATTAACGAGCGGGCCGAAGCCTCTACGCTGGGGTAATGCCAAGCTGCGAAGGCTTTTCGCGTCGCTCTTGGACGACGATGGCACAACTTAAAATAGGTGTGACGATTCTGTCACACGCGGGCGAATGTTTTCGTTCTGTGCCTGTGGACATCCTCTAGGGATGGGACTCCGAGCGCCATTTCTGCGAAGATGTAGCCGCGATCAGAAATGAGAAGGCCACCCGCTTGCAACAGGTGGCCCGACTCGATGGTCGCTACCGCAATGGTTGGAAAGCCGGCGGCAGCAAGTTTGTCTAACGAGAACAGTCTTAAGTTATTTTGACTCTTCTATCAAGCTAGTTGTTCGCCGGCTCTCCTTCACTAATCAAAGAAGGATTGAGCAAGTGGCAAACTTTGTTGTGTCTTACGATCTAAACGGACCTAAGCCGTCTCACAAAGAGATGGACGATCATATTGCGAAGGTTTCCTCGGTTCGAGGACGGATTCTGGAGACGGTTTGGTATATCGCGTACTCGGGAACTGCGGCCCAACTTCGCAACCACCTACAGACGATCCTCGGGAATGAGGATTTGCTTTTTGTAGCTCAAGCGACTTCTGCTGCATGGACTAAACTCCTTGTAAGCGATGAGTCTCTCCTCAATGCTTGGAACGCCAACGCGTAATGAATAGGGAAGCCGGCTTTAGCGAGCCGGCTTCTTTTTCACCGATTTCTTGACCGCCTTCTTCGGTTGAGGCGGAGTCGCAAGCATTCTCTTAACGGCCGCTTCAAAGGCCGGGTTGAGCTTGGGGGGCTTGGGCATTGGTTGGCGACCTTGAAGATGAAGACGGCTTGTTACCTGGAACCATTGTACCAGCAAACCTGTTGCCGGACATTGGGGCAGTAGCAGTCTATTTCGGGCACCTCGACAATCTATTGAATCGCATTCTTTGGGCGCTCTTGGGGCTAAAGGCGGAGCGCGGTCGTGTCGTCACTCAGTCAATCAACAGCTTCGCATCTCGTGTAGAACTGTTCCGGGCACTCGCCATTCAGAAACACCCCGCGCACAAACCGCGCATCGCCCTCATAGCCCAGCATCTCCGCTTCGCGGGCGACGACCGGAACCGACTGATGCACGACGACATAACGCAATCGCAACATGACACCGAGCGAAAGGACGTAGGGTCCGTTACAGCCTTTCGGGGTGACGACGCCTATCTCTTTGAGATCAAGACGCTCCGGGATCTACAGCAGCGACTTTGGCACCTCTACGACCTGTTGACCGACTTCGGGACCCAGAAGCAAGGCTGGCTAGACGCGCCTCTTCCATCGCTCGATAAATCTCCGACACTGCTTCTGCGGCGGGCGAAAGAGGAGAAGCCAAAGCAGGACAAACCCCAACGCCCGCGCAAACCATCTCGGCGGTAATCTCGATCTCGTCTTTGGTGCCCATAACGGGCCGTCCTTACGGGACCCCCTCAGGAAATTTCAGCGATGTATAGCGAGGGGGTCCCTCGTGTCCTGACATGGCAGGCCCAGATTATGGGCTTACTACGTCAAGTATACAATCGCCTCCATTTCCCTTACCCGGCCGTCTAAGCGCCGATATAGTCTCTGCGGCGACCGAATTGTGGCCGTGTTGCGGTTTTGTTCTCAGGGTATCCCCATGGCATACGATTACGATCTCTACGTCATTGGCGCCGGTTCCGGCGGCGTACGCGCCTCGCGGATTGCCGCCGGTCACGGCGCGCGCGTCGGCATCTGCGAGGATTTCCGCGTCGGCGGTACCTGCGTGATCCGCGGCTGCGTGCCCAAGAAGCTCCTGGTGTACGGCTCGAAGTTCGCACACGACTTCGAGGATGCGGCCGGCTTCGGCTGGACCGTTCCGGCGCCGACCCATTCCTGGACGACCTTGCGCGACAATGTGAACAAGGAGGTCGATCGCCTGAACGCGGTCTATCTGCGCCTGCTCGACGGGGCGGGCGTGAAGTTGCACATGGGCCGCGGCCGACTGATGGATCGCCACACCATCCAGGTCGGCGAGCAGACGATCACCGCCGAGAAGATCCTGGTCGCCACCGGTGGCCGTCCGGTGATTCCGCCGATCCCCGGGCACGAACTCGCCATCACGTCCAACGAGGCGTTTCACCTGGCCGATCTGCCCAAGCGCATCACCATCGTGGGCGCGGGCTATATCGCCGTTGAATTCGCCGGCATCTTCAGGGGGCTCGGCAGCAAGGTCGACCTCGTGCTGCGGCGCGACCGCGTGCTGCGCGGTTTCGACGAGGAATGCCGCACCTTCGTCCATGAGGCGCTGGCTGAGAGCGGTATCCGCCTCCGTACCGAGATGGAGATCGCGCGTATCGTCGCCAAGGGTGCTGGCAAGAATGACAGCGGCCCCTATGAGATCCACACGCCGGGGGGCGGCATGTTCGAGACCGACCTCGTAATGTACGCCACCGGCCGCGCCGCCAATACGGCAGGCATCGGGCTGGAAAAGGCGGGCGTGCAACTCAACAAGGCCGGCGCCATCGCCGTCGACGAATGGTCGAAGACCACGGCCGACAATATCTGGGCGGTGGGCGACGTCACCGACCGCATCAACCTCACCCCGGTCGCGATCATGGAAGGCCATTGCTTCGCCGACACCGAATTCGGCAACAAGCCGCGCAAGCCCGACCATCGCGACGTCCCGTCGGCGGTGTTCTGCCAGCCCGAGATGGCCAATGTCGGCCTGACCGAGGAGGAGGCGAAACTGCGGCTGGGCACGCTGCGCGTCTACACTGCAGCGTTCAGGCCGATGAAGTACACCGTTTCGGGCCGCCACCAGCGGACCTTCATGAAGATGATCGTCGAAGCCGCGACCGACAGGGTGGTCGGCATCCACATGGTGGGCGACGACGCCGCCGAACTGATCCAGGGCCTTGCTGTCGCCGTGAAGGCGGGAGCCACCAAGGCGCAGTTCGATGCCACGGTCGGCATTCATCCCACGGCGGGCGAGGAGTTCGTCACCATGCGCACGGCGCGGGCCGATCCGGCGCCGGAACGCGCCGCAGCGGAGTGACAGGCCGGTACCGTCTGGCTGGCCTTTTATCCACAGCACGTATAGTTTCACCAACCCCGACAGCCGGAGGTTCGGCCAACGGGACCAGGAGGAGTTGATGACCGCGATTCAGGGCCCATCAAGGGCGGCCGCGAAGGCGCAGTCCCGCAGTTCCAGCGCCGCCGATTGGTCGCTGACGAGTTGGCGCGGCCGGCCGGCGCAGCAGATGCCGGTCTATAGCGATGCCGCCGGGCTTGCCGATGCCGAGGCGCGGTTGCGCCGCTATCCGCCGCTGGTTTTCGCCGGCGAGGCGCGCAAGCTCAAGGGTGCTCTGGCCAAGGTGGCGGCGGGCGAAGCCTTCCTGCTGCAGGGCGGCGATTGCGCCGAGAGCTTCGTCGACTTCAGTGCCAACAATATCCGCGACACGTTCCGCGTGCTGCTGCAGATGGCGGTGGTGCTGACCTATGGCGCCGGTGTGCCGGTGGTGAAGCTCGGCCGCATGGCCGGCCAGTTCGCCAAGCCGCGCTCGTCCAACGTCGAGAAGGTGGGCGACGTCGAGCTGCCGTCCTACCGCGGCGACAACGTCAACGGCTTCGAATTCACCGCCGCCGCCCGCCAGCCGAATCCCGAGCGCATGGTGCAGGCCTACAACCAGTCGGCGGCGACGCTGAACCTGCTGCGGGCCTTCGCCCAGGGCGGCTATGCCGACCTGCACGAGGTCAACCGCTGGAACCTCGACTTCGTGCGCAATTCTCCGGCGGCGGCGAAGTACGAAGACCTCGCAGCGCGGCTCGACGAGACGCTGAACTTCATGGCCGCCTGCGGCCTCAATTCGGCGACCACGCCTCAGATCGCCGAGACCGATTTCTTCACCAGCCACGAGGCGCTGCTGCTGCCTTACGAAGAGGCGCTGACCCGCGTCGATTCGACCTCGGGTGACTGGTACGACTGCTCGGCCCACATGCTGTGGATCGGCGACCGCACCCGCCAGCCCGACGGTGCCCATGTCGAGTTCCTGCGCGGCGTGCGCAACCCGATCGGCTTCAAGTGCGGTCCCTCGCTCTCGGTCGAGGACACGCTGAAGCTGATCGATACGCTCAACCCGTCCAACGAGCCCGGCCGCATCGTGCTGATCGTGCGCATGGGCGCCGAGAAGGTGGCCGAGAAGCTGCCGCCTCTGGTCCGCGCCGTGAAGCGTGCTGGCAAGTCGGTGGTCTGGTCGTGCGATCCCATGCACGGCAACACCGTGACCGCGAACAACGGTCGCAAGACCCGCCACTTCGATTCCATCCTGCGCGAGGTGAAGGAGTTCTTCGCCGTGCATCGCGCCGAGGGAACGCACCCCGGCGGCGTGCATTTCGAAATGACCGGCCAGGAAGTGACGGAGTGCATCGGCGGTTCGACCGAGATCACCGTCGACAATCTGAACGAGCGCTACGAGACGCAATGCGATCCGCGCCTCAACGCCAGCCAGGTGCTCGAGCTGGCGTTTCTTCTCGCCGAGCAACTCAAGGCCGAACGTCTGTCGGTCACGCGGGCGCGTCCGGTGATCTGAGCCGTGTGCAAGATCACGCCCCGCGAGCATGGGATCTCACACGAACCTCACCCTGAGGAGTGGTCCGCAGGACCGCGTCTCGAAGGGTGGGAACGCGCACCTCGCCCTTTGCCCATCCTTCGAGACGCACCGCTCGGCGGTGCTCCTCAGGATGAGGTGAACCTGTCGTAAAGAGATACACTCTAGAGGCCGAAGGCGCGCAAGCCCGGGGAGGGCCGATGAGGCATCCGAACAACGGCGAGATCGAACGCTACACCGATCACTACTTCAATCGTTCGAAGCAGGTGATCGGCAAGTTCGGCGACTGCCAGGTTACCTACGCCATCTTCATGCGCCGGCCGGTGGTGTTCGCGCCCCGCTTGGCGCTCGAGTGGCTGGAAGAGACCGGGCGTGCACGCAATACCAAGGTCGAACTCGACCTGCGCTACAACGAAGGCAAGTGGGTCGGCGCCGGCGAGCCGATGATGCACATCACCGGCTCGTTCTTCCATCTCGTCGATCTCGAGACGATCTTCCTGCAGAAACTTGGGCCGGCCTGCGTTGCCGCCTACAACGCCTGGACGATGTGCGCCGACATGCCGAAGGCGGCATTCCTTGCCATGGATGCGCGCCACTGCGCCGGCCAGGAAATGGCCGAGATGATGGCCTATGCCGCCTCGGTCGGCTCGGCGCGCGCCAAGCGGAAGGTCGGCGCGGTGGGCTTCATCGGCAACGCCACGCACGCGACCGCGCATTTCTTCGGGCGCGATCAGGGCCTCGGCACCATGCCGCACGCCCTGATCGGTTATGCCGGCACGACGCTGCGCGCCGCCGAGATGTTCCACGAGACCTTTCCCGGCGAGCCGATGACCGTGCTGGTCGACTACTTCGCCCGCGAGATCTCCGATTCGCTGGAGGTCTGCCGGCGCTTTCCCGACCTCGCCGCCAAGGGCATGCTGTCGCTCAGGCTCGACACCACCGGCGGCCGCTACATCGAGGGGCTTGATCCCGCGTCATCCTACGCCGTGCTGGAACGGTTCTCGCCCGAATCGATCCGCGGCTACCGCAGCGAGGAGGAACTGCGCTTCCTCGTCGGCACCGGCGTGTCGGCGGCGGCGATCTTCCATTTGCGCGCCGAGCTGGATCGCGAGGGATTCGACAAAGTGAAGATCGTGGCCTCTTCGGGTTTCGGTCCGGCCAAGTGCCGGATCATGGCCGAGGCCGAAGCGCCGATCGACGTCGTGGGCTCGGGCTCGTTCCTGCCGTCGAACTGGACCGAGACCTACGCCACCGCCGACATCGTCGAATACGACGGCCAGAAGCGGGTCAAGGTCGGCCGCGAATTCCTCCATCGCACGCGAGAGGCCGACAGTACGCGTTCGCCGTAGCGGCGGCATCGGCCGGTGGAGTCAGCCGGTGGAGTCAGCCGACGACGAAGCTCTGGTACATGGATTTCAGGTCCTGGGCTTCCTGCGGCGTGATCTCGCCGTCCAGCACGCGGGCTTCGAGGCTGCGCAGCCGGCGCTTGATCTCGCCGGGCGTGCGCGGGCTCAGCAGCACCATGAAGAATTGTTCGTGCGGCGAGAGTTCGCGGTCGCGGCGATAGCCGAAGGGGCCGGTGCCGATCGCCCGGGACGACGGCCGCTCGATCTCCGGCGCCAGCGCCTCGTTCCAGGTGAGGCCGGCCTCGCGCACCATCGCCGAGGCGAGCTTGGCGGCCGCCAGCGCCTCGCTGGCGTCGGCGCTGTCGAGGATTTCCAGGACCTTGACCAGGGTGGCGCGGTTGAATGTCGACACGGCTTGGGTGTCTTTGACTAATGTGTGAGGAAGCGTCACTAAGCCTCTACAACATATAGTCCCTCCTGCCCCGGAGCAAGTACCACCCGTGTCCGGCCCCGCAACTTCCCGACCGAACGCCTTCCCGGTCTATCTGCTGGGACTGGCCAGCTGGTTCGTGCCGCTGGGCATCCAGATGGTGCTGTTTCCCTGGCTGGTCGCGGTCGTCCTCCACATGGATGCCTTTGCCGTGGGCGTGGCCCAGGCCGCCCTCATGGCGCCGTCGCTGCTGTTCCTGCCGTTGGGCGGCCTGGTTGCCGACCGCGGCAACGCGCGCCGCCTGCTGCTGCGCTATCACCTGCTCTATGCCATGCCGCCGCTGGCGCTCGCCCTGGTGCTGTGGGGCGGCGGGCTGAGCTACCCGCTGCTGATCGTCTACGGCCTCGTCGCGGGCTCGATCGGCGCCTTCGCCGTGCCGACGCGCGATGCCCTGCTGCCGGTCGTGGCGCGCAAGGACGGCCCCGGGGGCGGCCTGCCGCGCGCGGTGGCGCTGGCCACGGCGCTGCAGTTCGGCGGCCAGCTTCTCGGCATCGCCTGCGCCTCGACCGCCGACCGCTTCGGGCCGCTGCCGCTGCTCGTCCTGCATGCCGTGCTGGTGCTGCTGGGCTGCCTCGCCGTTGCGCGCCTGCCCGATCCGCCGCCGCATCCGCCGGCCAAACATCCCGGGTTTTGGCGGAGCGTCGGCGAGGGCGTGTCGGCGGCGGCAAAATCCGACCAGATCTGGCCGGTGCTGCTGCTCAACTTCGGCGTCGGCCTGTTCTATGTCGGGCCGTTCATGGCCGTGCTGCCGCTCGCCGTGCGCGACATCTACCACGGCGGCGCGCAGGAACTTGCTTATGTGAACCTGGCCTTCTGGGCCGCCACCATCCTGGCAGCCATCGCCTTCGCCGGCCTCGCCCGCCGCTTCAGCCTGCGCGGCCGGCTGATCGGCATCTCCGTCGCCGTGGGCGCCGTGGTCCTGGTGGCGATGGCCAGCCTGCCGCCGTTCCCGGTGTTCGTGGCGCTGAATTTCGTCTGGGGCCTGGGCGCCGGCATCACCATGACCCAGAGCCGGACCGTCATCCAGATCGTGGCCCCGGCCACCCACCGCGCCCGGCTGATGTCGCTGTTCCAGCTGGGCCTGGGCGGCGGCGGCCCGATCGGCGCGCTGGTCACCGGCACGGTCTGCTCGATCTGGGGCCTGCAGGTGTCCCTGCTGCTGCCGGCCGGTGCGATGATGCTGCTGATCGCCGCGATATTCCTGCGCTCTCGACTGTGGTCGATGCGGACGGTGGAGTAGGGGGGCGGGGGCCCGTCGCTGGTCGCGCAGTCGGATGCGGTGCGGGGCGCGCTAACTCTTGGGCGTAAAAACACGCCTGCAGGCGTTGATGGAACTGGTCATTTGGAATGGGCGGGCTCCGCTGCCCGGATCGAACGTTAGGTAGAACTTTCTGTTCTTGTCGTCTTTGCCGACAACTTTTCCAGAACCGTCGGGCTGCAACGCCTTCAAATCGAGAGCGAATGAACGGTTCGGTGCTTGGCTCGTACTCGAATAAGTGAGCGTGTTCCCCTTTATGTCGACCTGCCCGTCATCCTGCGCGATCCATTCCGGATCGGGAAACTGACCGCCGGCGCAGTACGGCGACATGCCATTCTCTAATGAGGAAACGGCACCCCACGTCGCGTCTGCCGCGCCGGAGATGTGAGAAGCACCCGCCAGCCCGATCAAAGTCGTGAGAAACAGTCCAGACCTCATTTGCCGCCTCCCAGGATCGCGGTTGTCTTATGACTGCACTCCGAAACACACCGATCCGTCAATGACTTGCACTTGATCTCTTCCTCTTCCTGTTATCCGCCACGACATCCCCCCGCACCGCATCCAGCGGCGGAATAGTATATTTTCGGAACTATTGACAAATTGAACAGGAATAGGCTAAGAAAAAGCCTACTATGGCGGATCGCGTGTCCGCCCCTCCAGCCCGCCCGGCGCTCCCTCAATCGAGGAGCGCGCGGCGGGCTTTTTCGTGCCTGCGGAGAACTTCATGGGAATGATCAAACTGGACGGGCTGCCGGTCGAGCAGCCCGCGGCGGAGCCGTGGCCGCCCCTCTCGGACAACGGCGACGAGTACACGATCCGCGTCGACGAGATGTTCGCGCGCCAGCTCGACAATGCGTTTGCGGGCCACGTGCGCGGCCTGCTGCATGATCCCGAGACCGGGGTCGCGGCCCGGACCGGCGAGGTGGCGCTCGAGGCCATCGCCGCCGCCCTGCCGGCGCTCGATGAACTGAAGAACCGCACGCTGTCCCAGGCCGTTGGGCCGCGGCAGCGCAGCATGCTGGAACCGCTGATCGACACCCGGCTCGACCGGGCGGCCGGCACGCTGGGCCGACTGGCGCATCGGGCTACAGTGGAAGTGGACGATGCCAGCGTCGCCGATCGTATCGCCGGCCTAAAACAGGACGCGGCGACGGCGTGGCAGGACCCGGCCTACCTGCACCAGCTCGGCCGGACCGCGGTCGATGAACTGCGCTACCAGGGCGAACGCCACGGTTGGGATCCGGCCGAGACGGACGCGCGGGTCCGCACCGGCCTCTCCGATCTCTATGTCGGCGCTGTCGAAACCGCGATCGACCAGAACGATCTCGATGGTGCTGCGGCTCTTTACGATCACGCTCGCCCGGTCATTGATCCCGAACGCCAGACCGTAGTCGACCGCCGCTTCGTCGGGGCCCGCGAGGCCGCCCTCTATCGCGACGTCGACCGCGACCTGGCCGGCATCCCGATCGAGCCGGCGGGACCGCCCGGCGCCGAGGTCTTCGCGGAACGCGCTGCCGAGCTCACGCCCGAGGATGCGAACGACGAGGTGTGTGCCCGCATCGGCCAGGTCGCCAACTTCGCCCAGCGCCGCGCCGAACGGCAGTGGGAAAAGCAACAGTCGGAGGCAGGTGTCGCCGCGCTCGACTGGATCGGGAAGAACCCGCAAGCCTCCGTGGCCACACTGCCGCCGGACATCGGCGACTGGCTGGCGCCCGACCAGTGGCGCGGGCTGGAAGCACTGCAGGTCGAAGGCCGGCTAAAGACTAACGGCGACCTCTTCGAGCGCCTCGACCGCCAGATGGTCTATGAGCCCGACAGGTTCGCCGCCCTCGACCTCGACCGCTATCGCCTGTCGCTCGACCACGAAGATCGAGCGCGCTTCGCCAGCGCGCAAAAGGCAATCGCCGACGGCAGGCTCGACCCCCGCTACGTACGCTACGACTGGCTGCGGCGCGGGATCGACCGGACGCTCAAGACTCAGGGCATCGACAGCGATGGCCCCGACGCAGTGCAGGTCCGCGCCGACGCGCGCGACCGGCTAAAAAGCTTCGAGACGATCGAAGGCCGCGTCCCGGTCGTTGGTGACCTCGACGATATCGCCCGTCGGGCGATCGACACCGTGGTTCCGCAAGACGCCTGGACTGGTTCGGACGAAAACATTCCGGCCGAGGATCGATCCTCGACACCGGATATCCCGCTCGATGAAGAGCGCCTGCCCTCGCCAGCCGACAACAACGTCCATCAGGTATCGGCTCATCCTGCGATGCCGGACGCCATGTCGGCCGAAGGCGGCACGATGCCCCCATACGCCGCCGATCCGAACATCATTCGTGTCGCAGGAGGCGGCAACTCCTCGCGCAGGGGAGGTGGCGGGCGCTCCGTTACACCGATCGAGGAGATGCGGCGGGCGAACTTCCAATCGACGCTCAAAGCCTTAAGAGAACTCGAACCGAACAACCGCGAATTGACGTACGTCGCCCCGCGCGACTGGGTGCCCAGAGAACACGACGTCGCCCGGGTACAGGAAGAACTCAGCCGCGCAAGAGCAAGAGCTGCCGGTGAAACGAGTGCAGTTCCCATCGGCGAATATGCTGGAGAGTCGATCTCGGCTGGATCGCCGGGCCGACGAGTCACGAGCGAGGAAAGGCGCGAAGTCGATCGTATAGGGTCCGAGCAAGGATGCCATTCCTGTGGAGCTACGGGTTCTGGCACACTGTTGAAACGCTGGGTACCGGATCATCAGCCTCCAACGGCATTGATTCGACAAGGACAGGCGCAACGCCTGTATCCGCAGTGCATTAGCTGTAGTCGCCGGCAAGGTGGCGAAGTAAACAATCTCAAGCGGGAAAGGAACCGTGAATGATACGGAAAGCTCAATTTACGCCTCAGAACGCGCAGGTCGTAATTGTCGATCCGAAGGGCAAGATTGTTGTTCCCAAGTGGACTCGAGATGCTGCTTTCGTCTGGACGGATACTTGTATCTTTTTCGGTTGCCGCCCGGATATCGAGGGCGACACGATGCTTACGCTGGGGGACATGCGCGAGGTGGACCCGGGCACGCCGCCGGTGTTGCAGGTCAAGCTCAAGACCCCTTCACGCAAGATCGCTTTGGAATCGATTGACATACAGACCATCCTTGAGGCTGACGTTTCTGGTCAGGAGACGCTGGTTCGCATCTGGGCAAACCATCCAATGTCGCCGGACAACGTGATCGTCGGATTCGAATAGGCCTGCGCCCGGTCTACCGGACCGTTTTCAAAGTTGGCTTGCCCAAGCCCGACCTGCCCTCCCAAAGGAAGGAGCGCAGCAGACCATGACCATGCCCCGCCCGGCGCGCCCGCCGGGTCAACTCCTTCGAGGACAAGGGGCCGTCCCGCGGTCTTGAGCCGTGAGTAGCAAGCACAAGGCTGCCTCCGCCGATGACTGTCCGGCAGGTGGGGTGGACCGAGGCGCGAGCAACGCGTCCGAGAACTGAGGCGTGACGGTCGTCTGCGGCTGCCCGAGGTGGGGCCGCAGGGTCAGATTCTGCTCGATGCCACAGGTGGGCGCTCAGCCTGTGTCACAACATTTGTCTCAATCTGGTGTGACACCTTTGGGTGTGACAGCCGTCGGGCGGGCGCCGGAAGTGCCGCCCTATTCGGCGGCGGCGCGGCGGCCGAGGCCGCCCTGCAGGCCCAGCGTCTGCCAGACGTCCTGCAGGGCCACGACCAGTCGGGTCATGTCGTCGTCGCCGTGCAGCGGCGTCGGCGTGAGCCGCAGCCGCTCGGTGCCGCGCGGCACGGTGGGATAATTGATTGGCTGGACGTAGATAGCGTGGCGATCGAGCAGCAGGTCGCTGGCCTGCTTGCAGAGTGCGGCATCGCCCACCGACACCGGCACGATGTGGGTGGTCGAGGGCATCACCGGCAGGCCGGCGGCGGCGAGGCGGCGTTTTAGCGTCGCGGCGCGCTCCTGCTGGCGGCTGCGCAGCTCGGGATGGGCGCTGACATGGCGCACGCTGGCGAGTGCCGCCGCGGCGATGGCGGGCGGCATCGACGTCGAGAAGATGAAGCCCGCGCCGCAGGAGCGCACGAAATCGACCGTCGCCTCGCTCGAGGCGATGTAGCCGCCGACCACGCCGAATGCCTTGGCGAGCGTGCCCTGCACGATGTCGACCTTGCCCAGCACGCCGTCGCGTTCGGCCACGCCGGCGCCGCGCGGCCCGTACATGCCCACCGCGTGGACCTCGTCGAGGTAGGCGAGCGCGCCATGGCGGTGGGCCACGTCGCAGATCTCGCCGATCGGCGAGACGTCGCCGTCCATCGAATAGACCGATTCGAAGGCCACGATCTTGGGCCGCGCCGGATCGGCGGCGGCCAGCAGTTCCTCGAGGTGGGCGACGTCGTTGTGACGGAAGATGCGGCGCACCGCGCCGGAGTGGCGGATGCCGGCGATCATCGAGGCGTGGTTGAAGGCGTCGGAATAGATCTCGCAGCCCGGCAGCATTGCGCCCAACGTCTGCAGCGTGGTCTCGTTGGCGACGTAACCCGAGGTGAACACCAGGGCGGCCTGCTTGGCGTGCAGGCGGGCGAGTTCGCGCTCGAGCGCCACATGCAGGGTGTTGGTGCCGGAGATGTTGCGGGTGCCGCCGGCGCCGGAGCCCTGGGCGCCGATGGCGGCCGTCATGGCCTCGATCACCACCGGGTGCTGGCCCATGGCGAGATAGTCGTTGGAGCACCACACCGTGACGTCGCGCGGCGCCTCGCCGTCGCGGTGCAGGCGGGCGCGCGGAAAGGCGCCGACGATCCGCTCCAGCTCGGCGAACACGCGATAGCGGCCCTCGTCCTGCAGTCGGGCGAGGTGGCCGGAGAAAAACGCCTCATAGTCCATCAAACTGGCTCTCCCCGTCCGATCATAGTCGGATCGCCGGCCGGCAGTAGGGGGATTTTGGTCGCGGCCGGCCTTGATCCGGCTCAAATTGCCGCCTCCGGCACGAGAAAAAAGCCGATTCAGGGGATCAGGACGCCGATCACGGCCGCACTCAGGAACAGCGAGACCGAGAGCAGGGGCAGCGCCCCCAGCCACCTGATCTGGCCGGGCAGGCCGTCCCAGTGGCGCAGCGTCGGGACGGCGGCCCAGATCGCGAACAACAGGCCGATCAACCAGAACAGGAAGGCGATCGGCAGCGCGGCGTTGGCCAGATCGGCGGTCGTGGTGGCGATGCCGACACCGATCGCCGCCGGCGGCAGCGATGACGCGAACAGGGCAACCGCCCAGATCGCCCGGGTCCGGATGCGCTGCGCCGTGCCGTGGGGGGCCGTGACGGCGGGCGGCGTCCCGTCGGGCTGGGACAAGCGGCGTGCCCCCTCAGCCCTTGAAATGGCCTTCCGACTTGAGCTCGGCCAACGCGGCGTCGAACGACTGGCGCAGGCGGCCGAACAGGTCTCCGAGTTCGGCCTCGTTGATGATCAGCGGCGGGCAGATCGCGACGCGGTCGCCCATGTTGCGGACGAACAGGCCTCGGGCGATCGCGTGGTTGTAGACCTTGGTGCCGGCGACGCCGATGGCGCCGAGTTCGAACGATGCCTTGGTCTTCTTGTCGGCGACGATCTCGATGGCGCCCATCATGCCGGCGCTCATCGCCTCGCCGACCAGCGGATGGTCAGCGAACGACTGGATGTGCTTGCGGAACACCGGCGTCAGGCGCTTGGCGTGGCCGAACAGGTCGGTCTCGTCGTAGATCTTCTGCGCCTCCAGCGCGACCGCGGCGGCAACCGGATGGCCGGAGTAGGTGAAGCCATGGCCCCAGGTGCCGATCCTGTCGCTCTCGCTCATCAGCGCCTGGTAGACCTTTTCGTTGATCATCACCGCCGAGATCGGCAGGAACGACGCCGACAGCGCCTTGGCGCAGGTCAGGATGTCCGGCTTGATGTTCATGGTCTGGCTGCCCCAGACGTTGCCGGTGCGCCCGAAGCCGCAGATCACCTCGTCGGCGATGAACAGCATGTCGTACTTGGTGCAGACCGCCTGGATCTTCTCGTAGTAGCCCTTGGGCGGCACGATCACGCCGCCGGCGCCCATCACCGGTTCGGCGATCATCGCCGCGACCTCGTCGGCGCCGCCCTCCTTGACGATCAGCTCCTCGAGCTCCTGGGCGCAGCGGGTGGCGAACTGCTCCTCGGTCTCGCCGTCCTTGCCGAAGCGGTAGAAGTGCGGGCAGCCGGTATGGACGATGCCCTGGATCGGCAGGTCGAACGAGCGGTGGTTCACCGGCAGGCCGGTCAGGCTGCCGGCGGCCACGGTGATGCCGTGATAGCCCTTGAGGCGGCCGACGATCTTCTTCTTCTTCGGGCGGCCGAGCGAGTTGTTCATGTACCACACCATCTTGACGACGGTGTCGTTGGCCTCCGAGCCGGAGTTGGCGAAGAACACCTTCGACATCGGCACCGGCGCCATGGACTTGAGCTTTTCCGCCAGGTTGATGGCGGGCTCGTGGCTGCGGTTGTTGAAGGCGTGATAGAACGGCAGCTGCTTCATCTGCTCGTAGGCCACCGTCGCCAGCCGCTCGTTGCTGAAGCCCAGCGCCGCCGACCACAGGCCGGCCATGCCCTCGATGTATTCCTTGCCGTCGTCGTCCATCACATAGACGCCACGGCCGCGCACGATGGTCAGGGGGCCGGTCTGCTCGTGCTTCTTGAAGTTCGTGTAGGGGTGCAGATGGTGGGCGATGTCGCGCGAGGCATTGGAATTGCCGCGAAAACTGCGTGAAACGTCGTTCATGGCCGCACCCATCCAAATGCTGTGTGGCGGCCACATTAGCCCGCTTCAGGCCTATGTCCATCCTATGTGACCATGCAAATTTCTTGTGCAATTGACGGGTGTCCGGCGCCGGTGCACCGTACCCGCCATATGTGTCCGCGCTTGGTCCGATCGGGGGGGCCAACCGGCGGGCGGGCCGCATCCACAATGAGGTTACAGATGACAATCAGTCTCCGGCATTCCTTCGCGCTGACCGCGGTCATGTGCGCGGGACTTTCGATGGCGACCGCTGCCGACGCCAAGACCTTCAAATGGGCCAACTCGGGCGACGTCAGCTCGATGGATCCCTATGCCCGTCAGGAGACCTTTCTCCTGACCTTCAACTCGAACATCTACGAGCCGCTGATCCGCCGCGACAAGGACCTGAAGCTCGAGCCGGCGCTGGCGACCAAGTGGGGCCAGAGCGACCCGACGACCTGGTTCTTCGACATCCGCCCCAACGTGAAGTTCCACGACGGGACGCCGCTCACCGCCGACGACGTGGTGTTTTCGCTCAACCGGGCCAACGGTCCCGGCTCGAACATGGGCAGCAACTTCGTCTCGGTGAAGGAGATCAAGAAGGTCGGCGACTCGCGTGTCGAAGTCACGACCAAGTACCCGGACCCGCTGCTTGCCGACAAGTGGGCGGCGCTGGGTATCATGTCGAAGGCATGGGCCGAGAAGAACAACGCCCAGAACTCCGCCGACATGACCAAGAGCGAGGAGAACTTCGCCACCCGCAACGCCATGGGCACCGGCCCGTTCATGCTCAAGGAACGCCGGGCCGGCGAAAAGACCGTCCTGGTCAACAATCCAAACTGGTGGGACAAGCCAACCCACAATCTGACCGAGGTGATCTTCACGCCGGTGTCCAATCCCGCGACCCGCGTGGCGGCGCTCAAGGCCGGCGACATCGACATGACCTACGAGGTTCCGCCGGCGGATACCGAGAGCCTCAAGAAGGAAGCCAACGTCAAGGTTCTGGAAGGGCCTGAGACGCGCGTCGTCTTCCTCGGCTTCGACCAGGAACGGCCCGAGCTTCTCGAGTCGAACGTCAAGGGCAAGAACCCGTTCAAGGACAAGCGCGTGCGCGAAGCCATCCATCGCTCGATCGACGTCGATGCGATCAAGCGTACCGTGATGCGTGGCCAGTCGTTCCCGACCAATCTGATGGTGGCGCCGGGCATCAATGGCTACAACAAGAGCCTCGACAAGCGGCCGGCGCTGCTCAAGCCGGAGGAAGCCAAGAAGATGCTCGCCGACGCGGGCTACCCCAACGGCTTCGAAGTCGGCCTCGACTGCCCCAACGACCGCTATGTCAACGACGAGAAGATCTGCCAGGCCGTGGTGGCGATGCTGGCCAAGATCGGCGTCAAGGTGAACCTGCTGGCGCAGACGCGCAGCAAGTACTTCGCCAAGATCCTGCGCAAGTCGGATCTCAAGCCGGGCGAGACCAGCTTCTACATGCTGGGCTGGTCGCCGGCGCAGACCTATGACGTGCACAATGTGTTCGAGGCGCTGATCCAGACACCGAACCCGGCGACGAAGAAGGGCCAGTTCAACGCCGGTGGCTACTCGAACCCCAAGCTCGATGCGCTCGCCGACAAGATCGAACAGGAGACCGACAAGGCCAAGCGTGATGCCATGATCGCCGAGGCCACCAAGCTCTATGTCGACGACTTCGGCTATATTCCCCTGCATCAGCAGGCGGTGGTGTGGGCGGCACGCAAGAACATCGATCTCGTGCAGCCAGCCGACAACAGCTTCCCGCTGCGCTTCGTGACGGTGAAGTAGCCGTCCATAGATCGCCGAACCGATCGGCCCCGGCTGCGCACGAAATGCGGCCGGGGTCGGTTCCGTTTCAGTGCCAATCCTGCTAGGCCTGCCGCAGGCCCAACAACCATCCGATGCTTGCCTTCATCCTCCGCCGCCTGCTGCAGTCCATCGCCGTTCTCCTGACGGTAGGGCTGGTTGCCTTCTCGCTGTTTCGTTACGTCGGCGATCCGATCAACGCCATGGTCGGCCAGGACACGTCGATGGAGGATCGCGAGGCATTGCGCGAAAAGCTCGGCCTGAACGATCCGGCGCCGATCCAGTTCTTCCATTTCATCGTCAATGCCGCGCAGGGCAAATTCGGCCTGTCCTATCGCACGTCCGAGCCGGTTGGCCGCCTGATCGCCGAGCGGATACCGGCCACCCTCGAGCTCTCGTTCTGCGCCGCGGTGTTCGCGCTGTTCGTCGGCGTGCCGATGGGGGTTTATACCGGCCTTTACCCACGGCATTGGTCGAGCCGGTTGTTTCAGGCGGTATCGCTGATCGGCATCTCGCTGCCGACATTCCTGATCGGCATCCTGCTGATCCTGGTCTTCGCTGTATGGCTGCGGCTGCTGCCTTCGTTCGGGCGCGGCGACACCGTGATGATCGGCTGGTGGTCGACCGGCTTCCTGACCTGGTCGGGGCTGAAGGCGCTGATCCTGCCGTCGATCACGCTTGGCATGTTCCAGCTCACGCTGCTCATGCGCCTGGTGCGCTCCGAAATGCTCGAGGTGATGCGGGCCGACTACATCAAGTTCGCCCGCGCCCGCGGCCTCACCAACCGCGCGATCAACTTCGGCCATGCGCTGAAGAACACTCTGGTCCCGGTGATCACGGTCACCGGCCTGCAGCTCGGCGCCCTGATCGCCTTTGCCATCGTGACCGAAACGGTGTTCGCCTGGCCCGGCGTCGGGCAGCTGTTCATCCAGTCCGTCCAGTTCTCCGACGTGCCCGTGATGGCCGCCTATCTGCTGCTGATCGGCCTGCTGTTCGTCCTGATCAACCTTGCGGTCGACCTGCTCTATTTCGTGGTCGATCCGCGCCTGCGCAGCCAGGGCGGCTCGGCCCGCGTGGCGGGGCACTGAGATGGCGGCTCGGTCGGGCTTCTCGGGATGGCTTCATCGCGCGTCGGACAGCGACGTCTGGTGGAGTTTCAAATCCTCGCCGATGACCGTCACCGCCGCCGTCGCGACCGTGCTGATCGTGGCGATCGCGTTCCTCTCGCCGGTGCTGGCGCCCCATACGCCGTTCGACCCGGCGACGCTCAACCTCATCGACGGCCTCAAGCCGCCGGCGATGCTCTCCAGCGACGGCGACTGGACTTTCCCGCTCGGCACCGACGACCAGGGCAGGGACGTGCTGTCTTCGATCATGTATGGCACCCGCCTGTCGCTGGCTGTGGGTTTTGCGTCGGTTGTCGTGGCGATGGTCCTTGGCATCGGGCTCGGCCTGGTCAGCGGCTATTTCGGCGGTACGATCGATGCGGTCATCATGCGCATCGCCGACGTTCAGCTCACCTTTCCGGCGATCCTGGTCGCGCTGCTGATCGACGGCATCGTGCGCAGCACCATTTCGGTGCAGCGTCATGACGAGATCGCGCTGTTCGTCATCGTCGGTGCGATCGGCCTGTCGTTCTGGGTGCAGTACGCGCGCACCGTCCGCGGCTCGGTGATGGTCGAGAAGAACAAGGAATATGTGCAGGCAGCGCGGGTCATCGGTCTGTCGCCGCTGCTCATCATGGTGCGCCATGTGCTGCCCAACGTCACCGGGCCGGTGCTGGTCATCGCCACGATCAACCTCGGCCTCGCCATCATCACCGAGGCGACGCTGTCGTTCCTGGGTGTCGGACTGCCGCCGACGGAGCCGTCCCTGGGAACTCTCATCCGCCTCGGCAACGAGGTGCTGCAGTCGGGCGACTGGTGGATCACGGTGTTCCCCGGCGCCACGCTGGCGGCGCTGGTGCTGGCGGTGAACCTGCTGGGTGACTGGTTGCGCGACGCTCTCAATCCCAAGCTGCGTTGAGGTTGGAGACGCAGATGGCCACCGAATCCAACAATCCACCGCTGCTCGATGTCAGGAACCTCAGGGTCGAGTTTCCGACGCGCCGCGGCACACTGGTGGCGGTCGACGACGTGTCGTTCGACATCGCGCCGGGCGAAGTGCTGGGCGTGGTGGGCGAATCCGGCGCCGGCAAGTCGCTGACGGGCAATGCCATCATCGGTCTGCTTGAGCCGCCGGGGCGCATTGCCGGCGGCGAGATCCATCTCGAAGGCCGGCGCATCGACAACTTGCCCTATGAGGAGATGCGCAAGATCCGCGGTGCCCGGATCGGCGCCATTTTCCAGGACCCCCTGACCAGCCTCAATCCGCTCTATTCGGTGGGCCGTCAGCTGGTCGAGACCATTCGGACCCACCTGCCTTTGTCGGCTGGCGAGGCGCGGACGCGGGCGCTCGACCTCCTGAAGGAGGTCGGAATTCCGGGCGCCGAGAGCCGGCTCGACCATTATCCGCACCAGTTCTCGGGTGGCATGCGCCAGCGTGTGGTGATCGCGTTGGCGCTGTGCGCCGGGCCGCGGCTGATCGTGGCCGACGAGCCCACGACGGCACTCGACGTGTCGATCCAGGCCCAGATCATCGCTCTGCTGAAGCGGCTTTGCCGTGAGCATGGCACCGCGGTGATGTTGGTAACTCACGACATGGGCGTGATCGCCGAGACGGCCGATCGTGTCGCGGTGATGTATGCCGGCCGCATCGCCGAGATCGGGCCGGTGCGCGACGTGGTGAAGCATGCCAGGCATCCCTACACCAAGGGGCTCATGGGCTCGATTCCAAACCTCGGCGTGCGCACAGAACGGCTGACCCAGATCGACGGCGCCATGCCGCGGCTCACCGAGATTCCCGCGGGTTGTGCCTTCAACCCGCGTTGCGCCGAACGCGGCAGCCGATGCCTGGTCGAGCGACCGGACCTCATGCCGGCAGGGGCCGACAAGGCCGCCTGCTGGCTGCACGACCGCGGCGGCGTCGGCCGGCCGTTGGCGAAGGAGACGATCGATGCCTGACGGCGGCGGCGCGCAATTCGTCCGCCTTGCGGGACTGAAGCGGTACTTCGACGTTTCGGCGCCATGGCTGGTGCGCAAGATCGAAGGCCGGCCGCGCCAGATCGTCCAGGCAGTCGACGGCATCGACATCGAGATCGCCAAGGGTGAGACCTTCTCGCTGGTGGGCGAGTCCGGCTGCGGCAAGTCGACGGTGGCGCGCCTGGTTGTCGGTCTCTATCCGCCGACCGCCGGCACGATCGAGTTCGACGGCAACGACATGGCCGGCCGGCGCAGCCGATCCGATATGGCCGCACTCCGGCGGCGCATGCAGATGATCTTCCAGGACCCGTACGCCAGCCTCAACCCGCGCTGGCGCGTGTTCGACATCATCGCCGAACCGATCCGCGCCTTTGGTCTTTCGACGGACAAGGCCGATTTGCAGAAACGCGTGGAAGACCTGCTGCGGCAGGTGAAGCTGACGCCGGCCGACGGCCGAAAGTATCCGCATGAGTTTTCCGGCGGCCAGCGCCAGCGCGTCTCGATCGCCCGCGCGCTGGCCAGCCAGCCGGAGTTCCTGGTGTGCGACGAGCCGACCTCGGCGCTTGACGTGTCGGTTCAGGCCCAGATCCTGAACCTGATGGTCGACCTGCAGCGCCGCTTCGGCCTCACCTATCTGTTCATCTCGCACAACCTGGCGGTGGTCTATCACATCTCGACGCGCGTCGGCGTGATGTACCTCGGCCGCCTGGTCGAGGTGGCGCCCACCGAGACGCTTTTCACACGGCCCAAGCATCCCTACACGCGGATGCTGCTCGACACGATCCCCGACCTCGACATGACCGGCCGCCAGCGCAGCCCGGTCGCGGGTGAAGTGCCGAGCCCGCTCAATCCGCCGTCCGGCTGCACCTTCCATCCGCGCTGCCCCTTTGCCAACGATCGCTGCAAGATCGAGCGGCCGAAGGCGCTTTCGATCGAGGGTGGCACGGTCGCCTGCCACGCGATCGCGGAGGGACGCTTGGCCGTCGAGGAACGCAGCTACGCCGCCAACAGCTGATAGAGCGATCTTTTCCTGATAGGCCGTGATGTGCATGGGCGCATAGCGAGTGCGCTTGACCCGTTGCGGCGCTGCCGTACGATCTGCGCTCCTTTTTTCTGGAGAGTCCCGGATGCCGGTCATCAACCGCATTGCGTCGTTTCACAAGGACATGACCGCCTGGCGTCATGACATCCACAGTCATCCCGAGACGGCCTTCGAGGAAGTGCGGACGGCCGACGTCGTCGCCGAAAAGCTGAAGTCGTTCGGTCTTGAAGTTCATCGCGGCCTGGCCAAGACCGGCGTGGTGGGCGTGCTGCGCTCAGGCACGTCGAAGCGGGCGATCGGGCTGCGCGCCGACATGGACGCGCTCGATGTCCACGAGACCAACCAGTTCGACCACAAGTCGACGATCCCGGGCAAGATGCACGCCTGCGGCCATGACGGTCACACCGTGATGCTGCTGGGGGCCGCGAAATACCTGTCCGAAACGAAGAACTTCGACGGCACGGTCTACTTCATTTTCCAGCCGGCGGAGGAAAACGAAGGCGGCGGGCGCGTCATGGTGGAAGAGGGACTGTTCGAAAAGTTCCCGGTCGAAGGCGTCTACGGCATGCACAACATTCCGGGTATTCCGGTCGGCAAGTTTGCCGTTCGGCCCGGCCCGATGATGGCCGCCTACGACATCTTCGAAGTCGTGGTGAAGGGTGTCGGCGCTCACGGCGCCATGCCGCATCACGGCATCGACCCGGTTGTGGTCGGTGCGCACATCGTGACGGCACTGCAGTCGATCGTGGCACGTAATGTCGATCCGATGGATACCGCCGTGGTCTCCACGACACAGATTCATGCCGGCGACACCTGGAACGTGATCCCGCAGGAATGCGTGTTGCGCGGCACGGTCCGCACCTTCAAGAAGCCGGTGCAGGACATGATCGAGAAGCAGATCGAGAAGATCGCCCGCAACGTCGCGGCGGGTTTCGGCGCCGAGGTTGCCAAGTGGCGCTACGAGCGGCGCTATCCCGCCACCGTGAACAGCGTCCAGGAGACCGAGTTCGCCGCCCAGGCGGCATCGGCGCTGGTCGGCCTGGATAACGTCAACCGCAATCCGACGCCGGCGATGGGCAGCGAGGATTTTGCCTGGATGCTTCTCAAGCGGCCGGGTTGCTATATCTGGATTGGCAATGGCGACGGCGAAGGCAGTTGCATGGTCCACAATCCGGGCTACGACTTCAACGATGAGATCCTGCCGATCGGGGCCTCGTACTGGGCAACTTTGGTCGAGCAGCAGCTTGTCCGCGCGGCTGTGTCTCGGGCAGCGGATTAGGCACCGGCTGTTCGTCGATACGAGGCCAGTGCTTTTCAATGGTGCATCCCTACCGGCATGAACGGATAGGTCTGGCGACGATCCACGCCAAGGAACTTGCGGTTGCGCCGCCGTTTTGGCGTCTGCTGGATGCGCAGATTGTGGTCGCGCCCAATGTCGACACCGACAGCCTTGGCACTTTCTCCGGTGAAGTGCCCCGGCCGGCGCCGGTGGTAGAGACCTGTGCGGCCAAGGCGGAACTCGCATTCCGGACCCTCGATGTCGATTGCGCGATCGCCAGCGAAGGCAGCTACGGTCCTATCGATCGCGTGCCGCTCAATCCCGCCGGCGTTGAGGTCATGGCGTTCGTCGATCGCCGCCGCGGCTTGCGGGTGATCGAAACGCTTGCGACTCATCGGACAAATTGGCGTCTGATGCGGTTCAAAGCCGGGGACCCCGGCGTGCCGTTGGCCGTCAAGGCGCTGGGTTTCCCCGACTATGGCGTCTTCGTGATCTGCAACAGCGACGGCAGCCAACCGGTCAAGGAACTGGCGTGCCTGGACGAAGTTGTGGCGGCTGTCGACCGTGAGGCGAGCCGCTCGGAAGACGGTCTTGCCATGCTGATTGCCGATATGCGCGCGCATCGCAATCCGATGCGCATGAAGGTGTTGCGGGCGTTGTCGTGGAAACTCGCCAGGCGGCTGCAGCGGCTTTGCCCCAAGTGCCATACCCCAGGCTTCGGCCATATCGAGTCGCGCCGCGGCCTGCCCTGCGAGGATTGTGGTGATGCCACGCACTGGATCGACTTCGAGATCGACGGCTGCGCCGCCTGTGGCCATGCAGTGGGCCGGCCGCGCAAGGACGGCCGCCTGACCGCCTCGAAGCTCTCCTGTGCAAGCTGCCGTGGTGACTAAAGCGTGATGATTTAGGCCCATCTCACAAACCAACCTCATGCTGAGGAGGCGCCTAGTGCCGTCTCGAAGCATGGGCTGCAGATGAGGTGCTCGTTCTGTCCCTTCGAGACGCATCGCTGCGCGACGCTCCTCAGGGTGAGGCGGCAGGGTGAGACGAACTTCGACTCATCATGCTCTAGTTGGCTGGGGCGGGCGCCGGCAGCACTTTCGTCATGAAGATGCGCGCGGTGCCGGGCGGGTCGCAGGGAATGCGGCCGAATTCGCGCCAGCCGTGACGGCCATAGAAGCCGGGCGCCTGAAAGCTGATGGTGTAGAGCATTGCCGAGCGACAGCCGCGCCGTGCGCCTTCTTCCTCCGCCAGGCGCAGCAGGCGACTGCCGAGGTCGTGGCCGCGCAAGTCCTTCGGCAGATAGACCAGGTCGAGGAACAGCAGACCGAGCGAGGTCCGTCCCAATATGCCGCCGAGCGTTTTGCCGTCCGCATCTTGCGCCAGCACGGCAAGCGGCCGCGAATCGCGGTAGCCCACCTGCTCGGCGTTGTAGTCCGCGAGGCCATTGCCGATGACGCTGCGCGCGGCATCGTCAGGCGCATCGGTCAGGAAGAGAGTGGGATCGGCCATGGATGGGGGTCCTTCGACGGCAAGCTGAATTTGCAGCTTCAGCAGGTTTAGCCTGGTATTTCTGTCACGATGGGAAACGCCCGCGGAGAGATCCGGCGGGCGTTTTTCATGGTCCACGAATGGTCCATCACAGCGGACATTTTTTAGACACGCATTTCGAAAAGGTCGTTCGTCGATTCGGCGGCAGGCGTCGCGGCGATTTCGGTTCACGATCAACGGCTTGGACGTGATTTTCAGACACCGACACCGGACAAACAAACCCCGTTCAGGCGTGGCACGATATGGTCCACCTTCAGCCCGAGATATCCGTCGCCAGATGGAACAGACAATCGCCACGCTCGCAGCGCGCCGGGACGCGCTTGCAGAGCACCAGTCCGTCACGCTTGAAGGACAGGAGGTCGGGTTCGCGCCACGGCGTATGGTGGAAGTGGATGCGGGCCGCGGGCTGCCCCGCCTTGACCTCCGCGCCGAGGTCTACCAGAGGCTCGAACAGGCCGCCTTCGGAGGCATAAACGTAATAGTCGTCGCCGCCGATCTCGGTGAGGCGGGTAGGCGAGGGGGCGGGCGCCGGTCCCTGCAACAAGCCGATATGCGCCAGCACCCGGCGCATGCCGCTCTCCATCACCGCCAGGGATAGTGGAGTGACGAGGCCGCCGCCGCCGAGTTCGGTGCCCATGGCCAGAACGCCCTGGCGCGCCGAAGCCGACGTGAAGGTGCGGCCACCGCCCTGGGGAGCCGCCGCGATGTAGCTGACCGGCGCACCGAAGGCTTTCAAGAGACCGACTATCTTGTCCATGCGGGCGGGGTCGGGGTGGCGCGGTGCCAGCGCGCTTGGAATGTAGGTGAGCGAACTGCCGCCGGAGTGGAAATCGAAGCCGTAGTCGAACCCTGGCAGCAGGGCATGTTCGATCCAGTAGGCGATCTGCTGCGTGATCGTGCCTTCGGCGTCGCCGGGGAACGACCGGTTGAGATTGCCGTCGTCGATCGGCGAGGTCCGCTGGCCGGCCATCGCAGCGGGGAAGTTGGCCGACGGCAGGATCACCAGCCGGCCTTTTATGTCCTTGGGCTCGAGGCTGCGGATCAGGTTGCCGAGCCCGATCTGGCCTTCCCATTCGTCGCCGTGGTTGCCGGCCTGCATCAGGACGTTGGGACCATCGCCGTTCTTGATGCGCACGATTGGAATCGGGATCCAGCCATAGGCCGAGCGATGGACCGAATGCGGCACGCGGACAAAACCGGTTGCCTTGCCTTCGGCGTTGAGGTCGATGTCGGCCGACAGGCGGCTCATGGCCGAGAAATCGGTGAGTTTGGGAGTTGTCATGTTCGTCATCGCCTCTCGCTGCGGGGATCGAGTGCGTCCTGCAGGCCGTCGCCGACGAAATTGAAGGCGATCACGGTCAGAAAGATCAGCAGGCCCGGCCACACGGCGAGCATCGGCGCCTGCTGCAGCAGTTCCTGCGCGCCCGTCAGCATGTTGCCCCAGCTCGCGGCGGGCGGCTGCGTGCCGAGCCCGAGAAAGGACAGGGTCGACTCGAAAAGGATGAGGGCGCCGACCGACATGGTGGTGGCGACCACCAGCGAACCGGCGGCGTTGGGCAGGATATGGCGGAACATGATGCGGGCGGGTTGCGCGCCCAGGGCCTGAGCGGCGCGGGTGAAATCGCGTGCCTTGAGCGACAGCGTCTCGGCGCGCACCAGCCGGGCGACGGTCGTCCAGCCGGTCAGCGCCACGATGACGACGATCCGGTAGAGCGAGAAGGACTCCGACTGCGCGATCTCGGCCGGGATGCCGATCTTGCGCGGGTCGATGGCGGCCAGAACGATCAGCAGGGGCAGCAACGGCAGGGAGATGACGCCGTCGGTGAACCGCATCAGAAAGCCATCGAGACGGCCGCCGAGGTAACCGGCAACGACCCCGACGGCGGCCCCCAGGATAGCCGACAGTACCGCGCCGGACAGGCCAACCAGCAGCGAGACCCGGCCGCCATCGAGCAGACGCTGGAAGAGGTCGCGGCCGAGGTCGTCGGTGCCCAGCCAGTACTCGGCCGAGGGTGGCTCGAAGCGGCGAAAGAGGTCGGTCGTCGCCGGATCGACGCCGCGGAGGGCGGCGATCAGCGGCGCGAAAAGCGACAGCAGGACCAGCACCACGAGGAATATCAGGGAGGTCCGCGCCAGCCGATGGCGGGTGAGCCGGGTCCAGACCCGTCGGCGTGGACTGGCCGCCGTCACCTGGCGTCCCCGGCGATCGACACGCGCGGATCGATCCAGACATAGCCGAGGTCGGCTGCCAGATTGCCGGCCATGGTGGCGAGTGTGGCGATCAGCAAGCCGACAAGGGCAAGATTGTAGTCGTTGTCGAGGATCGCCTGGTAGATCGCCCTGCCCATGCCCGGCCAGGCGAACATCGTTTCGGTGATCAGGGCTCCCGAAACCAGGCCGCCAAAGGACAGGGCCAGCACGGTCAGCACGGGGGCCAGTGCGTTGCTGAAGGCGTGCCCCCACAGCACGGTGCGTTCGGGCGCGCCCTTGGCCCGCGCTGTGCGGATGTAGTCCTGGCGCAGGATCTCGATCATGGCGCCGCGCATGTAGCGCGTGTACGCACCGAGCTGGACCAGCGTCAGTGTCGCCGCCGGAAGTGCGAGATGGCGGAGCTGTTCGCCGAGTGCGGTGAACCACGGCGTCCCGGGCCGCGGGTCGGCCATCCCGCCCGCCGGCAACCATCCGAGGAAAACCGCGAAGAAGGTGATGAACAGCAGCGCCAGCCAGAACGGCGGCGCCGAGATGCCGGCGAAACACAGCAGGTTGATCAGGTAGTCGGTGCGGCTGCGTGGCCGGGTCGCGGCCCAGATGCCGAGCGGCAGGGCGATCGCCGTGGCCAGGACGAAGGCCGTACCGGCGAGCACCACCGTGTTCAGCAGCCTCGGCCACAGGACGGAGAGCACGGGCTGGGCGAAGGAGCGCGAATATCCGAAGTTGCCCTGCAGCGCTTGCAGTGCCCAGGCGAGGTATCGCTCGAACAGCGGCTTGTCGAGGCCGTAGACGGCGCGCAGCCGGGCCGCATCGGCGCTGGTCATCTGCGGATCGCCCGCGATCATCATGTCGATCGGATCGCCCGGCATCAGGCCGATCAACACGTAGACGACGAAGCTCATCAGCACGAGCGTGACGGCCGTCTGCGCGGCGCGGGCGGCCAGATAGCGACTCATGCCGTCATGTCGAATGCGCGGCCAGGCGCTTTTCCAGGTCCGCTTTTACCGTTGGCCAATCGGTGTCGATGATCGAAAAGAAGATCGAATCGCGGACATGGCCATCAGCCATGATCAAGTGCTTGCGGAAGATGCCTTCCTGGCGGGCGCCGAGTTTCAGGATGGCGGCGCGGCTGCGCAGGTTGCGCAGGTCGGTCTTGTATTCGACGCGATGGAAGCCGAGCGTATCGAAGGCATGGCCCATCAGCAGGAGCTTGCACTCGGGATTGACGGGGCCACCCCAGGTCGAGGGCTCGTACCAAGTCGCGCCGATCTCGAGTTTCTTGTGTGCTTCCTCGATGTTGAGGTAGCGCGTCATGCCGACGTAGCGTTGGCCGGACTTCAGCCATACGGCGAAAGCCCGTTCCTGTGGGCCGGCGCAACGCGTCAGCGCATTGTCGATATAGGGATCGTACAGCGGCCCCAGCGCCGAGGTCGTGACCGCGAAGATCTCGGGATGCTGCGCCACCGGCCGGATGGCTTCGCGATGGCGTTCAGCGAGTGGCTCCAGGCGGACGAATTTGCCGTCGAGCGCGACCTTTCCGAGGCTCACCTAGTTCTCCCAGCGCCACTGTTCGACCCACAGGGTCGAGCTATTGAGGGTGCCGGTTGGTACGACCCCCTTGAGCGGTTTGGGGATCACGAAGGGATCGACCCGGAAGAACAGCGGCAGTACCGGCAGGTCGTCGGCATGGATGCGCTGGATGTCGGCGAACAGCGCCCGGCGCTTGTCGGCATCTAGGGCCCGTTCGGCGGCATCGAGCGCCTTGTCCATCTCGGGGTTGGCGTAGCCGGGGTAGTTCTGGCCGCTCCAGGCGTTTTCTGCGGAAGGAATCTCGGTCGAATAGAGCGTCGACCGCGGCACGCCGCCCGGCTGCTGGACCCAGGCGTACATGGCGAGGGCGGGAAACTGCCGCCGGTTCAGTCCTTCCGAGAATATGCGCGGCGGCTCGGCCTTGATGCGCAGTTCAATGCCAACCTGGCGCAACTGGCTCTGGATGACCTGGGCCACCAGTTCGCGCACCCGATTGCCGGCGGTCGTGGTGATCTCGATCGAAAAGCGCTCGCCTTGGCCGTCGTGGCGCACGCCGTTCTTGATCGTGGTGAAGCCGGCTTCGTCCAGGAGCTTGCGTGCCGCCGCCGGATCGTAGCCATACCGCCGCGCGCCCGGGCTGAACATCGGGTCGAGCGGGCTGATCGGGCCGTCGGCGATCGGCTGTTTGCCCTCGAACAGTTTTTCGGAGATCGCCTTGCGGTCGATGGCAAGCAGCATCGCCTGGCGCACGCGTCGGTCAGCAAACAGTCTGTTGTCGAGCTTGACGTCGATGTGTTCGTAGATCAGCGCCGGCTTGTAGATGACGTTGTATTTGTCCTTGTGGCGCTTGTCGAAAGCCAGCGCCTGGTCGAGCGACAGTCCAAGCTCGCCCAGGACATAATCGACGTTGCCCGACAGCAGGTTGGCTTCCAGGGCTGCCGTGTTTTCAATGATCTTGACCACGATGCGCTTGAAGTGCGGCTTCTCGCCGGTCCAGGTCTGGTTGTGCTCCAGCGTGATGCGGCTGCCGGGTACGATTTCGACGATGCGGAAAGGGCCGAAGGCAAGGCCGGGATTGGTCGAGTCGGTATCGTACGCGGTCTTGTTGCGATACTCGGCAGGATTGGCGTCGAAGATCGGCTTTTCGATGTGCGCCGGCAGGAGGGTGAGGCCGAGGCTGTTGTAGTCGAAGGTGATGCGGTCGATCGTCATGGTGAACCGGCGGTCGTCCTTGACGTCGAGCTTCAGCACGCGCTTGTAGCCCTCCGACGAGGCGACGCCGGACAGCGGGTGCTTGCCGACTTCGTAGGTGAAGACCACATCGTGCGAGGTGACCGGTGTGCCATCACCCCAGCGCAGCTTCCGCAGCTCGACATCGATCTCCATGCCCTTGGTGCCGTCGGGCAGGTCGATCGTCCGTGCCTTGCCGTTCTCCAGGGTCGGAAGCTCGGCGCAGGCCAGGCAGACCAGTTTCCAGTTCGCGTCGTAGGCCGTCAGCGGCCGCGCCGTCATGTTGGATATCAACGACTTGGCCAGCATCGAACTGATCAGCGGATTCCAGGTGCCCGGCGTCTGCGTCATGGCAACCACCAGCTCGTCCTTGGCATGGGCCGGCAGGACGAGGGCACAGAACGACAGGGCAACCGAGAGGAAAAGGCGGCGGATCATGTCCGCCGCACCGTCGCATTGCGAAGAGTCCGAGGCAACCGCCTCGCCGAAACCGCTGGCTAGCGGCCGAGCATCGGCCGGGGTGCCGGCGGCCGGCCGCCATGATTGGCCGACCACTGTTCCGGTGCCTCGAGGAAGGCTCGGGTCTCGGTAAGGCCGCGCTCGTCGAAGTACTTGTGCTTCTGGGCCGCTTCCAAGGCATCCCACCAGGTCGCCAGCGCATGCAGCTTGACGCCGCCGGCGGCCAGCATCTCGATGCTCTGGGGGAAAATGCCGTAGTGGAAGATCACGAAGCAATCCGTCACCTTGGCTTCGGCCTTCTTCAATGCCTCGATGAAAACCAGCTTGCTGCCGCCATCGGTGGCGAGATCCTCGACCAGCAGGACGCGCTTGCCGGGCTTGAGGTCGCCCTCGATCTGGGCCATGCGGCCGAAGCCCTTGGGCTCCTTGCGGACATAGATCATCGGCTTCTTGGCAAGGGCCGCCAGGAACGCGGCGAACGGGATGCCTGCGGTTTCACCGCCCGCCACGACGTCGATCTTGTTCCAGCCGATGTCCTTGTCGATCATCTTGAGCGCGTGGCTCATGATCTTCGTGCGGGCTTCGGGAAAGGAGATGAGCTTTCGGCAATCGATGTAGACCGGGCTCGCCCGCCCCGAGGTAAAGATATACGGGTTGTCGGGCCGACAATGGATAGCTTCGATATCGAGCAGCAGGCGCGCGGTTTCGCGCGCCGATGCCGTGCCGCTGGTCCGGGCCGATGCCGCGGTTCCATTGAGCTTTCCGGCCGGCTTGTCCACAGGTGAAGTGCCGGGCGACTTTGCTTTCTTCTTCGCCGCCATGCTGCTTTTCCCCCACGCCGCTTGCGACAAAATGACGGCCGTGTGTTTAGCGTTCATCCACAGGACCGGCAAGAGCGCCAGGTGGGATTCAGCCGTCCGCTTGTGTCGAATTCAGTCAGTCTTCTTAAGAGACTTACGTATTGCCGCGGCAGTAGGCAGACGCCACCCCCGGTAAATCGACATCAGGCGGATGAAAAGGCAAAGACCCGCCCCGAACAGCGCGGTAGGCAGGACCGGCAATTCGGCCCAGTGACCGAAGGAAACCGTGCCAGCCCCGGCTAAAGCCGCCACGGCATAGAGCTCCGAGCGCAGCACGGACGGTATCTGCAAGGTCAACAGGTCACGAGCGACACCGCCGCCGATGCAGGTGATCATGCCCATTACCGCCGCCATCACGGGATCGAGGCCATAGGTCAGCGCTTTTTCGGTTCCGGTCACGGCGAAAAGGCATAGTCCGGCGGCATCGAACAGCAACACCGGCGTTTTCAGGCGCGCGATCAGGTCCGAGGCGATGAAGCCCAGCAGTCCGGCCGCGACGGGGGTCACCAGGTAGCGCCAGTCGGCGATGGCGGCCGGCGGCACGGCACCGATCAGCAGGTCGCGGGCAATTCCGCCGGCGACGCCGGCCGCCCAGGCGACCACCAATACCCCAAACAGGTCGAGCCGCTGGCGAACGCCACGGGTGGCGCCACTGATGGCGAACACGAAAGTGGCGCCAAGGTCCATCGCCTCGAACAGCATTGCTGTCACAATACACCAATTGCCGCCGTGCGCCGAGGTGGCAGAGTGCGGCCAGGGGAGTGCGGATGGAAATGAGTTCCTTTTGGGAATCGCGGCTCTACCGCTTTGTCATTGGCCGTCGCCGCCTGCTGTCGTCGATCGCTGTTGGTCTGGTGTTGCTGACGCTGCTGCCCGGCTGGATGCGCGAAGCGACCCGCCTGCTGGTGGCCTGGGATGTTGCAACGCTCCTCTATGTCGGCCTGACCTTTTGGATGATTGTGCGCTCGACTGTCGAGACATGCCGGGCGCGGGCCGCGCAGTACGATGAAGGCGAACAGTTGATCCTGCTTATCGTGGTCGTCAGTGCAGCAGCCAGTTTCGGTGCGATTTTTGCGGAACTGGCTACGGTGAAATCCAACGGCGAAGGCTATGTCGAGTGCCTGGTGGTCTCAGGTGTCACGGTGGCACTGTCGTGGACCTTCACGCACCTGGTTTTCACGCTGCACTATGCTCACGTCTATTATAAGCCCGACGACGATGGATCGGGGGGCCTGAGGTTTCCCGGCGAACGCGAGCCGGACTATCGCGACTTCGTCTACTATTCC
>CALDNT010000036.1 GCA_937915145.1 uncultured Reyranella sp.
CGGCGCAGAGGCGCCACTGCCTTACGCCAGACTGCCGGTCGGTGCACGCGTGCGTATCCTGCCCAACCACGCCTGCATCACGGCCGCGGCCTACGACCGCTACTACGTTGTCGACAGCGACCTCGACGGCGGCAAATCGGTGGTCGACGTGTACGACCGCATCAACGGTTGGTGAAGGTTACAGAGAATTGACCGTATGCCCACCATCCACGGTGAGCACGCTGCCGGTCATGAATTCTCCGGCCTTGGAAGCCAGCAGCAACAACGCGCCGTCGAGATGCTCGGGCCTGCCGATCCGCCGCTGCGGGATGCGCTCGATCAGTCGCTGTCCGCCGGGCGTCTTCCAGAAGGCGCCGTTCATCTCGGTTTCGATGTAGCCGGGGCAGATCGCGTTCACCCGGATGTCATGGCGGGCCCACTCCATGGCGAGCGCCCGCGTCAGGTGGATGAGGCCTGCCTTCGAGGCGTTGTAAGGCGCCACCTGCCCGATGGTCCGCAAGCCCAGGATGGAGGCGATATTGACGATCACTCCCGGCCGCTTGTCGGCGACCCAGCGTTTGGCGGCGCCCTGCGCCACGAGCCAGGCACCGCGAAGGTTGGTGTCGACGACCGCATCCCAATCGTCCTCGGGCATGTCCAGCGCCGGCTTCACGATCGAGATCCCGGCATTGTTGACCACGATGTCGAGCGGTCCCGCAGCATCGAGAGCGGCTGCGATCGACGGACCGGATTGCACGTCGAGGTCGACCGTCGTGGCCTTCACGTTCTGCTGGCCAAGTTCCGCCTGAAGAGACGCCAATCGGTCGGCGCGGCGCGCGGCGAGGACGACCGCCGCGCCGGCGCTTCCCAGGCAACGCGCGAAATGCACGCCAAGCCCCGACGACGCGCCGGTAACCAGAGCCACCTTGCCGCTAAGGTCGAATCGCTTGGACATCGCCGCCGCTCCCCTGTCTCATGCCCGCCTTATAGGCGAGCGTCGCACTTGGAGGAAACATGGCCCTCGGTCTCAGGGGCAACCGCGGTCTGATCATCAGCGACATTCGGGTGCGATACTGACCCCAGGTTCGCGTACCCCTTGGCCGCTGATTGGCCTGCTGGTCGCCGCCGGCATGGTTGTCGCGTTCCATGTTGGCAAGGTGCCGCCGTCCATTCCGTCGATCCGTGACGACCTGGGGGCGAGCCTGAGTCAGGCAGGGTGGCTGCTGTCCACCGTCAATCTGATCACGGCACTCGGCGGCATGGCGATCGCGCTCACCGCCGACCGCTTCGGGCATCGTCGTCTGGTCCTGCTCGGAACCGGTCTATGTGCCGTGGCGAGCCTGTTCGGTGCTTTCGCCGGCAGCGTCGATGCCCTGGTGGTGGGACGTGTGGTCGAAGGGCTGGGCTTTGTTGCGGTGGCTGTCGCCGTGCCTGGCCTTCTGCTGCGGGTCGCTGCTCCTGGGGATCAGCGTCTGGCGATGGCGTTGTGGACGACCTATATGCCAGCCGGTGCCGGCAGCATGATGCTGGCCGCCGCCTTCATCCTGCCGGGTGCGTCGTGGCGCGCCGTATGGTTGGTGGCCGCAGCGGCTTCGTTCCTGATGCTGGTGGTTCTTCTTGTAGGTGCCCTGTCCCGTCGGGAGCTCGATCGCCTGCCGGCGAGCCACCGGCCGGTGCGCACCGAGATGAGGGAGGTGGCAAGCAGTGGGGGCTCGCTGGCCATCGCCGTCTGCTTCGGGGCCTATTCCTGCTGCTGGTTCACCGTCGTCGGCTTCCTGCCCACGCTTCTGATCGAGCGTCTGGGCTTTGCCACGTCGGTGGCGGCGGTGATGACGGCCATTGTCGTCATCGTGAACGTCGGCGGCAACCTCTGCGCCGGTTGGCTGCTGCATCGCGGCGTGCCGCGCGTTGCGGTGATCGTCGGCGCGGCGGTAGCCATGTCGATGTGCGCCGCGGGCATTTTCATCGACGGCGTGCCCGATCTGCTGCGGCTCGTCCTGGCGGGTGTCTATTCAGCAGTGATCGGGGTCGTTCCCGGAGCGTTGTTCACGGCGATCCCGGTTCACGCGCCTCGTCCGCAGCTCGGCGGCGCCGCGACGGGCCTTCTGATGCAGGGTTCGAACGTCGGCGCCCTCCTGGGACCGCCGATCACCGGCGCCTTGGTCGCGACCGGCGGCTGGACCAACGCGGCCTGGCTCACCTCCGTCGCTCTGGCGATCGTGGCTGGCTCCGGTCTCTTCCTGCATTGGCGTGAAAGGCGTAAACTGGGACCATGATCTACGTCGACATCGTCTCCGATACGATCTGCCCCTGGTGCTACATCGGCAAACGTCGCTTTGAGCGTGCCTTGGCGCTGAGTGGCCGCGACGACGTCGCCATCTCCTGGCGCCCCTTCCAGCTCAATCCCGACATGCCGCCCGAGGGCATGACGCGGGACGACTATGTCCGCGCCAAGTTCGGCGGCGGCGACCGGCCGCGCCAGATATACCAGGCCATCGCCGAGAGCGGTCGTGAAGCCGGAATCGAATTCCAGTTCTCCCGCATCAGGCGCACGCCCAACACCGTGCTGTCGCACCGGCTCGTCCACTGGAGCGCCAGGAACGAGCGTCAGGACGAGGTCGTGGCCGAACTCTTCAGGGCCTATTTCGAGGAAGGCCTCGACATCGGCGATCTCGACGCCCTTGTCGCCTGCGCCGTGCGCGCAGGTATCGAGGAGGCCAGCACACGGGCTTTCCTCCTGAGTGACGACGGCCGGCAGGAGGTCGTGGCCTCGGACGTTCATGCCCGGCGGCTCGGCATCAATGGCGTTCCCTGCTTCATCGTTAACCGCAAATACGCAGTGTCCGGCGCCCAGCCGCCGTCGGCCTTCGTTGAGGTATTCAATCTCGCCGAACGCGATGCTGCCACTAGCGCGGCTCAGTCGACTGTCTGAGGCGATCGGTGCCGGGCGTAGATCGTCCGGACCCAGGCCGCCCCAGGATGGGCTTGAACTGAGCCGAGCCACTCCGCAAAGGATGGTGGCATAGGTTCGGGCCTGGCCATGGTCGAGTTCGGCGGATTGACGACAGTCGCCAGGATCGATGCTGCCGTGAGGTCAGCGGCGGTGAAGGTGTCACCGACAAGGTAGCCGGTCGCGCGCGCGCGTTCAGCGACGTAGGTCAACCCTTCCTGCACGGCGCGCTCGCCGTCCTCGATCGATGCCGGACCGCAGATTCCGTTGCCTCGGCGCACCAGGCCCTGAGCCAGCGGCAGCACTATTCGGTACATGGCGCGCTTGGCCGGCGGCTGCCCCTCGCCAAAGAGTCTGGAGAAGTAACCGAGATCGCCAAGCAGTATCGACAGCACCTTGCGCCGGATCCGCGGCCCGAAGTCGCTGTCGAAGAGGCTTTCGATGGCCGCGACTTCCGGATCCGTCATCTTCAGGGGCGGTACCGGATGCAGTCGATCGAGTTCGTGCAGTATCGCCGACGAACCGGCGACCGTCCGACCGTCGATCGTGAGTACCGGGGTCGCGGTCTGACCGGACAGGCGCCGGACCTGCCTCATGTGCGGGCCTGGCAAGAGGTCAATGCGGCGATGGGTAACCTGCTTGAGGTCGAGCGCCCAACGAACCTTCTCGTTGTAGGGTGAGTAGCGAAACTGGAACAACTCGACACTCATCGGATGTCCTCTCGATCATAATATGTTATACGACATATCATATGATATATAACATATATCAAGGATGTTACATGCCCATCGCCGCTTCCCGCAAGGCCCGAACCCGGCAGGAAATTCTCGACCATGCCGCCCGACTGTTCCGACTGCGCGGCTACGAGGCGACCACGATCGACGATGTGATGCTGGCGGCTGGGTTGACGCGCGGCGCCTTCTACGCCCATTTCGGCTCCAAGGACGCCTTGTTCGCCGAGGTCCTGCGCAACAGCCACGGCCTGCTGCGCCTTCTGCGTTCGCGAGATGGCATCGATCCCCGTGCGCTCAATCGCCAGGCCGCACTGGTACTGGACGACTATCTGAACAAGGAAAATATTGGCGAGGTTTCCGTCGGCTGCACGCTGGCGGCACTGCCGGGCGACGTCGGCCGCGCCCCCCTGCCCGCTCGCCTTGCCTATGCCAACGCTGTTTACGGACTGATTGAAGAGCTTGGCCGCGGACGTCCTCGGCCGCGGCGGCTCGACGCCAATGCCACTGCCGCAGCGGTGCTCTGTGTCGGCGCCATTGGCATGGCGCGCGCCGTGGGCGATCGGCGATTGAGCGATTGGTTGCTGAGGTGCGCCCGCCGCGCGGCGGCGACGCTGCTGGACGCCTCACCGAGCAAGGTCAAGCGGCCAGCTTCGCGAGTGCGGTCAAAATCGACGTCACGCCGGAAATCCGCTGCCGCTCGTCGGCCCAAACGCGCTGCACGATCACGCGGTGATCGGGCCTGAGGCGAACCAGGGGCGCATTCTTCTGTATCCAGCCGATCAGCCGGTCGGGCCTGGCAAACTTGTTGTCGTGAAACGACAGAACCAACGCCTTCTCGCCGGCGTCGATGCGCTCAACGCCGGCGGCCCGGCAAAGGATCTTCAGAGCGACGGTGTTCAGCAGGAATTCGGCCTCGATCGGCATTTTGCCGAAGCGGTCGACCAGCTCGGCGGCGAAGGAATCGATTTCAGCTTCGGTCCCAAGCGCGCCGATGCGACGGTAGAGGCCCAGGCGTACCGACAGGTCGGCGACGTACTCCTCCGGGATCAGCACCGGGATACTGAGGCTGATTTGCGGAGACCAGTCGGCCTTTTCGGCCTCCTGCGCCCGGCCTCGCGCCGATTCTACGGCCTCCTCCAAAAGCTGCTGGTAGAGCTCGATGCCGACTTCGCGGATATGACCCGACTGTTCCTCCCCCAGCAGATTGCCGGCGCCGCGAATGTCGAGATCGTGGCTGGCGAGCTGGAAACCGGCGCCCAGCGTATCGAGCGTCTGCATGACATCGAGGCGCTTGGACGCCGCTTCGTTCAGTGCCCGGCCCGGCGGCACCGTGAGATAGGCGTAGGCCCGGGTCTTGCCGCGACCGATGCGGCCACGAAGCTGATAGAGCTGCGCCAGGCCGAACATGTCGGCGCGATGGATGATCATGGTATTGGCATTGCGGATATCGAGGCCGCTTTCGACAATGTTGGTCGACAGCAGAACGTCGAATTTGCCGTCGACGAAGTCCTGCATCGTGTTTTCGATCTGGGTCGGCGGCAGGCGGCCATGCGCCATGGCCATGCGGACTTCGGGCACCAGCTCGCGCAGATCGGCCGCCACAGCGGTCAGATCCTCGATGCGCGGACAAACGTAGAAGCTCTGGCCGCCACGGAACTGCTCGCGCAGCAGCGCCTCGCGGACGGCGACGCCATCGAACGGCGTTACGAAAGTCCGGACGGCGAGACGGTCGACCGGCGGCGTCGCGATCAGGCTCATGTCGCGCACCCCGGTCAGGGCCAGTTGCAGGGTGCGCGGGATCGGCGTCGCGGTAAGCGTCAGCACGTGGACGTCGGCGCGCAGCTCCTTCAGCCGTTCCTTGTGAGCGACGCCGAAATGCTGCTCCTCGTCGACGATCAGCAGTCCGACATCCTTGAATTCGATGCTCTTGGCCAGCAACGCATGGGTGCCGATGACGATGTCGATCGTGCCTTCCTTGAGCGCCGCCTTGGTCTCCTTCGCCTCCTTCGCCGGCACCAGGCGCGACAGCCGGCCGATCCGCACCGGCAGTCCCTGGAAGCGCTCGACGAAGGTCCGGTGATGCTGCCGCGCCAGCAGGGTCGTCGGGCCGATCACCGCCACCTGCTTGCCGGAAAGCGCCGCGACGAAGGCCGCGCGCAGGGCAACCTCGGTCTTGCCAAACCCGACGTCACCGCAGACCAGTCGGTCCATCGGCTTGCCCGACGAAAGGTCCTCAAGGACATCGGAGATCGCCTGGAGTTGATCGTCGGTCTCGGCGTAGGGAAAGCGGGCGCAAAATTCCTCGTACAGCCCGTCCGGTGGCGCCAGCGTCTCGCCCTGCCGCACGGCGCGTTCTGCGGCGATGTTGATCAGCCGGTCGGCCATATCGGCGATGCGCTGTTTCAGCCTGGCCTTGCGCGACTGCCAGGCAACGCCGCCCAGGCGATCGAGGGTCGCCCCCTCTTCCGAGGCGCCGTAGCGGCTCAGCACGTCGATGTTTTCGACCGGCACGAACAGCTTGTCGCCGCCGTCGTAGGTCAGCCTCAGGCAGTCGTGCCGGGCATACTGGATTTCCAGCGTCACCAACCCTTCGTAGCGGCCGACGCCGTGCTCGCGATGGACCACGAGATCACCTTCACTGAGCGACGCCGCTTCGGCGATGAAGCGCTCGGACGGCCGCCGTTTCTTCGCCGGGCGCGACAGCCTGTCACCGAGGATGTCCTCCTCACCGATGACTTCGAGCGTATCCAGCACGAAACCGTGTTCGAGCGACCAGACCGCGATACCCAGCGCGCCGGCAGGCAGGCCGAGGACCGTCGCCAGGTCCGGCACGGGGACGGGCGTCGTGGCGCCATGTTCCTGCAGAAGATGTTGCAGGCGGCTCGCCGAGCCCTCGGTGTAGCCGGCAACGACCACCCGCCGGCCGGCGGCATTCGCCGTCTTCACATGTTCGGCCACCTTGTCGAACAGGTTCACGCCCTGCGCGGTGCGGGCCTGGGCAAAACCTTCGTGGCGTCGCCCATGAAGATCGATCGTATTGGCGGCCAAGGGGACCGCGTCGAAGCTGGTGAGGGCGGCGACCGTGCGCCCGTCAAGCAGGCCGTCCCACGTCGACGGTGCGAGATAGAGCATCTCCGGCGGAATCGGCTTGTAGTCGGCGACGCCGGTCATCCCGCCCTTACCGCCGGTCTTGCGGCGGGCGTCGTAGTAGTCGGCAATCAACTCGTGCCGTGCTTGATAGGCGTCGGCTATCTGGTGATCCGCCGTCACTGTTGCATCGGGGCAGTAGTCGAGCACCGTCTCCATTCGTTCATGAAACAGCGGCAGCCAATGTTCCATGCCAACGTGGCGTTGGCCGGCCGATACTGCTTCGTACAGGAGATCGTCGCCTCCGACGTTGCCGAACAGCTCGCGATAGCCGCCGCGGAAGCGCGCGATGCTCTCGGCAGTCAGCAACACCTCACTGACCGGCAGCAGAACGACTTCCTCACGGGGGCCGGTCGAGCGCTGGCTCATGGCGTCGAACGACCGGATCGACTCCACGGCGTCGCCGAACAGGTCGAGACGCAATGGCTCGCTGGTACCCGGTGGGTAAAGGTCGATCAGCCCACCACGGATGGCAAATTCGCCCGGCTCCATCACGGTTTCGGCACGGCCATAGCCGTTTTCGCCGAGGAACTTCGCGAGCCAGGTGAGGTCGAGCGTCTGACCCTTGCGCAGGACCACCGCAGCCTCGGCGTAAAGACTGCGCGGCGGCACCTTCTGCAAGACGGCTCCGACCGAGGCCAGAATGACTCGGGCGGGGGCGCCGGGCTTCTTGGTCGCAGCCAGCTTCGCCAGGGTTTCCAGTCGCTCGGCCATGATGTCGGGATGAGGCGACAGGCGGTCGTAGGGCAGGCAATCCCAGGCCGGAAAGACCAGCACTTCCCGTTCCGGTGTGAAGAATCGCAGCCCGTCCTGAAGCCGCTCGAGGCGCTGGCCATCGCGCGCCACATGCAGAATGTCTTTGCCGCCGGTCGTCCGCGCCAGTTCGGACAGCACCAGAGAATCGGCACCTTCCGGTAGGCCAGCGATGGTCCAGCGCCCGGCCTTGCGAGGGATCGCGGCCAGGGTCTCAGAAAGTGGCACTGTCACTGGAAGGTCACTCGAAATGCCAGGAGTCTGCGCAGCACGGACGTGTCGGATGTAGCTGGGATGTCGGCTTTGCCGGAAACCCAGTCGAAGATGTCGTTGTCGCCGCTGTCCAGCAGCCGTTCGTACTGGTCCAACTCGGTCGAATCGAACGAGGCAATATGGGCGCGAGCAAATTGGCCAAGGAGAATGTCGTTCTCCTTGTTGCCGCGATAGATGCTGCGATAGAGCAGCCGCTTGCGCCGCGTCTCGATATCCGCCTCGCCTGTCGCCCGTGCCATCTTTTCCCCAGGCTCGCCTCGAAAAGGGGCGTAGCATATAGGCGGCGGCGATGGCTGAGTCACGCGGCCTCGGAATCAGTCAACGGATGCGCCCGCAGAGCCTGACCCCTCTTTTTGCCCAAACGACATCGTTGCCGGGAATCGGGCCGCGGTTGGGCAAGCTTGTGGAGAAATTGGCGGGACCGCTGGTCGTCGACCTGCTCTGGCACCTGCCCTTCGCCATAATTGACCGGCGCAATGCCCCCGAGCTTTCCGGCGCCCGCGCCGGTGAGGTCGCCACCCTCACCGTGACGGTCGACGAGCACCTGGTGCCGCACAGTCCACGCCAGCCCTATCGGGTCTGGTGCAGCGACGAGACCGGCCGGCTCTGCCTCACCTACTTCAATGGCCGCGAGGACTATCTCAAGAAGCTTCTTCCGGTGGGCGAGGTTCGGGTGGTCAGTGGCCGGGTCGAACTCTACCAGGGTGAAGTTCAGATCACGCATCCCGACCATGTCGTGCCGCTCGACCAGCGTGACCAGATCCTCAGGGTTGAACCCGTCTACGGCCTCACCGCGGGCCTCACCCAGCGCCCGCTGCAGAAGGCGATCGCCGCGGCCGTCGAACGCGCGCCCGACCTGCAGGAGTGGCAGGACGCAGCCTTCGTGGCGCGTAATCGCTGGGCCGGTTGGAAGTCATCGCTGGCCCGCGCCCATGCGCCGACCGAGGAGGCCGACCTCGCCCCCTTGCATCCGGCCCGCGCCCGCCTCGCCTTCGATGAACTGCTGGCCAGCCAGCTGGCGATCGCGCTGGTACGGCATCACAACCGCACCCTGAGCGGCCGCGCCACCAAGGGTGATCGGCGCCTGCACAAGGCAGCGCTTGGTGCCCTGCCATTCGAATTGACGGCGAGCCAGAAAGGCGCGGTTGAGGAAATCGCCACCGACATGGCCAAGGCCGAGCGGATGATCCGCCTGCTGCAGGGTGATGTCGGCAGCGGCAAGACCCTGGTCGCCTTTCTCGCCATGCTGATCGCCGTCGAGGCTGGGGCCCAAGCCGCCCTGATGGCACCGACCGAACTTCTGGCGCGACAGCACTATGCCACCATCGCGCCGTTGGCCGAGGCGACCGGCGTGCGGCTCGCCCTGCTGACCGGACGCGACAGCCAGAAACAGAAAAAAGAGACGATGCGCGGCCTGGCCGATGGGTCGATCGGTCTCGTCGTCGGCACGCACGCCCTGCTTCAGGAGGAAGTCGAATTTGCCGACCTTGCGCTGGCCGTCGTCGATGAGCAGCATCGCTTCGGTGTCCATCAGCGCATGGCTCTGCCGTCCAAGGGCCATGCGGTCGATCTGCTGGTCATGACCGCGACGCCCATTCCGCGCACCCTGATGCTGGCAGCCTACGGCGATCTCGATGTCTCGAAGCTCACCGAGAAGCCGGCCGGCCGCCTGCCGATCGACACCCGCACCCTCCCGCTCGAGCGCCTCGGCGACGTCGTTCAGGGTGTCGGCCGCATGATCGCGACGGATGCGCGTGTCTACTGGGTCTGCCCATTGATCGAGGAATCCGAGGAGGTCGACCTCGCCAATGTCGAGGAACGCTTCCAGCTTTTGAGCAAGCGCTTCCCCGGCAAGGTCGGGCTGCTGCATGGCCGGTTGAAGAGTGCCGAGCGCGAAGCGACCATGGCGGCCTTCGCCGATGGGCGGCTGTCGATCCTGGTCGCCACGACCGTGATCGAGGTCGGAGTCGACGTGCCCGCCGCCACGGTCATGGTCATTGAACATGCCGAGCGTTTCGGCCTGGCGCAGCTGCACCAGCTTCGCGGCCGCGTCGGACGCGGAGCCGGCAAGTCGAGTTGCCTGCTGCTTTACGCTCAGCCGCTCGGCGAGACGGCCAAGGCGCGGCTCGCGATCATGCGCGACACAGAAGATGGCTTTCGCATCGCCGAGGAGGATCTCCGTCTGCGCGGCGCCGGCGAATTGCTGGGCACGCGCCAGAGCGGACTGCCGGACATGCGGCTGGCCGATCTCGCCGCCCACGCCGAACTTCTGCAGGCGGCCCGCGACGATGCGCGACTGGTGATCGATCGCGATCCGGATCTGAAATCGGAACGCGGCGCGGCCTTGCGGACCCTGCTCTACCTCTTCCGTCGCGACGATGCCGTACGGACACTCCGCGCCGGATAGCTAACCGAGCTGCGCCACATAAGCTCTGAGCGCATCGCGCGCGGCCTCGACACTCTTCTCGGCTTCCGTCCGGCGTCCGGCCAGGGCTTCTAACTCGCTCTCCTGCTTGTCGAGCGTGGCCAGGTAACGACGTTGCAGGTCGCTGTTGGCCGGAACGCGGGCGAGATTGTCGCGCAGGCGCGCCTGCTCCTGGACGATCTGCTGACGTTCGGTCTCGACCTGCTTGATCTTGCGCTCGGCCTCGGCGACCGCCTGTTGCAGTTGCAGCACCTTGGCAAGCGCATCACGGGTCTTGGCGTCGAACTCGCGGGCCTGTGCGTAGACGCGGATCTGGTCGGCCGCGCCATCGACCAGGCGCAGGTCCTGCTGTTGCATCTTCTCCTGGATGACTTCGAAGGTCTGGGTTTGGTCGCCACCCGGCAGGGCGAAGGGGATGCGGTAGTTGCCTTCGCTGATCTCGATGCCCTTGGCGTCGGGCTTGGCCAGGGTCCAGCCCGATAAGCGGGGTTGCAGGATGACGAGCTGGCGCGGCTCCTTGGCGGGGCCACGCACGCGATAGACCGTGGTCTGGCGGACAATGCGCGAAAGCTTCAGCACCCCATGGGAAATGGTTCCGGTCGAAAGCCGGTTGGCTTGGGAAGTATCGCGCTCGACGGTGATTTTTTCGTCGAGCGCATAGGCCAGCAGTCTTTTCTCGCCTACGGGGAAGCCTGACAACCGGGCATCGCCGACGTAGGCCACGCTCCCGCTCCTGTCGCGCTCGTAGATCGTGATCAGGCCAGGGGGCAACCCGCTGTCGCCGTCGTTGGTGAGGCGGATGGCAGCCAGTGGATTGCGCGCCGCGGTCTCGGCCTGATAGAGCGCGAGCCGCTGCGTCGGGATCAGGCGATCGATGATGGGGATCGACAGTGTCCGGCCATTGTCGACACTGACGGCACGCGGGAATTTGAACACGACTTGGGTCGCGGCATCCGAGGCTTCGATCTGGTCGGAGGCAGCGGCTACCGGCGGTGGCGCGGCCGCGGCAGACGGCGCCATGGAACTCTCCATCTGGAGGCGGTGCGGAGCCGGCGCCGGCATGGTCGATGATTTGGCCTGTGCCGCCTGAACGCCGCCACGGTCGACACCCGGCATCAGGCGTCCCGCGACCTCCACCGGCACTTCCGGCCGCGTCACGTAGTAGGCATTGTAGAGCGCCTGATGGAAGGCGACCGGCCGGCCCGAGACGAGCGTCAGGTCGACATCCTTCCAGTCCTGCCCACTCAGGTTTTCGATGGTGGCCCAGCCCTGCAGC
>CALDNT010000037.1 GCA_937915145.1 uncultured Reyranella sp.
CGCTTCGACCGGCACGGCCAACCCGCACCTCGCACAATATGCCGCCAAAGGCCTCAAGGGCCGGATCCTTTCCGGCGTACAGCCGACCGGCAACCTTCATCTCGGCAACTACCTGGGCGCGATCCGCAATTTCGCGCGCCTTCAGGGCGACTACGAATGCCTCTATTGCGTGGTCGACCTGCATGCCATCACCCAGCCGCAGGATCCCAAGCAACTGGCTGCCCAGACACGCGAGATCGCGGCGGCCTTCCTCGCCGCCGGCGTCGACGGCCAAAAGCAGATCATCTTCGCCCAGTCAACCGTGCCCGAGCATGCCCAGCTTGCCTGGATATTTAATTGCGTCGCCCGGGTCGGCTGGATGAACCGCATGACGCAATTCAAGGAAAAGGCCGGCAAGGATCGCGAGAATGCCTCGCTCGGCCTCTACGCCTACCCGGCGCTGATGGCCGCCGACATCCTGATCTACAAGGCCACGCACGTGCCGGTCGGCGAGGACCAGAAGCAGCACCTCGAACTGACGCGCGACATCGCCATCAAGTTCAACAACGACTTTGCCACACCGGATTTCTTCCCGGTGACCGAACCGTTGATCTTTGGCGCCGCGACGCGTGTCATGAGCCTGCGCGACGGCACCAAGAAGATGAGCAAGTCCGATGCGTCGGACTATTCGCGAATAAACCTTACCGACGATGCCGATGCCATCGCCCAGAAGATCCGGCGCGCCAAGACCGATCCCCTGCCGATGCCGGAAACGCCCGATGACGCCGAGAAGCGGCCCGACGCGGACAATCTACTGGGCATCTATGCGGCCCTCGCCGACCGCGAGAAGGACGATATCGTGCGCGAATTCGCCGGCCGGCAGTTTTCCGAGTTCAAGGCCGCGCTCACCGAACTCGCCGTTGCCAAGCTGGGCCCGATCGGCGCCGAAATGCAGCGGCTGATGAAGGATCCGGGCCATGTCGATGCCGTGCTGCGCGCCGGCGCCCAGCGCGCCCGTGCACTTGCCGGTCCCATTCTCGACGACGTCTACAAGACCGTGGGCTTCCTGAAGCCTTAGCCTTCCATGCGCGTGAGGGCCCACTTCACGGTGATGCCTTCCATCGGCACCTGGCCGACCAGCACGATCTGCTCGGTGCGGCGCACGCGGCCTTCCTCACCGAGATAGATGCTCTCGGCAAGGCCGATGCCGGCACCGGTGGCGCGCAGCCGCCAGCCGCGCCCGCTCGGCAGGCGCATCAGCACGGCCTGCCCACTCTGCGCCAGGGTCGCCTGCACCGCGGGATGGAGATGGAAGCGCACGATGAAGCGCTGGTCGGGTACGGTTACCGGCCGGCCCTCGGGGCCGACGAACGTATCCTCGCCACGCAGGTCGCCGCCATCCGGCGACAGCCACAGGCGGCGACGGTGGATGATGCCGTAGAGCGAGCGATAGCCGTCATGGCTCATGTCGAGCCACTGCGCGCCCTCGTTCTCGGCACGGTCGACCAGCACGTTGCCGGCACGATATTCCAACGCGCCGTGATTGGTAATCTCGGTCGAGTTCGTGTCGTCGATAACAGCGGTGCTGTGCGCGGCGGTGAAGCGCATGAAGTGGCGCCAGTCGCGCAGAGCACCGGGGTAGGTGCCGCAATTCACGATCAGGCGCTCGTGCGCGGCACTCATTTCGAACGACAGCGTGCCGGCGTGCGCAATACCATCCATACCGCGGCCCGGCGGGCTGCCGGCATCGGCGATCACCAGCGACGTCCCGGCGGCCAGCCGCTGGAAGCCGCTCGCCAGCGCCATGGTCGGTGCGGCCTCATTCGAGCCGGACCGTCCCAGCATCAGGTCGATGAGCGCGCGGTCGCCTTCCCAGGCGCCGTTGAAAAGCGCCAATCCGCCGTCGCCGTGACGGAAGAAGCGCAGCATCGGCGCCATGCGGTCGATCGCGGCGATGAGTTCCGCCGGCGCGCGGCGTTCGGCCGAAGACAGCGCCGCCCGGACGTCCAGCAGATGCCGCAACACCACGACCTGCAGATGCGGCGCACGCTCGGCCACGATTCCATCGTGCATGACGTAGCGCTTCACGAATTTCGCCAGCCGCGCCAGCGACTGCTCGAGACTTCTCTCGAAGCGCTTGCCGTCGCGCAGGAAGGCCAGGTCGGCGAAAATCAACGCCTTCAGCGCCGCGACCGCCTCATGCCCGATCAGGCCAGTCCGTACGGCGCGCTTGAGATGGACGCGCTGGCGGGCAAGCGAGAACACGAAGCGGGCAGCGAAGCCCGGATCGGCAGCAGCCGCCAGCCAGTCATAATGGCGAATCCAGGCAACGATGCGCGCGGCCAGCACATCACGTCGCCAGGTGCGCGGTGACCAGCGCCATTCGCGGTTGGTCCAGTCATCGAGCATACGGGCGGCAAGTGCCGCACCGGCAGGATCGCCACAATCGCGCAAGTCGCGCAGCCAGGTGAAGCCATTGAGCGTATCGATCCACAGTGCATCGGCGCCGGTGCGCTGCCACGGCGGATCGTCAGATTCAGGCGAGACCGGGCCGGCGATGCCATGGGCGACAAGCTCGCCCCCCAACAGGCGCTGGCCCCGCGCGGAGTCGCCGGGCCAGGCATCCGGGGCGACGGCAAAGAAGCTGCGCGGCGTGCCGTAGCCCAAAGTCAGGGAATAAAGGGCTGAGCCCAGAAACCAGCGTCCGAATTTCCGGCTCTCGTTGGCTGCCGTCGCCGAGGGGCGGGCGGGCACCGAACGGATCGGACGGGCGCCGGGCACCAAAGGCCTGCCGGGCCGTCGCGTCTCTGAGGCGACCAGTGTCATCTTTTTCTGTTCTTTGGCCCGACGGTTGACCGCCAGGCGGTGGAGGGGTGCCTGACAGTTTACCCGAGCCGGAGGGCCGTGGCGATGGCCTGGACACCGGAGACGCCCCCTTGAACCCGGCCGGGGGGCTCCCCAAATTTACCCTCAAGGGAAGGCCTAATTGGGTTCCCGGCCACTCGCTCCTCGGAGGAGGGTTCTATGAGTCGCGTATCGATGTTCAATTCACCCCTGCTGCTGGGCTTCGACCAGCTTGAGCGCACGCTCGACCGACTGGCCAAGAATGCCGAGGGCTACCCGCCGTACAATATCGAGCGGATCGGTGAAAATGGCCTGCGCATCGTTCTCGCCGTGGCGGGCTTTTCGACCGGCGATCTTGCCATCGAACTGATGGAAAACCAGCTCACGGTCCGCGGCAAGCAGACCGATGACGATGCCGACCGGGTATTTCTCCATCGCGGTATTGCCGCACGCCAGTTCCAGCGGGCGTTCATGCTGGCCGACGGCATCGAGGTAATCGGCGCTCGATTGGACAACGGCTTGCTGTCAATCGACTTGGTGCGTCCGATGGCCGAGCCGCGTATCCGGACCATCCACATCGACGCCAGCAGCACCCGATCTGGAGCCGGCAACACCGTCGATATCACTGCGCGCCGTACTCAGTCGCGTTGATGCTGCCAAGGAGGTAGCCATGGAAAACAATCAGACCACTTTCATACGCCTCGCGGACGAAGCTTTTCTAAGTCTGGGCGCGCAGCAGGTTGCCTACGTCAAAGCCATCAACCTGCCCGACGGCGCCCATGCGATTGGCATCTTCTCCGCCGATGGCAAGCCGATGGCGACCACACCGTCGGTTGAAATCGCCCAAGCGTTGATCCGCCAGCACGACCTCGAGCCGGCGCTGGTCCACTGAACGGCAAAGAAAGACGGAGAGTCTGCGATTCAGGCGGCGCTTTGGGCCTGGATCGACTCGATGAGCAATGCGTACAGCGCTTCGGCGCCATCTGTCGCGCGCAGCTTGTCGACGAGGCTTCGATCGCGCAGGAGACGTGACACCCGGGCAAGGGCTTTGAGGTGATCCGCTCCCGCCCCTTCTGGTGCCACCAGCAAAAAAACCATATCGACCGGACGCTCGTCGATCGCATCGAAAGCGACCGGTTGGGCAAGACGGGCGAACAGGCCGCGCGGCGAGGCAAGCGACGTCATTCGCGCATGCGGAATGGCAATGCCACCGCCGATGCCGGTCGATCCCAGGGCCTCGCGCTCGATCAGACGGTCCAGCAGACGGCGCTCGTCGAGGGCAAATATGCTGGCGGCGCGACCCGAAAGTTCAGCCAGCAGGGCCTTCTTGCCTGACGTCCTTACGCTGGCCAGAACGGCCTCTGGGCCGGTCAGAAAATCAGCGATTTCCACAATGTCACCAACGGGTTAACGGGCGAGAACCAGACCCGCCCAGCGAGGGGTGCGCCCCTATAGGCGCGTCCTTCGAGGCGGTCAAGCCGCCCCTTTCGGCGACCATTGGCGGACGCCTCAGTCGGCCTGACCGGACAAGGCGTGCGACGCCAGGGCGGCGCTCGGCAAGGCGGATGGCACGCTTCGGCCCATGCCCAGGCGGCCCAGCCGCCGGCGTTCGGCCGACGAGGGAATGCGCATGGATTCGCGATATTTGGCGACGGTGCGGCGGGCGATCTCGATGCCCTCGCCCTTCAGCAGATCGACGAGGCGATCGTCAGACAGCGGTTGGTGCGCACTCTCGCCACCGACCAGCAGACGAATACGCGAGCGCACGGACTCGGAGGAGACGACCACGCCCGGCGTGCGCGCCGGAAGGGACGATGTGAAGAAATACTTCAACTCGAAGATGCCGCGCGGCGTGGCGATGTACTTGTTCGAGGTAACGCGACTCACCGTGCTTTCGTGCAGCTCGGTGGCGACGGCGATGTCGCGCAGTACCAGCGGCTTGAGCGCACTCACACCATGGCGGAAGAAGGCATCCTGCTGGCGGACGATTTCGCGCGCCACTTTCAGGATCGTGGTCGCACGCTGCTCCAACGTCTTCACCAGCCAGTTGGCCGACTGGAAGCGCTCGGCCACGAAGGCGCGGTCGGTCTTGGCGCGCGCGCCCTTCATCAGGGTGGCATGATAATTTCGATCGACGAGAACCTTCGGCAGGGCGTCGGTGTTGAGTTCGATGAACCAGCCGTCCTCGCCGGTGTCGGGATCTTTCGCCGGCTGCAAATACAGGTCCGGCGCCACCGGCTGGATCGGCTCGAAGTCGAAGGCATGACCGGGACGCGGATCAAGGGTGCGCAACTCGGCAAGCATGTCGCGCAGGTCCTCGTCGTCGACGCCACAGCGGCGACGCAACTGGCCGAGTTCTCCCGCAGCCACGAGAGCGAGATTGTCGAGCAGAGCCTTCATTGCCGGGTCGAGGCGATCGCGTTCGGCGAGCTGGGCGCCCAGGCACTCGGCGACCGTCCGTGCGAACAGTCCGGCCGGTTCGATCTGGCGCAGCCGTGCCCACACCGCCTCGACGGCAGCGGGGCTGGCAGCCGCAGCTTCAGCGACGTCGGCAACCTCCAGTCGACAATAGCCGACCTCGTCGAGTCCTTCGGCAAGCTTCAGGGCGATCCGCCGGTCGTCGGCGCTGGCGAACAGCAGGTTGATCTGTTCGAGAACATGGACCGCGAGCGAGCGTGGCCGGCCGGCGACGAAGTCGAGCGCATCGGGCGCGCCCTCGCGCCGCCCCACCGTGCTGGCGGCGGCATCCCCACCCCGGTCGGCGTGTTCGCGCGTCCAGCGATCATCGGCCTCGGCAAGAGCCGGCGCGGCCGCCGCCAGGGCGTCGGCTGTGTCGGTCGGTGCCTCAAGGACAGACGTGGGCTCTGAAATCGGGGCGTCTTCAGCAGCGCCTTCCGATAACAGGGGATTCTTTTCGAGTTCCTGCTGGATGAAGGTGGCGAGTTCCAGATGCGAGAACTGCAGCAGTTTGATTGCCTGCTGAAGCTGGGGCGTCATCGCCAGTGTCTGGCGCGTCGCCATCATAAGACTTGGACCGATACGCATCGCTACCCTCACATCGGGGGTTGCCCCCGTTGCGAAGTCTAATGCAATAGTCGTGCCAAAGTCACGAAAGTCGCTGCTTCAGTGGGCAAAAATATCGATCTCCGGCCAGCCCGCAATATCGAGGCGGGCCCGGCTGGGCAGAAACTGGAACGCCGCCGCCGCCAGGTCAGCCCGCCCCTCGCGCTGCAACAGCACATCCAGCTTGGCCTTGAGACCGTGCAAATACAATACGTCTGACGCGGCATAGGCCAGTTGCTCGTCACTCAGGCTGTCGGCGCCCCAGTCTGAGGTTTGCTGCTGCTTGGACAGGTCGACACCCAGAAGTTCCTTGCAGAGATCTTTCAGCCCGAACCGATCGGTAAAGGTCCGCGTCAGCTTTGCCGCGATCTTTGTGCAATAGACCGGCTCGCATCGCACCCCGAGCGCATGTTCCAGGACGGCGATATCGAACCGGCCGAAATGGAAGAGTTTTAGGACTTTGGGATCGGCGATCAGGGCCGCCAACCGCGGCGCATCGATCGCGCCACGCGACATCTGGACGAGGTGCGCGTTGCCGTCTCCAGCCGAGAGCTGAACCAGGCACAACCGGTCGCGATGGGGATTGAGACCCATGGTCTCGGTATCGATCGCCACGACCGGACCGAACGACAGGCCGGCCGGAAGGTCGCCGCGATGAAGGCTGATGGCCATGTTACCGAATGCCTCGACTGCCTCGCATGGTGCCCAGGAGAAGACTCGAACTTCCACGCCTTGCAGCGCTAGTACCTGAAACTAGTGCGTCTACCAATTCCGCCACCTGGGCACGGCATGCGGGCTAGTGCGGCCGTGAGTTAGGGCGAGGCCGCGCCGATGTCAACCGCAGCGCTCTTGCGCGCCGGCCACGATGAGTTGTAGGCAGCATCCCATGAGCATCAGACAGGTCACGGTTTTCGGCGGCAGCGGCTTCCTCGGCCGGGCCATTGTGCGGGCGCTGGCGCAGGAAGGCCTGCAGGTCCGGGTCGCCGTGCGACGCATCGAACTCGCCGAGTCCGTCAAGACTGCGGGCGATGTCGGCCAGATTACGGTCATGCGCACCAATCTCAGGGTGCCGAATTCGGTCGCGACGGCCATCGCCGGCAGCCAAGCCGTCATCAACGCCGCCGGGATTCCGTTCCAGCGCGGCCGCCAGCGTTACCAGTCGGTACATGTCGGCGGCGCCAAGGCGATCGCAGATGCCGCGCGCGACGCAGGCGTTGAGCGATTGATCCATATTTCCGGTATCGGCGCGGATCGCCGGGATTCGACGAACCGCTTCGTCCAGTCGAAGATCGCTGCCGAGGAGGCGATCGTCTCGGGATTCCCTTCGGCAACAATTCTGCGGCCAAGCGTGGTGTTCGGGCCGGATGATGCCATGTTCAATCGTCTGGGGCGGATCGCGGCCATGGCGCCGTTCGTTCCTGTGGTCGGCAGCGGTTCCGCCAAGGTGCAGCCACTGTTCGTCGGCGATCTCGGACAGGCGGTCGCGGCGGTGCTGGCGCGGCCGGAGACGGCCAAGACCGTGTTCGAACTGGGTGGTCCGCGGATTTACACCTATCGCGAGATCGCCGCCCTTGTCCTGCGCGAGATCGACCGGCACAAGCCGATTATCGGTGTACCGGCCGGATTAATGAAGCTGGCGGGTTTCTTCGCCGAATTCCTTCCGGTGCCACCGATCACCCACGACCAGGTCGATCTGCTGATCTCGGACAATGTCGCCCGGCCTGGTGCGCCCGGGCTGGCCGCCCTCGGCATCCAGACGACCGCCGCCGAAGCGATCCTGCCGACCTACCTCGACCGCTTCCGCATCGGCGGACGCTACAACCTACACGCCCCGGCCTGACTGACCGCGGGTTCGCCCGGACACTCAGCCGTGCGTCCAGTAACTTTAGTACCGAATTAGTACTATTAATCTTCCATAGTTGATACTTAAGCCGCCATCGCGCATAGTGCGTGGTGCCCGAGTCCAATATAGGTAAGCATTATTGACTTACGGCTTTACCTATGCTGAATAGATGCCCGACACGCAGCTTTGACGCAGTTGGCGTGTTTCATGCGTAACAAAATTACAGATTCTGGCTGGAGCCTGCCATGGCCGAAGGGATGCAGAAGTTCGTCGAAACGCCGCATGCCCGGCCGGAAAAGCGACCGGCGGCGGAGCGACGGCGCGATTTCGACGAGATCTATTCGAGCTACGCCCGAGGAAAGGCCGCGGAGCAATCCGCGCGCTGTGCGCAGTGCGGCGTGCCGTTCTGTCAGATCCATTGCCCGCTGCACAACAACATTCCGGATTGGCTGAAGCTCACGGCGGAGAACCGGCTGGAGGAAGCCTACGAATTGTCGTCGGCGACCAACAACTTTCCGGAGATCTGCGGCCGGATCTGCCCGCAGGACCGCCTGTGCGAGGGCAATTGCGTCATCGAAAAGGGATTCGAGGCGGTCACCATCGGCTCGGTCGAAAAATTCATCACTGACACCGCCTGGAACCGGGGCTGGGTAAAGCCCATCCAGCCGCGCCGCGAGCGCCCCGATAGCATTGGCATCGTTGGGGCGGGCCCGGCCGGCCTGGCCGCCGCCGAACAACTGCGCCGCAAGGGCTACCAGGTGGCGATCTACGATCGTTACGACCGCGTCGGCGGCCTCATGATGTACGGCATCCCGAACTTCAAACTTGAGAAGGACATCGTGCAGCGCCGCGAGAAGTTGCTGCGCGACTCGAAAGTCATGTTTCACCTCAACTGTGAGGTCGGCCGCGACGTTTCGATGGACGCGCTGCGCCAGCGCCATGCCGCGATCCTGATCGCGACCGGTGTCTACAAGGCACGCGACATCCAGGCACCCGGCGCCGGCCTGCCGGGAATCACCGCGGCGCTCGACTACCTCATCGCCTCCAACCGTCACGGGCTTGGCGACGCAGTGCCGGACTACGAGTCCGGAACCCTGAATGCGCGCGGCAAGAACGTCGTTGTGGTCGGCGGCGGCGACACGGCGATGGACTGCGTGCGCACGGCCGTGCGCCAGGGCGCAAGGTCGGTGAAGTGTCTTTATCGCCGTGATCGCGCCAACATGCCGGGCTCGCAGCGTGAGGTGAAGCACGCCGAAGAGGAAGGTGTCGAATTCGTGTGGCTCTCTGCGCCACAGGCGTTCCTCGGCCGGGATCACGTCAGCCACGTCCGGGCCGCGCGCATCCATCTCGGCATGCCCGACGCTACCGGCCGCCAGACGCCACAGGAGATTCCCAACTCCCACACCAACATCGAAGCCGACCTTGTCCTCAAGGCCTTGGGTTTCGATCCGGAGGATCTGCCGGCCGCTCTCGGCGTCCCCGATCTCGGCGTCACCGGCTGGGGCACCCTCGCGATCGACTGGCGCAGCATGATGACCAGTATCGACGGCGTGTTCGCGGCCGGCGACATCGTGCGCGGCGCATCGCTGGTGGTGTGGGCGGTCCGCGACGGCCGCGACGCCGCCGAACGCATCCATTCGTACCTGGCCACCAAGGCGCATGCCGCCCCACGGATCGCGGCAGAGTAGGGCGACCGATGTTGACGCTTTATGATTTCATGGGATCGGGCAACGGTTACAAGGTCCGCCTGCTGCTGGCGCAACTCGGTGTGCCCTACAGGCTGGTCGAGTGCGACATCCTCAAGGGCGAGACGCATACGCCGGCCTTCCTTGCCAAGAACCCCAATGGCCGCATTCCGACCCTGCAGATCGACGAGACTACACACCTCGCCGAATCAGGTGCGATCCTATGGTATCTCGCCGAAGGAACGGCGTTTGCCCCGGCGGATCAGCTCGCCCGCGCACAGACGCTGCAATGGATGTTCTTCGAGCAGTACAGCCACGAACCCTATATCGCCGTGGTCCGGTTCTGGCGTCATTTCCTGACCAAGCTGTCGCCCCTGCAGGAACTCGACCTGCCGGAACGCCTGAAGAAGGGTTATGCCGCGCTCGACGTGATGGAACAGCATCTCGCCTCGCGGCCGTTCTTCGTCGGTGGCCACTACGGCCTCGCTGACATCGCACTCTATGGCTACACGCATGTCGCGCACGAGGGCGATTTCGACCTTGGCCGCTATCCACATATCAAGGCCTGGTTGGCGCGCGTGGCGTCGCAGCCAAGCCACGTCTCCATCGACCACAAAATCTGAGAAGGAGAGATCCATGCCGATGATCCGCGTCGAGATGTTCGAAGGCCGCAGCACCGAACAGCGCCGCAAACTGGCGAAGGAACTGACCGAGGGCACTTGCCGCGCGCTCGGCTGCACGCCGGATGCGGTGCAGATCGTCCTGACCGACATCAAGAAAGAGAACTGGGCCGAAGCCGGGAAGCTCTTCTCCGATCACTAGCCTTCAAAGGACCGTCGTCATGTCCGCACGCCCCTTCGACGCTGCGCAGTACGTCCGCGATCACCAAGCCGAGGTCGCCGCCCTCACCGCCGCCTACGGCTACAATCCCGCCCAGGAGATCGATTCCTGCGGCGTGGGTCTGGTCGTGGCGCTGGACGGCAAGCGTCGTCGCGACGTCGTCGTGGCCGGGATCGACGCCCTGAAGGCGGTATGGCATCGCGGTGCTGTCGATGCCGATGGCAAGACCGGTGATGGCGCTGGCATTCATGTCGAGATTCCGCAGGACTTCTTCCGCGAGCACGTCCGCGAGTCGAGCGGCGAGGCCCCGCAGGTCGGCCGCATCGCGGTCGGCATGGTGTTTCTGCCGCGCACCGACCTTGGCGCGCAGGAACGCTGCCGCACCATCGTCGAAACCGAAATCCTGCGCTTTGGCCACACCATCCTGGGTTGGCGCCAGGTTCCGGTCGACATCTCCGTAATCGGCGAGAAGGCCAATGCGACGAGACCGGAGATCGAACAGATACTGATCGGCCGCGGCGATCCCAAACTCGACAATCGAGAGTTCGAGAAGCAGCTCTATATCCTGCGCCGCCGCATGGAAAAGGCGGCGACCTCCGAGAACATCGCCGAGTTCTACGTCTGCTCTCTGTCCTGCCGGTCGGTCGTCTACAAGGGCATGTTCCTCGCCGAGCATTTGTCGGCGTTCTACCCCGACCTGCTTGACGAGCGCTTCGCGTCGCGCTTCGCGATCTTCCATCAACGCTACTCGACCAACACATTCCCCCAGTGGCGCCTGGCCCAACCTTTTCGGGTCCTGGCGCACAATGGTGAAATCAATACGCTGCTGGGCAACGTCAACTGGATGAAGAGCCACGAAGCCCGCCTCGAGCATGAGAGTTTCGGACGAGCGATCGAGGACCTGAAGCCCATCATCCAGCCCGATGCGTCTGACTCCTCGGCGCTCGACAATGCTTTTGAGTTGCTGGTGCGCGGCCATCGCAATCTGCCGATGGTCGAGGCCATGATGATTCCAGAAGCATCGTCGTCGAACCCCAACATGCCGCCCAAGCACCGGGCGATGTATCACTACGTCAACGGCGTCATGGAGCCCTGGGACGGGCCGGCCGCTATCGCTGCGGTCGCCGGCAAGTGGGCGCTTGTCGGACTCGACCGCAACGGCCTGAGGCCCATGCGCTACGTGTGCACGGCCGACGACCTCCTGATCGCCGGTTCCGAGGCCGGCATGGTGCCACAGGACGAAGCCAAGATCGTCGAGAAGGGCCGGCTCGGGCCGGGTGAGATGCTGGCTGTCGATATGGACCAGCCCAAGCTCTACAAGAATCGCGAACTCAAGGACATGCTCGCGGAAACCCACGACTACGCCGCCTGGACAGGCCGCACGGTCGAGCTCGACTCTCTGATCAAGCAAGATGCGCCGGCCACTGAACACTTCGCGCTGGACGAGTTGCGCCGCCGCCAGTTCGCCGCGGGTTGGTCGATCGAGGATCTCGAACTGATCCTCCATCCCATGGTCGAGGACGCCAAGGAGGCGGTGGGCTCGATGGGCGACGACGCACCGCTTGCCGTGCTGTCCGACACCTATCGTGGCATGCACCACTACTTCCGCCAGAATTTCAGCCAGGTCACGAACCCGCCGATCGACAGCTTGCGTGAGCGCAACGTCATGACGCTGCGGACCCGCCTGGGCAATCTCGGCAACATCCTCGACGAGCGCCCCGAACAGAGCGAAATGCTGTCGTTGCAGTCGCCGATCGTGCTCAACGCCGAGTTCGAGGCGATGCGCAGATACATGGGCGAGTCAGCCGCACGCATCGACTGCACATTCGATCCCCATCATGGAGATGCGAAGGGCGGACTCGACGCCATGCGTCAGGCTTTCGATCGAATTTGCCGCGAGGCCGAGGAAGCGGTCCGCCGCGGCTGCCTTCATATCGTGCTGACCGACGCCAACATCGACGCCGAGCGGGCCGCTCTGCCGATGATTCTCGCCGCGGGCTCGGTGCATTCCTACCTCGTGCGTCAATCGCTGCGGACCTTCACGTCATTGAATGTCCGCGCCGGCGAGTGCCTCGACGTCCATTATGCTGCGGTCATCATCGGCGTCGGCGCCACGACGGTTAATCCGTACCTTGCCGAGGAAACCGTCGCTGCCCGTCACGCCCGCGGCCTGTTCGGCAAGCTCACCCTCGGCGAGGCGGTCGCCCGCTACAAGAAGGCGCTGGATGATGGATTGCTGAAGGTGATGTCCAAGATGGGCATCTCGGTTCTTTCGTCGTACCGCGGCGGCTGCAATTTCGAGGCCGTGGGCCTGTCGCGGTCTCTGGTCGCCGAGTTTTTCCCTGGCATGCCGTCACGCATCTCCGGCATCGGCCTTCGCGGCGTTCAGGAAAAGGTCGCCCGGCAACACGCCCGTGCCTTCGACGAAGACGTGATCGCGCTGCCGATCGGCGGCTTCTACAAGACGCGGCGTGGCGGCGACCGGCACAATTTCGAGGGCAACCTCATTCACATGCTGCAGGACGCGGTGAACACCGAGTCCTACGCCAAGTACCGCAAATACAGTGAGGCGATACGCCAGCTGCCACCGATCAATCTGCGCGACCTCCTCGACTTCAGGCTCGACCGGGAACCGGTCACCCTCGACGAGGTCGAGTCGATCACTGAACTCCGCAAGCGCCTGGTCGCGCCTGGCATATCTCTGGGAGCACTGGGGCCGGAGGCGCACGAGACCCTGTCGATCGCCATGAACCGCATCGGCGCCAAGTCCGATTCGGGCGAGGGCGGCGAGGACCCGGCGCGCTACCAGCCGCGGGCCAATGGCGACAATGCTTCCTCGGCCATCAAGCAGGTCGCCTCCGGCCGCTTTGGCGTCACGGCCGAGTACCTGAACAATTGCCGCGAGATCGAGATCAAGGTTGCCCAGGGCGCCAAGCCCGGTGAAGGCGGGCAGCTGCCCGGCCTCAAGGTGAGCGAGATGATCGCCCGCCTGCGTCATTCCACGCCCGGCGTGACCCTGATCAGCCCGCCGCCGCACCATGACATCTACTCGATCGAGGATCTGGCGCAGCTCATCTACGACCTGAAGCAGATCAATCCCGAGGCGCGGGTCACGGTGAAGCTGGTCGCGCGGTCCGGCATCGGCACCATCGCCGCCGGTGTCGCCAAGGCCAAGGCCGACGTGATCCTGATTTCGGGCCACAGCGGCGGCACCGGCGCCAGCCCGCAGTCCAGCATCAAGTATGCCGGCATTCCGTGGGAGATGGGCCTGTCGGAAACGCATCAGGTGCTGACACTGAACCGGCTGCGCGAGACGGTGATGCTGCGCACCGACGGCGGCATCAAGACAGGCCGCGACGTGGTGATCGCCGCCATGCTGGGCGCCGAGGAATATGGCATCGGCACGGCTTCACTGATCGCCATGGGCTGCATCATGGTTCGCCAGTGTCACTCCAACACCTGCCCGGTCGGCATCTGCACGCAGGACCCGAAACTGCGGGCCAAGTTCGAAGGCACGCCGGAAAAGGTCGTCAACCTCTTCAGCTTCATCGCCGAGGAAGTGCGCGAGATCCTGGCACAGCTCGGTTATCGTTCGCTGATCGAGATCGTCGGCCGCTCCGATCTCCTGAAACAGGTGAGCCGCGGCGCGCGCTATCTCGACGACCTCGACCTCAATCCTCTTCTGACCCGCGCCGATGGCGGCCGCGAAGTGGCGCATTGCACGGTCGAAGGCCGCAACGAAGTACCCGATACGCTGGACGCCCAGATGATCCGCGACGCCCAGCCGCTCTTCACTCATCGCGAAAAGATGCAGCTTCAGTACAGCGTGCGGAACACCCACCGTGCCGTCGGCACGCGCCTGGCCGCCATGATTACCCGCAAGTACGGCATGGCGGGCCTCCAGCCCGACACCGTGACGGTGCGGCTGCGCGGCACCGCCGGCCAGTCGCTCGGCGCCTTTGCCGTGCGTGGCATGAAGCTCGAGGTGTTCGGCGACGCCAACGACTATGTCGGCAAGGGGCTGAGCGGCGGCACCATCGTCGTGAAACCCACTGTGTCGAGCCCGCTGGTGCCGGAGCGCAACGCCATCATCGGCAACACCGTCCTCTACGGCGCGACGGCGGGAAAGCTGTTCGCCTGCGGCAGCGCCGGCGAGCGCTTTGCCGTACGCAACTCCGGCGCCGACGCCGTTGTCGAAGGCGTGGGCTCCAACGGCTGTGAATACATGACCGGCGGCACCGCCGTGATCCTGGGCCCGGTTGGCTTGAATTTCGCCGCCGGCATGACCGGCGGCATGGCCTTCGTCTACGATCCGGCCAATAACTTCGAGCTCAACGTCAACCGCGAGACGGTGGTGTGGCAGCGCCTCGACCACCCGCATTGGGAAGGCGTGCTCAGGAAACTTGTCGAGGAACATGTCGCGGAGACCAAATCGCCGCTTGGCGCCCGCCTCCTGAACGATTGGGATCGCGAGGTTGAACATTTCTGGCAGGCGGTGCCAACGGAAATGCTGACGCGCCTGCCGCAGCCGCTGTCGATCGCCAAGGTAAAGCGGGCTTAGGAGATTCCGGTGCGGAATGCGCGGATTCCCCGCGCGGCCTGGCTGCAGCTTGGCGCCGCGATCCTGCTGTTCGGGCTCGCCTGGCCGGCAATCAAGCTCGGCCTCACCGAGGCGACACCGCTGTGGTTCGCTGTCGCGCGGGTAGCCTTGTGCTGCGTCACCTCGTTCGTCGTCCTGGCGCTGATCGGCCGCCTCGCCTGGCCCCGGCGCGCCGACTGGCCGGTGATCCTTTCGGTCGGCTTCTTCCAGATCACCTGCTTCTTTTCCTTGGCAAACCTCGGCGTTGCCGTGGTGCCGGCAGGGCGCTCGGGTGTGCTCGCCTACACCATGACCCTGTGGATGGTGCCCCTTGCGCTGTTCGCCGGAGAACGCATCAGTTCGCGAGGTGTCGTGGGCGCACTGATCGGTCTCGCGGGCGTGATGGTGGTCGTCGATCCGCTGCGCTTCGACTGGAACGACCGGACCATCCTGTTCGGCTACGGTTGTCTACTGCTTGCCGCTTTGTGCTGGGCGATTGCCATCCTGCAGGCACGGCGCCATGTCTGGCGCCTGACACCCCTGCAGGTGTTGCCCTGGCAGATGGCGATCGCGACCATTCCGCTCGTGATCATCGCCGCGACCTTCGAGCCCGAAGGCTATGTCCGCTTCGACCGTCCGATCGTTCAGGCAACCCTCTTCCTGCTGGGTATCCTGGGCGCACTCGCGACCTGGGCCGCCGTGTCGGTTGCACGGGCGTTGCCGCCGGTGACATCGTCGCTCGCCATGCTGGGCGTGCCGCTGATGGCCATCGCCGCCTCGATGGTTCTGCTCGACGAAGCTATCACCTGGCCCTTGGCGATCGGCGGCGTGCTGGTCATTGCCGGAATTGCCGTCGTGATCCTGGACAGGTCCCGCGATTGACAGTCAGCGACCGCCTCCCGCATATGCGGACGGTACGGTCCTTGCACGGAACGAGGGTATGGCAAACAAGGTCTATAAAGACGCCAAGTCGGCGCTCGACGGTGTGGTCAGCGACGGCATGATGGTGATGTGCGGAGGCTTCGGCCTGGTCGGCATACCCGACAAGCTGATCCGGGCGATGCGCGACACGGGTGTCCAGAATCTGACATGTGTCAGCAACAATGCCGGCATCGACGGCGCCGGCCTCGGCCTGCTGCTCGAGGCCGGCCAGGTCAAGAAGATGATTTCGTCCTACGTCGGCGAGAACAAGACCTTCGCCAAGCTCTACCTCGAGGGCAAGCTCGAGATCGAGTTCAACCCGCAAGGAACGCTGGCCGAGCGCTGCCGCGCCGGCGGCGCGGGCATCCCCGCCTTCTACACCAAGACCGGTGTCGGCACCGAAGTCGCCAAGGGCAAGGAGACCAAGGTCTTCGACGGCCAGGAGTATGTGATGGAACGCGGCCTGGTCGGCGACCTGGCGCTGGTCAAGGCCTGGAAGGGCGATACCTCCGGCAATCTCATCTACCGCAAGGCGGCGCGAAACTTCAATCCGATGATGGCGACGGCCGCCAGGATCTGCGTCGCCGAGGTCGAGGAGCTGGTGCCGGTGGGCCAGCTCGATCCCGACCTCATCCACACGCCCGGCATTTTCGTCAATCGCATCCTCTGCGGCGCGCCCTACGACAAGCAGATCGAGCAGCGCACCATTCGCAAAGCTTAGGAGACTTCAATATGGCCTGGACCCGCGACCAGATGGCGGCACGCGCCGCCAGGGAATTGAAGGACGGCTACTACGTCAACCTCGGCATCGGCATTCCGACGCTGGTATCGAACTACGTGCCGGAAGATGTCGACATCACCCTGCAGAGCGAGAACGGCATGCTGGGCGTCGGCCCCTTCCCGCTCGACAACGAGGTCGACGCCGACATCATCAATGCCGGCAAGCAGACCGTGACCGAGTTGAAGGGCACCTCGTACTTCTCTTCGGCCGACAGCTTCGCCATGGTCCGCGGCGGCCATATCGATCTTTCCATCCTGGGCGCCATGGAAGTGGCGGAGAACGGCGACCTCGCCAACTGGATGATCCCCGGCAAGATGGTGAAGGGCATGGGCGGCGCGATGGATCTCGTCGCGGGTGTGCGGCGCGTCATCGTCACCATGGAGCACGTTTCCAAGGACGGCGCCTCGAAGCTCCTGAAGGAATGCACGCTGCCGCTCACCGGCCGGCGCGTGGTCGACATGGTGATTTCCGAACTCGGCGTGTTCACCATCGACAAGAAGGGCGATGGCGGCGTGACACTGATCGAACTCGCCGACGGCGTGAGCGTCGAGGAGGTCAAGGCCAAGACCAAGGCCAAGCTTTCGATCGCGGCCGACCTGAAGGCGACGGTCGCCTAGTTCAAGAAGCCGCGCCTACCAGGTGGCGAGGAACTGCCGCAGCGGTTCGGCGCCGGGATTGGTGAATTTGCGCTCGCGGATAAGCTCTTTCGCCGTCGCGCCCTGGCCGTAGTAGAGCGCATTCCATTCGCTGTCGGCGTCGAGGTACGAACCCTCGATCGACACGCCCGCAAACAGGCCGGCGGAACTGGCGAAAGCCACGATGTCGGCGCCGCCCGCCGCGGTCGAGGCGCCCTCGAGGCCGATGCCCACCGCCACCAAGGTGACGCCGGCTTCGGCGCCGAACTTGAATTTGTGATCGAGCAGGGCGTTCAGCCCCTTTTCGGTGCGGATGATGAACACGATCTCCGAAACCTTGGCGCCGATCTGCAGGCCAACGCTGCCCGAGCCCATGCCGTAGAATGCCGGATAGCTCCAGTTGTTGGGGGAGGTGCGCCCCACCAACACGCCGCGCCCACCGGCGGCGCCCACGATGAAACCACCCTGGACGAGTTCGGGAATGATCAGCACACCCTTGGCGTCGACCATGATCTTGGCGGCGTCGGGATAATCCTTGCCGGTGAGGACCTTGCGGCCGGTCGCCAGGCAAGCATCGACCAGCGACTGGCGTTTGGCGTCGGCGCGGGCCGGACGGGCGATCAACAGGGGGGCGGCGGCAATCGGGGCGGCGAACGCGGCGGCGGCACCCGACAGGACAAGTCGGCGATCGAGCTTCATTTTCTGCTCCTTGGCTGGCGGCCGGCACCGGGGGAGCGCCTGGATGGCCACAACGCCCCGAATCATACCATATTTCGCGGCGGAATTGCGGCCCCTCAGGTGCGCGGTGCCGGGCGGTCCTTCATGGTGAGCGGCAGGCCGGCCGCCATGAAGATCACCCGATCGGCACGCGCCGCGACCGCCATGTTCATCCGCCCCATGGCATCGCGAAAAGAGCGGCCGAGCGCCGTCTCAGGCACCAGCCCGAGGCCGAGTTCGTTGCTCACGAAAACCACCGGCGAGCCGTAGCCATCGAGTGTCCGCAGCACCTCGTCGGTGGCCTCGTCGACATCCTCGCCGGCATGCATGAGGTTGGAAAGCCACAGCGTGAGGCAATCGACCAGCACCGGCAGGCCGCGCGCCGCGGCGGTTTCGAGGGCGGCGGCGAGCTTCAGCGGCTCCTCGATCGTGGTCCAGCCGCTGCCGCGGCGGGTGCGGTGCGCCATGATGCGGGTCGCCATCTCGACATCGCCGGCCTGGGCGGTGGCGACATAGACCGCCGGCTGCGGCGAGGCGCCGAACAGGGTGCCCGCCACCAGCTTTTCGGCATGCGTGCTCTTGCCCGAGCGGGCGCCGCCCAGCACCAGGCTGACCGGTGGCAGCGAATAGGTCGGAATATGCTCCATCAGCGGGCGGCGGCGCGCACCAACCAGCAGGCCCCGGGCAGGACGACGCCGGCCGCGCTCTCGTGTGGCCTGAGCGCCGCCGTGATCGCTTCCCTGGCCTTTTCGGCCTGATCGGGCGTGGCCTCCGCAAACCCCCGCGCCAGCGGCCCGAAGCGGCCGAGATTGTCGACGATCTCGGCTGCGTCCTTGCCCATCCAGATCGGCTGGTCGATCGCCTCGAAGGCCGGCGGGCCGAAACCTGCCTCCTTCAGGATGCGTTCCACGCGCGCACGATCGCCAAAGGCATACTGGCCCGGATCTTCCGGCCCCGGTCGCGGCATCGGCGGCAAATGCGGCGCCGCGGCGCGGAACGGCACCAGGCCCCAGGGATTTTCCGGTGGCGTGCGCCAACAGACGAAGACGAGCCGGCCGGTGGGCTTCAACGCCTGCCGAAGATTGCGGAAGGCTGCCACCGGATCGGCGAAGAACATGACGCCGAAGCGCGAAAACACGAGATCGTACGATGCCGCCTCGAACAGGTGCGTCGCGGCGTCGTCCAGGGCGAAGCTGGCGTTCGCAAGCTGCTTCGATCGCGCGGCGGCGACCAGCGGCTCGGAGATATCGACGCCCACCACCCGGCCCAACGGTCCGACCGCGCGCGCCAGTTCGGCTGTTGTGCCGCCGGTGCCGCAACCGACATCGAGCACGCGCTCGCCGGGCTGCGCCGCGGCAGCCGCCAGCACCATCCGGCCGAACTCGGCGATGGAGCGTTCGATTCGGGCGTAGGCGGCGAGCCAGCCCTGCCCGCCCGGCCCGTTCCAGAACGCCGCCTGTTCGGCCGCGAGGTCGCGCTCGGGGCTCACGCCCGGCTCCCGCCATGCGCGATGACGAGTTCGCGCGGCATGTAGTTGGTGAAGGCCACCCGCCAGGCATGGGCCGGATCGGCCTGCTCGAAATGCTCGATGAGCGTCACCGAGACATTGTCGATCTCGAACCGCACCGCCGCCTCGGGATGCATGTCGAAGGCATGGCTGAGTGCGGCGCGGATGGTGCCGCCGTGTGCCGTCGCCACGATGTCACGGCCGCGATGCTCGGCCGTCAGCCGCTCGATGCTCGACACCGTGCGTTCGCGCAGGTCGATGAAACTCTCGCCGCCGGGCGGCCGGAACTCGGGCGGGCCCAGCCAGAACAGATGGTTGCTGCCGTGATCGCGGGCGATCTCGGTGTAGGTGAGGCCCTGCCACGACCCGAAATGCTGCTCGGCGAGCGCCGGATCGATCAGCAGGTTGCCCATCTCGGCGCCGGCCTTGGCGAGATGCTCGGCGGTCTTGCGCGCACGCAGCAGATTGGACGAATACCAGACCGCGCCCTTGGGCAGCAGCGCCGCCTGGTGCCTGAAGAGGGCGTCGTTGCTGACGTCGCAGTCCTTGTCGGACTGGCCGTAGCAGCGCGACTCGGGATTGGGGACCGGCGCATGCCGCACCCACCACCACCGGGTAATGGCCCCGGTAACCTTTGCTCCTGTTGCCATGCCAAGGGTTCTAGCTGGCGATGAAGAGCGCCGCCACCACCAGGAAAACCACCTCGGCCTTCTGCTGCACGGCGCCCAGCGTGTCGCCGGTGTAGCCGCCCAGCCGTTTGGCCATCCAGTGCGCCGCGGTCATTGCAGCGGCAATGGCCAGGATCGGCGCCAGCAGGGCCACGAAGAAGCCCTTGCCGAGCAGCAGCACGAAGGCCAGCAGCGCCGCCATGCCGATGGTGAGCCAGACATCGTTGTCGGTGGGCTTGCCGGCGCGCACGCCGAGGCCATCGTCGCGCACCGGCGAAAAGGCGAGCAGCGGATAGGCCAGCACCGCGCGCGACAGCGCGTGGGCTGCGATCAGCACCACCAGCCCGGTCGAACTGTCGAACTGCGCCAGGCACGCCACCTTGATCAGCACCGTAAGCGCCAGCGCCAGCACGCCGAAGGTGCCGTTGCGGCTGTCGCGCATGATTTCGAGCCGCCGTTCCGGCTCGAGCCCGTGCGGGCCCAATCCGTCGGCGGTGTCGGCAAGCCCGTCCTCGTGCAGCGCGCGGGTGATCAGCACCGCCGCCCCCACCGCCAGCACGGCGGCGAGCCAGCCCGGCCCCGAGATACCGCGAACGATCGCGAAGACAAGACCGGCGGCCAGGCCGACGCCGGCGCCGACGAACGGCAGCACCGGCAGCACGTCGGCCAGTTGCCAGCGCGGCTGGCCGGCATCGAGTTTCAGCCCGGTGAAGAAGGAGGTCTGCTCCTTGAACGCCTGCAGCCAGTCGTCGAACGACGACGGCCGGCCCGGGGGTGCTTCGAAGTCGTTTGGACTGGTCATGATCCGGCAAATATAGGAGGGTCCGCGCCCAAATGAACGCCCAATCCCCAACTTCCGCCGCAACATTCGACGAAATGCGCCGGATCCTGCGCGAAATGCCCGGTCCCGACCTCGCCGCCCGGACCGAAGTGGTGCGCCGCCAGGCCGAACTCACCAAGCCGCCGGGCTCGCTCGGCCGCCTGGAAGAGATCGCCGAGTGGCTGGCCTGCTGGCAGGGCCGCGCCCATCCGCGCGTCGAACGGCCCAGGATCGCGGTGTTCGCCGGCACCCACGGCATCGCCCAGCGCGGCGTTTCGGCCTATCCGCCCGAAGTGACGAAGCAGATGGTGAAGAACTTCCTCGACGGCGGGGCCGCCATCAACCAGCTCGCCGCCGCCATCGACGCCGACCTGCGCATCTACGAACTCGACCTCGACCATCCCACCGCCGACTTCACGCAAGGCCCGGCGATGAACGAGGCCCGCGCCGCCAACGCCATGGCCTACGGCATGATGGCGGCCGAGCCCGGCATCGACGTGCTGTGCCTGGGCGAAATGGGCATCGCCAATACGACGGCCGCCGCCACGCTGTGCGCCGCGCTCTTTGGCGGCAGCGGCGCCGACTGGGCCGGCCCTGGCACCGGCGTCAAAGGCGCCGCACTCGCCAACAAGATCGCCGTGATCGACGAGGCACTGGCCCGCCACCGCGACGCCATCGCCGCCAAGGACCCGTTGGCGTTGCTGGCCGCCGTGGGCGGCGAGGAGCTGGCCGCCATCGCCGGCGCCATCGCGGCGGCCCGCATGGGCCGCATCCCGGTGCTGCTCGACGGCTATGCCTGCACCGCCGCCGCCGCGGTGCTGCACGCCGTCGACCGCGGCGCGCTCGACCACTGCCTGGTCGCCCACCGCTCGGCCGAGCCCGGCCACACGCGCCTGCTCGACGCGATCGGCCAGCGCCCGCTGCTCGACCTCGACATGCGCCTGGGCGAGGCCTCGGGCGCCGCACTCGCCGTGCCGCTGCTGAAAGCCGCCGCCGCCTGCCACGCCGGCATGGCGACGTTCGGCGAAGCCGGCGTAAGCTCGAAGGATGCATAGACGCACGCTTCTTGCAGCTTTACCGCTGCTCGCTCTCACGCCAGCCGCTGCGGCGCTCGCCCCTCTCGTCCAGGCGACGCGACTCGCGCCGCCGGCCTGACCGGTCGGTTTTTCAGACACCAGTTGTCCAGAATCTGTCTGTCTGAAAATTCACAAATCGCCGGCCGGCCTGAACCGGACGATTCTTTTCAACGCAGGCCCAAATGCCGGGCCTGTCTGAAAATTCGGTGCCTCCCGAACAACTCCTGACACCTCCAAAGGGTGTTCGGAATTGTTCGGCCTGTGCGCTCCACACACGGATTTCGAGTCCCGTGAAACCGGCGAACCCTTCCACATTCCCTGCCCGATGAACGTAGGAGGGAACTCACCGGTTGAAGAGGCCGATGGTCACGTGGCCCGTCCGTAAGGCCCCCAGGGCGGGGGTTAGCCCGCCCGCGAGGGGTGAGGGCTCACCGGGTTTCATCCGGTTCTTGCGCCGCTCCCCGGGAGTGACCTTTTAGGAGCTCGGCTGGGTCTTGCGTCCCGCACCTCTCTCTTCGAAGGGCGCGGCCGGTCGGCCGGGCAACAGCGGCGGGGTTACCCGCCGCGCGCCAAAGGGTTTTGGGCTGCGCGCGTAGGGTCGATTCGCGTCGGATTTGCGACAGCCTCCCGGGACGGCCGGATAAAGGAGACCAACGACGGTGTTCTTGATCGGCAGGGACTGCACCCACGCCCCAGTGGCATCGCGACCGCGTCCGAAGACCTGGCCCCTTGCATCGCCCGCGTGGAGAGCGGGACGCCACCCGGTCACGACAAGGAGCCGTCCCGTGCAAAGTGACCGGGCGGCTCGGCCTTTGAAGACAGGCCTCGTGCGACGATATCAGAAACATAGGCTAAAGACTGCTGAACTTGCAACTACAAGGGGTAGTGGTTGCGAAGCGACAGGTGCTGGCAAAGTGCTGTCTTTTGCAGGCTCGCCGAAACGGATATTCGCTACCGATGGGCCCCCCAGTTCCGTCCAAGTATCAATCGGCCGAACTACTAGTCACGCCTCTTCGCCACGCCGCTCGTATTGCCGCTGGTTGTCCAAGACAGTCTTCTCTGCGCGGGCGAACCGGGCATCAGCATCCTGTAAAATCAGAGATTCGCCGATAGCCCGTTCCAGGTCTTCCTTAGTGAAAACAAGTACGCCGAGTCTCTCCGCTTGCTCGATGTCAGCCTTCACCTCATCACGCGCTAGTGGCGTCACGATCAAGGGTATCATGCGGAGGTGGCTATGGCCCGATTCGTCAAGCCTCCGTCGCAAACTCATTGCCCGTTCGTAAAGCTTCGAAAGTTTCTGGTCAGCTTTCAGCCCACCGGTAGTGCACTCGATAACGAGAAAATTGCCGTTTGGCGCTGTAACAAGAAGGTCCGGCGCATCTTGTGTACGCTTGTTGGGGCCGAAGGCCGCTGGACTGAAGCCATGGAGCCAGAATAACCACGACACGCCGAACTCCAAATCCCGCGCATCATAACCGCGGCGGCGCGAGTCAAACAAAAACTCACGCAGTGTCGTCAGCGCCGGATCGTGCTCCTCGAATGCCGCGCGCTTCGCGTTAGGAAGCGTCCTGGGATTCGCTATCCAGTATTGATGATGCGCGTGACCATTCACGATAGCGAAACACTGAATTACCGCCCCTTTCGGGATCTGGATTTGCCCCACACCCTTCAGCCCCTTCGCAAGCCGCTCCCACGCCATCTCGCTGCCGTGTAGCGTTCCGCGCGTGACGGTGACTCCGTTCAGACGAACTCGGTAGTTGATGGCGACAGAGTTGCGATCCACTCGGTGCGCCACAATGCAGGCGAGGTTTGCATCCGTCTCGCCGACCTGAGATGCCATGTCTACCTCCGCAACATGCCAAGCAATCGCCTCGATGCGGCAGTCGTTGATGTGCTGCGGATTCAGGCCAAAATCGTCGGCGAGGTCAGCGACGCCGTCGTATGGCGGGCTGGCTGACTTTAATTCCCATTCAAGCTCCCGATTGTTGGTGAGTATCGAGCCCCGCCCTCCGTCGACCTGAAACACCACATCTCTCCGCCATTCGTCGTTCGCCGGCGTCCACGAATTGGTAGAGAAGTTGATGTTGTTGTTCTGAAGGGAAAGCAGCCCGTCGGGCGTCCTGAGCTTTCCGTCGGCCATCTCCTGAAGAAGGGCTTCCCAGTCATTCCAATGCGGTTCGCCGGACTTCAGAACGAAGCGTCGCGCGAGTACATTTGCGCTCTCGAAGTACTTTGTAGCCACCTCCGGCACCCACGACACTACGAAGTCGATGCGTGCGTGCGCTATCACCCACTCCTGCCCGTTGCGGACCGCAATGAAGGTTATGATGGCTGACTCATAGGCGGCCCGCCACGGCGCAATCTTATCGAGGAATGCCCTATGATCGCTGGAATGGGCATTGGGAGAGCGCAATGAGTTCAATGTGTCACATTCCAACCGCGCATCAAGTTGCCTGCATGATAGCAGGTTTTAGCCAGCATGACGCACCTTTGGCAGTGACGTTCTCCGCGCTCTAGCCCAGCCGCACCAAATCATCATTTTTGTACCAACTGGCACGTCCATGTTGTTCGAACTACGCTGTGGTCGACGTGAATGAACCCGACAATCTTCCGAGAATTTTCCAAGCCAATATTGACCGCTTCTTCCAGCGCGTCATCCGGGTGGGGCTAGCGGCGCGGCAATCTGGCTGATCCTGGACAGAGCTGCCCGGGCCAAAGTCCCGCCATGTGGCTATCGCTCCTCTTCTCCACCTTCGACGAAGTACGCGCGCTTGGCCTGGAGGTGGTGCTGTGCTGTCCGCGCTGCCGCCGCAGTGTGACGATTGACCTCGATGACGAGAGGCTACGAGGCAAGAGTTTCGCCGCCGGTAGCCGGGGACCGTGAAATTCGGCCACGGTGGGATGCGATTTGGCAGCGCGCCGGTGATCCTGGCCGAACTATGGTTGGAGCATGTTGCGGTTGGCGAGTTCTGCCGCCACCGCTTCGGCGATCAGACGGTTGCCTTCGGAATTGTGATGCCAGATCCGATAGAGCGCATCGACGCCGCGCGCGCGGACGGCGTCTTGAACGATCCGGAAGGTATCCAGAGCACCAAGGCCTGCTTCTCTTGCGCAATCCAGGACGATCCTTGTGCGTCTCCGGTGCTCTTTCGCGAAACTCGCACCGTCGCGCCAGACGCGAGGCGGGTACTGCGCCACAACCAACGTCGGTATCGACAAGTGCGCGAGGCGACGCATCAGGGGGCAGGCCACGCGTTCGCCCGCGCCACTGGGCAAGGCACGTCGCCTGTCAGAATACCACCAGTCCACTTCCCCGACGGCGCGGACAATCTTCTCCGCGACAAGGGACCAGCCCAGCGCCTTTTGCCAGAATCGGTCGACGGGCATCGCGCGCGGTATCGGAACATGCCGCAGTTCCAGTCGATCGCCGACAAGCTCGAAATATGGTTTCTCGGCACCCCATACGCGGCTCATTTCACCCCGTGTCACATCGTCGGCGGCAAAAGTTACGATCATCGCGGCCGGTGCGATTTCTTTCGCCAGCCGCTCCGAGCGCAACACCGTCTGATCGAGGGAATAGCCGGTAACGCCGGCGTTGATTACCTTCCGATGAATCAGCCCCTGCAAGTACGCCGCCCAGGTCTGCCCATCCGATACTTCGTCGCCATAGGAAAACGAAGATCCGGTGACCAACAGTGCCGGTTCTTCAAGCGACTGGCCGGTCGAACCGGGCACCACCCGGAAGCCCTTCGCGTCATGGTGATATGAAGGCGTGGCGCAGTTCGGACGCGGTATCCAACCCAGGCGACGATCAAAGAGATTGCCGCAGCGATCGGTAGACAGCGTGAGCACCACGTTTGGAAGGTGCGGCCAATAGAGCAACCAACCGGGGCCGCGCCACAAGCGGCAAGCGATTTCGAATGCCGCGAACGTCAGCACCACGGCCGCCACGATCAGAGCCAGGCGGCCCAAATATTCCTTCGCGCTGTGCATGGACTTGAAATCCAAACGAGTGGTCTCATCGAACCCGGTTCATGGACGCATGAACGGGATTCTCCGGTCTGCGGCGGACTGATGCGACGGCGACAGCGACGATCCACGGCCAGGAGATCGATACGGCCCCGCCGCCCGGGATCTACTTCTCGCCCAGCCACATGGGCCACAGCCCGGCACGCGCCTTGCGGGCGATCTGCTCGTAGTGGCCGTAGCGTTCACCTGCGACTTCGTCCCAGGGCAACGTATCGTTGAGCCGGAAGCCATAGGCCAGGCCCGCCTCGAGGAGCTGGAGCGCAATGTCATGGGGCTGAGCCTTGGCGCCCACAGGAATCTCGGCCGTCACCGTGCAAGGCGCCACGATGCGGCAATGCCGGTCCCACTTCAACGCGCGGCAGGTCACCCGGCGCTCCCCGGCGACCAGCAGGTTCTCGAGCACCGCCCGCGCCGCCATGCCGGGCACGGTTTCCTGCCTGTCCTTGTCGCGCAGCTCCGGCGCCTGGATGCCCCAAAGGCGGATGTGCGGCTTGAGCCCGGCGCCAGCCAGCGTGCCGCCGTCGATGGCGAAGGCCGTGCCCTCCCATTTTTCGGGAAGCGCACCCATGGCGGCGACGCAATCCGGCGCGCGCTCCATGGGCATGTGCGTCTGGGCCATCGCCGGGAGCGCCGACGTCACAGCGGCAACAACTGCCGTTACCAACAGCGCGAACGCCGCGAGGAGACGCAAACGAGGGGCTTTCATGCCGCCATCGTCGTGTCGAATCGTGGCGTTGTGGTGGCGTGCCCCGATGAATGGCGGGGACCGTTCGCCTTCTTTCGAGCGGGGAGGTTCTGAATCCTCCAGCGTCGCGCGAGGCTCGGCCGCTCAGACCTACTCCGCCGCCTTGGCGCGGACCGGCAGCTTCCAGCCGGGCCGGATGAAGTGGCAGGTGTAGCCGTTGGGAATGCGTTCCAAATAGTCCTGGTGCTCCGGCTCGGCTTCCCAGAAGTCGGCGGCGGGCACGACTTCGGTCACCGCCTTGCCGGGCCACAGGCCGGAAGCGTCGACATCGGCGATCGTATCGAGGGCGACGCGGCGCTGTTCGTCGCTGGTGTAAAAGATCGCCGAGCGATAGCTGGTGCCGCGGTCGTTGCCCTGGCGGTTCATCGTCGAGGGATCGTGGATCTGGAAGAAGAACTCCAGCTGCTTGCGGTAGCTGGTCTTCGCCGGATCGAAAACGATTTCTATGGCCTCGGCGTGGCCGTCGTGGTTGCGATAGGTCGCGTTGGCGACATGGCCGCCGGTATAGCCGACCCGTGTCGAGAGGACTCCGGCCTGGCGGCGGATCAGGTCCTGCATGCCCCAGAAACAGCCGCCGGCTAGCACTGCGCGTTCTTCGCTCATCGCCCCACTCATCGGATGTCCTCCACCTGGTCGAGGCCGGCACCATAGCCCGCCGCCGCCCCGTCGTCGCGGTGAACGAAGCGGCGCGAGGCCGAATTGAAGTAATGGCGCAGACCGCCCGTGCCTTCACCGGGGCCCGACAGGGTGATAGCGTCGGCCCCCTTCCAGGGGGTCATCCGGGGATGTCGGTCGGGTCATGAGCGAGGCAGACGCGCTGTTCGCCCTCCTGCGGCAATCCGCCGATGCGCCGAGCGTCGCCGCCATCGAGCATCTGGTACGTGACGCGCCCGACAGGGAACTGTGCCGGGTCAATGCGCTGGCCTTTGCGGCGCGGAACAATCTGGATCCCGAGCACGTCATCGCCGCCTTCCTCCACGCCGCCCGTGTCGGGCTGTTCGAGCTTTCCTGGAACGTGCTGTGCCCGGGCTGCGGCGGCGTGCTGGGCGCCAACGCCTCGCTCAAGACCGTGCACACGGAAAACTACAACTGCGCCGTCTGTGCCGCCGACTACGAGCCCACCCTCGACGAAATGGTCGAGGTGACGTTCACGATCAGTCCGCGCGTGCGCCGCATTCCGGCGCACCATCCCGAGCTGCTCTCGTTCTTCGACTATTGCACCCAGCTGTTCTTCGGCTCCGGGCTCGAAGTGACGGCCGACGAAGCGCTGATGGACAGGATCACGCTGGAAACCGTCGAGCTGCCGCCCGGCGACAAGGTACTGCTGTCGGTGCAGTTGCCGGCACAGTTCCTGATCGTCTTCGAACCGGTCACCCACGCGGCGCATTTCATCGATGTGAAGGGCGAGCCGACGACGGAGCGGCGCAGCCTCTCGGTGGTCTACAACGACGTCAGAACGCCCACCGGCACGACCGAGATGCGTCCCGGCCCGCTGCGCATCTCGTTCGAGAACCGCACGGGCCGGCGCGCCCTGCCGGGCATCTGGATCGCCGACCACGATCTGCACGACTTCATGAGCAAGCGCCGGCCCTTCGTCACGGCCAAGCGTTTGCTGACCAACCAGACCTTCCGCGACATCTATCGCACCGACACGCTCGACATCGACCAACGGCTGAAGATCACCAGCCTCACCTTCCTGTTCACCGACCTCAAGGGCTCGACCGAGCTCTACGAGCGCGTCGGCGACCTGGCGGCATTCGACCTGGTTCGCGGCCATTTCCGCCTGCTCAACGAGATCGTCGCGGCCGAGGCCGGTGCCGTGGTGAAGACCATCGGCGATGCGGTAATGGCGACCTTCCCGACGCCCGATCGCGCCGTGGCGGCGGCGCTGCGGATGCGCGAGGCGATGCGCGAACTCAACGAGCACAACGGCAGCGACGATCTGCTGCTGAAGATCGGCATCCACGAGGGCCCATGCCTTGCCGTCACCCTGAACGAGCGGCAGGACTACTTCGGCCAGACCGTGAACATCGCGTCGCGCGTCCAGGGGCTCGCCGATTCGCGGGCGATCTTCATCACCGCCCCGGTAGTCGAGCATGCCGAGACCGCGGCGATCCTGGCCGCCAACGGTCGCAAGCCGGTCGCACAGCAGCGCTCGATCCGCGGCATCGCGGGCGACATGGCGGTCTACGAAATTCCCTAGAGTCCTTCCGACAAGGATCGAAGAAGCGATCGTCCTGCGGCGGGCCGGGGGACGTGGGTTTGCTCAATAGCGGGCGATCACCTGCTTTGCGAAGTCGCCGAGGTTGCGGCGCGCCTCGGCCATGGCCGGCAGCAGCGTGATCTCGCCCAGGCCCATCGCCTCGCGCTCGCGCAGCATGGAAACGATCTCGTCGGGCGTGCCGACCAGCCCGCCGGTGGCGCGTATGAGATCCTCGGTGATGAAGCGGCGTTCCTCCACGGGCAGAAAGGCGCAATGGCCGAGATGGACCTGCTGGTAGCGGCGGGCCGGCGACGTTTCCATCTTTTCGGTGAAGGCGAGATATTCGTCCCACAGGTTGCGGCAGCGGCCGGCCACGGTGCTGGTGTCGCCGTCCTTCTGGTAGAGCTCCCACCAGTAGTGCAGCGACGCTGCGGCCATCGGGCCGATCTCGTCGATGACGCGGTCGGAGGTCATGCTCTCGCCTGGTTTCAGCACGCAGGCGTAGCTGAGGGCGGCGGTATGGAAGTCCCCGGGCAGGACGCGGCCGACGGCGGCGGCGCCGTCGCGCATCACATCGAGGCTCTTCTGCAGGCGGGCCCTGGTCTGGTTGTGCGAACACACGCGGCCGTCGCCGTAGGCGCCGGCCGTCTTCAAGGCGAGCGGACCGTCGGCGGCGACATAGATCGGCACCGGGTGGGCGACGTCGATGAAGCCCATGTCGGCATGCAGGAAGCGGATGTCGGTTTTCTCTCCATCCAACGCTCCCGGCAGCGCGTAATCGACCTCCTCGCCATGCAGCAGGGCGCGCAGCACGCGGAGATATTCGCGGAAGGCGGCGGCCTTCATCGGGTCCTTGCCCATGACGCGCATCGCGGTGTGGCCGGTGCCGATGCCGAGGAACACCCGGCCGGGGGCCAGCCGGTTGATGGTGGCGATCGAATGGGCGGTGACCGGCGCCAGCCGCACCCCCGCCACCGAGACGCCGGTGCCCAGCCTGATGCGCGAGGTGTTGGCCGCCGCCAGCGCCAGCACTGCGTAGGCGTCGGAATAGAGCATCTGCGAATCGGCCGCCCAGGCGGCGTCGTAGCCCATCGTCTCGAGATCGACGAACAGCTTCCAGTCGGAGATGCGGGGAACGACGGTGACGCCAAATTTCACGATGGGCTCCGTTCACAAGGTGGAAGTTCGGGAACGCGGCACAAGTCGAGAGCAACGGAGGCAAAGAGTCGAGTCGGATCGGCGCGTTGCAGCGCCCCGGCCGGCGGCGTATCGCTGCGTGCCAGGGAGGACCACATGGCCGTCAACAAGCTGCACCGGGAATTCTTCACCCTCGACATGACCAGTGGCTGGGAAACCCCCGAGGGCCAGCCGCCCGGCGTGCAGCAGAAGATCCTGTCGGGCGCGCTCGACGAGGCGGCCGGCCGCGGCTCACAGACCCGGCTGCTGCGCTTCGCGCCGGGGACCCATACGACGGCGCCGGTCTGGCACAATTACTGGGAAGAGGTCTACGTGATGTCGGGCGAGTTCATCGTCGCCGGAGAGACCTTTCCGCCCAACACCTACGCCTGCCGCCCGCCCCTGGCCGTGCACGGCCCGTTCGGATCGGAGACCGGCTGCCTGCTGCTCGAATTCGGCTACTACGATCCGGTCTGACGCAGCGCGTCGAACAACTGGGCGCAGCCGGCCTCGATGAGATCGAGGGCATGGTCGTAGTCGCGCGCGGTGCCGCCCCAGGGATCGGCGACGTCGCGATCCAGGAACAGCCGCGGCCGGTCGTCGGCACCCGGTGGCGCCAGCGCCCGCATGGCCGCGAGATGCGTGCCTGCCATCGCCAGCGGATGGGCGGCGCGGGCGAGATCGTCCGCCACGAGGATGCGCGCGCGGTGGGCGGCGATGTCGTGGCCGCGGCGGGCGGCGGCTTCGAGGGCAAGCGGGCTTGGCGGCTCGCCCGCCTGGCGAACGGCGATGCCGGCCGAGTCGATGGCAAAGGCCTGCTCGAGGCCGGCGCTTCGCACGAGGGAGCGCATCGCGCCCGCCGCCATCGGCGAGCGGCAGGTGTTGCCGCTGCAGACGAAGAGAATGCCGATCTTCATGACGATGACCGTGGGCCCTGCTTCGCGCGGCCCGGCCGCTTCAGGCGGCGCGATCCTGGCCGGACTTGATGAGCGATTCGGCTGGAATGCCGAGCCCGTCATGCAGCCGCCAGATCATCCTGAGGGTAAGCGGACGCTTGCGGTTCAGCACCTCGTAGACCCGGTTGCGGCTGCCGATGAACGGGATGAGATCCCGGGGCGCCAGCCCGCTTTGGTCGAGGTGATACTTGATGGCTTCGACCGGGTCGGGAAGGTCGAGAGGGTAATGCCGCGCCTCCCAGGCCTCGACGAGCGTGACCAGAACGTCGAGGCGGTCGCCTTCCGGGGTTCCACGCTTTGCCGCCATCAACCCTTCGATATCCTTGAGGGCGCGGCGGTAATCGCGCTGGGTCTTGATCGGCGAAATATTCATGGTCGCTGCCTCTAGACGGTTTGCGCATCGATGGCATCGTACTGTGCATGCGTGCCGACGAACCGGACATAGACGACGCGATAGGGAAAGTTGATCCACGCCACGATGCGATACTTGTTGCCGGCAATGTTGAACACCACACGGCCATCCCTGAGGATACTGGCGCTGCGGATATCGCGCTTCACATCCGCGGGCGTCGCCCAGCTGGCCGCCCGGACCTGCCGATACCAGGCCATCACAGGCTGACGGGCATCCTCGTGGGCCGGCGTTCGATCGACGAATACCTTCAAGGTGCCGAGAGCGATGACCCTCATCGCGACGACACTATCATGATCCCAATATGGGACCTAGTATTTTTGCGTGAGGGTGCCAATTCCGGCCTTCGGATGGCAGGGGTTTTGCAGATATTCTGGGACAATGGCAAAGCACCCCTTCCACCTCGCCTGGTTCCTGTCCCAGGGCTACGGCCCCAAGACCTGGCGGTCGGCGTGGCCCGGCGCCGATCTCAACCGCTGGATGATGCCCGACCTGTTCATCGACCTCGCCAAAGGCATGGAGCGGGCCTGCTTCGACTACATGATCATCGAGGATTCCTCGAACGTGCCCTACACCTACAAGGGCAGCCACGACACCTACCTGAAGTACGCTGCCTCGACGCCCAAGCTCGATCCGGCGGTGCTGGTGCCCTACCTGGCGCAGCAGACGCAGCATCTCGGGTTGGTGCCAACGCTGTCGGTGAGCGAATACCCGCCCTACCTGCTGGCCAGGCTGGTCAATACGCTCGACCATGTGACGGAAGGCCGGATCGGCTGGAACTGCGTCACCGGCAGCAACGACGGGGCGGCGCAGAACTACGGCCGCGACAAGCATTATCCGCACGACGAGCGCTACGACATCGCCGACGAGTTCGCCGACGTCGTGACCAGGCTGTGGGAGGCGTGGGAGCCCGACGCCGTGGTGCTCGACCCGGAGAACCACCAGTTCGCCGACGGCTCCAAGGTCCATGCGATCAACCACGACGGCAAGTACTTCCGCTGCCGCGGGCCCTTGAACGCGCCGCGCTCGCCGCAGGGCCGCGTACCGATCTGCCAGGCCGGCGGCTCGCCGCGCGGCCAGCAGTTCGCCTCGCGCTGGGCCGACACCATCATCACCGAGGGCGGCGGCAGCGTCGCCAACATGAAAGCCTACCGAGAGGAGGTGCGCCGCCGCGCGGTCGCGATCGGGCGCAATCCCGACGACATCAAGGTGCTGTTCCTCGCCCATCCGATCGTCGACGTCACCATGGAGGCGGCGCGCGAGCGCAAGCGGCTGGAGCAGGCGCAGGCGCTGGAGCACATGGACATGCAGCTTTCCAGCATGTCGCGCCTCACCGGCATCGACTTCGCGCAGTTCCCGTTCGACGAGCCGCTGCCCGAGGGCCTGACCACCAACGGCCATCAATCGTCGCTGGCGAAATGGATCGGCAAGACGCCGCGCGAGATCGTGACCAACTGGGCGACCAAGTCGGGCATCGACTTCACCGGCACCCCCGACCATGTCGCCGGCATGATGCAGGAGATCATGGAAGAGGTGGGCGGCGACGGCTTCCTGATCTTCAACGGCTACTTCGACCGCCGCTACGTCATGGAAGTCTGCGAGGGGCTGGTGCCGGCGCTGCAGCGCCGCGGCCTCACGCGCAAGGCCTACGAACACAAGACCCTGCGCGAGAACCTGCTGGAATTTTAGCCGGGACTGCTAGTCGAGCGTCAGGGTGTTGCGCACGTTGTCGATCGCCCAGCCATTGACGCGGCGCAGGACGCTTTGGCCCAGCAGCACCTTGCTGTTGGGCGGGCCGATGCTGGCAAGGACGCTCGCCATCACCTTGTCGCCGATCTGCAGGCTCTTCAGCCGGAAGACGTGCTGCTGGATGCCCTTGCCGTCGGCCATGATGTAGCGGTGCCGGCCCAGCCCGTCGGCGTCGGTGAGGGTGCCGTTGCGGCGCAGTTCGTCGGCGATCTCCTGCGAGATCTGCAGGTTGGCGGCGCCGGAATCGAGGATGGCGTAGGGCCGGACCGTGCCGTTCAACAAGACCGGCACCACGAAGATGCCGCCAGCGCGCGCGAGCTGCACCGTGGTCTTCGGCAGGGCATTGGCGGCCTCGGTACCGGCGGGGCAGCGCCGCCATGCCTCGGCCGAGCCCGACGGCGCGGCGCAGAAATTCAACTGCATCAGGCGTTTGGCGTAAGTATCGCGCTGCTCGCAGGCCGCCACGGCGGCCAGTGCGGCGGTCTTGGGGTTGCGGCAGGTCGCATCGCTCGACTGCCACGTGGCCAGGATACGCGCGGGGTCCCCGCCGGTATCCTGGGCGGCCGCCGCACCCGCCGCACCCGCCAGGGCGACGATCGACGCCAGCGCTGACAGGATGCGGCGCACCGACCGTCTACTTCTTCGCGCCGGGCAGGAAATCGTCGAGCGGCACACCGAAGCTGTTGAGCGCCCAGGAGACGAGATTGTACTGGCCGATGGTGAAGACCACATCCATGAGCTGCTCGGTCGAGTATTTCTTCGACAGCACCGCCCAGGTGGCGTCGGACACGACGGAGTTCTCGTAGAGATCGTCGGCCGCCTGCATCAGCGCCGCCTCGTGGGCGCTCCAGCCCGATGCCTTGGGCCCCTGCTTGACGCTCTCGACGTCGGCATCCGTGACACCGCCCTTCTTGGCGATCAGCTCGTGCTGGGCGAATTCGTATTCGGCCTGGTTCAACCAGCCGATGCGCAGGATCAGGAGCTCGCGGTCGCGGAACGCCAAAGTCTGCTTGCCCAGCACATGACCGGCAAACGGCGTCCAGCGCTTCACCAGCTTGGGATGATGGGCCAGCACCTTGAAGATGTTGAAGATCTGGCCGTTCATCGCGTTCTTTTCGACGGTCTCGCGATCCTCGGCGTCCATGGTGGCGAGGTCGCGCATCGCAATGCGCTGCTTGCGCTTGATCACTGTGTGTCCCTCCCTAACGTCCCCTGATCTTCCGCCAGGCGGCAAAATCGACCAGGGTCTGCTCGTTGGTAGCCGGATAGAGGCCGTAAATCGACAGGCCGTTGTTGACCTGCTCGGTGACGAAATCCTCGAACGCGGTCATTTCGTAAGCCTCGTCGGTGACTTCATCGGCGAGCTTGGCCGGGATGACGATGACGCCGTCGCTGTCGCCAAGGATGACGTCGCCGGGAAACACCGGGGCGTCGCCGCAGCCGATCGGCACGTTGATGTCGATCGCCTGGTGCAGCGTGAGGTTGGTCGGCGCGCTGGGGCGATGGTGATAGGCCGGGAAGCCGGTGCGGGCGATCTCGGCGGAATCGCGGAAACCGCCGTCGGTGACGACGCCGGCGACGCCGCGCTTCATCAGGCGCGTCACCAGGATCGCCCCGGCGGAAGCGGCGCGCGCGTCCTTGCGGCTGTCCATGACCATGACCGCGCCCGGCGGGCAGTCCTCTATCGCCTTGCGCTGCGGATGGCCGCGGTCGCGGAAAACGCTGAGCTGGTTCAGGTCCTCGCGCGCCGGCATGTAGCGCAGCGTAAAAGCCTCGCCCACCACGGCCGACTGGCCCGGCGACAGCGGATGCACGTCCTGGATGAACTGGTTGCGAAAGCCGCGCTTGAACAGCGCGGTGGCGATGGTGGCGGTGCTGATGGTCTTCAGCCGCTCGCGGGTCTCGCTCTTCAGGGCCATGGCGCGGCCCTCAATAGATCGACGGTTCGGCGACGGGCGCGCCGAAGCCGGTCTCGAGGAAATCGAAGTCGCAGCCTTCGTTGGCCTGCTTGATGTGGCGGGTGAACATCCAGCCATAACCGCGCTCGTAACGCGGTTCGGGCTTCTTCCAGGCGGCGCGGCGTTTGGCCAGCTCGGCATCGGACACCTTCATGTCGATGGTGCGCTTGTCGACGTCGAGCGCGATCATGTCGCCGGTCTTCACCAGCGCCAGCGGCCCGCCGATGTAGGATTCCGGCGAGACGTGCAGGATGCAGGCGCCGTAGCTGGTGCCGCTCATGCGGCTGTCGGAAAGTCGCACCATGTCCCGCACGCCCTGCTTCACCAGCTTTGTCGGGATCGGCAGCATGCCCCATTCCGGCATGCCCGGCCCGCCCTGGGGGCCGGCGTTGCGCAGGATCAGCACGGTGTCTTCGGTGACGTCGAGGTCGTCGCGGTCGATGGCCTCCTTCATCGAGGGATAGTCGTCGAACACAAGTGCCGGGCCGGTGTGCTTGAGGAATTTGGGCGCGCAGGCGCTGGGCTTGATGACGCAGCCGTCGGGCGCGAGATTGCCCTTCAGGACCGCCAGCGCGCCTTCCTTGTAGATCGCATTGGCGGGCGAGCGGATCACGTCGTCGTTGTAGATTTCCGCACCCTTGATGTTCTCGCCCACCGTCTTGCCGGTGACGGTCATCGCCTTGAGGTGGAGCTGGCCGCGGATCTGCTCCATCAGGCCGGGCAGCCCGCCGGCATAGAAGAAATCCTCCATCAGGTATTTGTCGCCCGAGGGCCGGATGTTGGCGATCACCGGGACCCGGCGGGAGGCGCGCTCGAAATCGTCGAGGCCGACATCCTGGCCGGCACGCCGCGCCATGGCGATCACATGGATGATGGCGTTGGTCGAGCAACCGACGGCCATGGCCACGGTGATGGCGTTCAGGAAGGCATCCCGGGTCAGGATCTTCTTCGGCGTCAGATCCTCCCACACCATGTCGACGATGCGGCGGCCGGTCTGGGCGCTCATGCGGATATGGTTGGCGTCGGCCGCCGGAATCGACGAGGCGCCGGGCAGGGTCATGCCGAGAGTCTCGGCCATCGCCATCATGGTGGCGGCGGTGCCCATGGTCATGCAGGTGCCGTAGCTCCTCGCGATGCCCGCCTCGACGTCGACCCAGTCGGAATCGGATATCTTCCCGGCCCGGCGCTCGTCCCAGTACTTCCAGGCATCGGAACCGGAACCCAGTACCTTGCCCTTCCAGTTGCCGCGCAGCATCGGCCCGGCCGGCAGGTAGATGGTGGGCAGGCCCATGCTGATGGCGCCCAGCAGCAGCGCCGGCGTGGTCTTGTCGCAGCCGCCCATCAGCACGACACCATCGACGGGATGGCCGCGCAGCAGCTCCTCGGCATCCATGGCCAGCAGGTTGCGGTAGAGCATGGTGGTCGGCTTCAGGAAGCTTTCAGACAGCGACAGCGCCGGCAGCTCCATCGGAAAGCCGCCGGCCTGCAGAATGCCGCGCTTCACGTCATCGACGCGGGTCTTGAAATGCATATGGCAGGGCTGGGCGTCCGACCAGGTGTTGAGAATGGCGATGACCGGCTTGCCGGCCCATTCCTCCGGCGCGTAGCCCATCTGCATGGCGCGCGAGCGGTGGCCAAAGGCGCGCAGATCGTCTGGGGCGAACCAGCGCGCGCTGCGCAGTTCGGCGGGCTTCTTCTTCCTGGTGCCGGTCATTTGCTTTTCCTCCGGCCCAGAGGGAATAGAACCCCAGTCGCAAGGTCAAGCTATGTGGTCGCCTCCCGCCGCGAAGGCTGCAGCCGCGCCGCCGCCAGCCGGGCCTGGCCCGGTGTCGCGAACTGAACGCCGTCCAGTGCGAAGAACGGACGGGCAAAGGCATGAAAGCGAAAGGTGTGATCTTCCTTGAGGACGACGCCCGCGGGCTCGCCCCAGATTTCGACGACGAAGGGTTCAGACATGACGGGTTCGAACACAGCGTCCTCCTTGGTCTGCCTCTGAGATGGTCACGATCCAAAGTTCCGCAACAGCTGCGAATGCCGAATCTTCTTCGGCGCGCAGCAAAGACCACGCTTGGGGCATCAGTGTGGCGGAAGAAGTTTTTTCCGAACTGGAAAATGCCACACCATGACGAAAGAATGACGCGGCCATGACCAACCCCCTCACCCGCGCACGATTTCTGCGAACCGCTGCCGCCGGCGCCGCGCTTGCGGGCACGCCGGCATCGGCACAGGGGCGTGACAGTATCGAACTGGTCGAGATGGCCGACAGCGAGACCGCGACCATAGACGGGCGACATTGGGACACACCAATTGTGGGCGGCCGCACGATCGATGCCGTTCACCGCTCGGTGCTGCTGCGTTTTCCCGGCGCTACCGATATCGTTGCCGCGACCCTGAGCAGCGGGCGCGTTCTGGCAAAAGCCGAGCTGTCGCTTGCCTACGACGGCTACGAGATCGTGCCGGAGGGTTATACCTGTCGCGACCTGTTGGGGCGTAAAGCCTGGACGGAGGATCCGCCGACCTGGCATGTCGAGGCTTGGCCGCTGCGCCGGCCGTGGATCGCCGATCCGGCGAGCGGGCCGACCTTCAATGCCCAGGTCAACGGTCGCCGCTTCTGGGCAAGGTACGGTGCCAGCGATCCTGTCCACGACCGCCACGACCCCGCCCTGGCAGCGCAGGAGCTGTCGCTACGGGCGCGCGAAGCACGAATTGACATCACGCCCCTGCTGGCGACCGATGTTCTGGCAAAGGACGGCGGCACGCGCCTGCTGATGCTGGAGCAGTGCGGATTCTTGCTGCGCAAGGTCGAAACCTACGACTCGCGCTACCGCGAACCGGGCAATGCCTACGAATGGGCGATGCCGACGGGCGGCCATGGGTTGCGCTTTACCGCGCCACGGCTGTTGCTGTCGTTCCGGCGGATCAGTGGCGTGGTCGTGGTCGCCCTGCCGCCGCGCCTCGATCGCGCGGCACTGCTGCGCACCGGCGACGGCTCGCGCCCGACGGCAGCCCTGCCCTCACCCGCCGACATCGCCGCGCAGGCGCACCAGGTGATCGACGACGGCTTGAAGGGCCGTGCGGCCTGGCAGGTCGAGCGCATCCGCGAACTGCAGCGTGTGGGCGGCGACAAGGTGAGCCCGTGGGCCGAGGTCGACGGCGAGCAGGGCTACAGGAACTACCAGGGGTGGCTGCGTGAAATCATGGCGATGCCGCCGCGCTACTGGCAGGGCTGGTCGATCCAGGACGACCTGTTGATCTGGCATCTCTTCCGCGACCTGCTGCCCGCCCCGGTGCAGGATCACATGAAGGCCTATTGGCGGGCCTGGCTGCAGCCCGACCTGCCGACCAGCGCCTTCGTCCATCCCCAGAGCCGCGATGCCATCGACTATTACAGGCGCAACCACGACTGGCGCGGTCGCGCCTCGTTCTTCCGCGGCGGCTACAACTTCGTCGTCAGCACCCAGAACTTCAATCACACCGCAGCAATGGGTGCCCTGCTCGGTGGTGCCCTGATCGACGCCGCCAACCCGATGGGCGACGGCCGTCACGGCCTCGAATACCTGCCGCTGCGCTACTGGAGCTTTCTCGACGGCAGCACCCAGGAAATGCTCGACCCCTACTACCTGTCGATCACGCTGAGCGGACAGAAGATGTTCGCCGATTTCGCGCCGATGCCGATCGACCGTCTGATGGGCCGCATCCTGGTCGACCGCACCATGGAAATGCTGGTGAGCGTCTATCATCCGGTGTTGCGCCGCTTTGTGGCGCCATCGGGGCGGGCGCGGATAAGCGGCATCCTGGTCGAACAGGACGGCATCTACGGCGCGCTGCATACCGTCTCGAAGAAGGGCGTGGTGAATTATCTCGACAAGACGCCGGCCGAGACCGTGCACGGCATGCCGGCGTGGGGCTACGACTTTCCGCCGGGCCGCGTGGCGATGCAGAGCCTGCACCAACCCTGGGCACCGGACTGGGTTTCGGGTCCGATCGACGACAAGGAATTGCCGGTCGAAGAGACTTCTGCAGACACGATCCGCGGCAATTTCAAGCCGCCGCTGTGGCGTCGCACCTGGCTTGGACGCTGGCACGGTCTGGCGAGCCAGGATGTTCATGCCGGCACGGTCGACTTGCTCGGCCAGTGGCTGCGCGCGCCCCGCCCGGCGACCCGTTCCGAGGACCGCGGCATGCTCACCGCCCGCTATGTCGCCAACGCGCCCGATCTCGCGACGACCAACGGGGGCGTCGTCTCCACGGCTGGTCTGCTGCTTACCTTCCAGAGCCGCAACCGGGCCATCGTCTTTGCCAAGCCGCACAGCAACCGCGAGCGGCTTCTCGCCGGCATCGGCAAGGAGGGTTTGGCGCGCTTGGCGACCGTCATCGGATTGTGGAACCTGACGGAGTCGCGTGACTGGGAAATCATCGCCGGCAACCGGAAGATAGAAACCTTCCCGCATCGTACGGCAGCGGATCAGCCGATCCTGATCCGCGACGGCATAAGCTATCTCGCCATCCTGGCGCTGCCGGCGACGGATCTCGGCCGTGACGCCGAGATCGAGATTGCCCCAGGTATCGCCGGCAAAGCCGAGCCCAATGGTGCCACGGTGGCGCCTGCACTCACGATTTCGATCTTCAATATGCAGCGCGATCAACCCGTGCCGACGCGCCGCCTCGACCTTGGGGCGCTCACCACACGAACCCACGGCGGCTTCGTGCTCGAGATGGGCGACGAGGCCCAACACGGCAGCTTCGAGGCCTTCGCCCGGCACATCGCGGCCAACCGTCTGACCGCGCAATGGCATGAGGCCAAGCGCCTGCTCGAAGTCACCTATCGCAGTGGTTCGGATCTCATGGAAGCAGGTTTCACGACCGACTTCGGCCAAAGCGCAGCATTGCACTTCCCGATCGATCCCGGTGCCCAGGAACGCGCCATCCCATGGCGGCGGCTGAATGGGCAATGGCCCTATCTGCTCGCAGGACTTGACCGCGACACGGGCTGGGCCCAGCAGGGAACGACCGGCCGGCTCGAAAAGAACGGCGCAGTGTTGACCACGGAACCAGGGCGCATGGCCTATCTCCTCGCCGATTCCGCGAGCGGCGCAGTGGTCGGCTACAATCCCTTGCCCGACCCACAAACCTGGACACTCGCGACACGCGATGGTGTGACGCTTGGCGCCGACGGAAAAGTCGGCCTGCTGCGGGTCGAGTACCGGCCATGGGCGCGCGAGTGCGAGATCTCGCACGAATTGAAGCCAGGACAGGACGGCACCGGCATGGCGAGGACGTTCACGATCTCGGGACTTGCCGAAAGGCCCCTCGTGACCCTGAATGGTCGGCCGATCGACACCCAGGCGACTGAACGAGGCTTCCAAATTTCATTGGCGTGACCATGGCTGTGACACGCACCACCTTCCTCGGTCTCGCCGGCGCCGCCCTTGCGACGGGTGGGCGAGCGAACGCACAGCAAAGACCGGGAGATCGCATGCACACACGCAAAATTCCCTCGACCGGCGAACTGCTGCCCGTCGTCGGTGTCGGCACCTGGCGGACCTTCGATGTCGGCGCCAGGCCGCAGGACCGTGCGCCGCTGGCCGAAGTGCTGCGTATCCTGTTCGACTCGGGTGGCTCGGTGATCGACACTTCGCCGATGTACGGCGCTGCCGAGGCCGTTGTCGGCGATCTGCTGGCCGCCGCAGGAACGCGCGACAAGGCCTTCATTGCCACCAAGGTCTGGACGTCGGGCCGCGACAACGGCATCGGACAGTTGCGAAACTCGATGCGGCTACTGCAGACCGATCGCATCGACCTGATGCAGATCCACAATCTCCTCGATTGGCGGGAGCACCTGCCGGTACTGCGCGCCCGGAAGACCGAAGGTCGCCTCCGATATCTCGGTATCACGCACTACACGCCAAGCGCCCACGACGAACTCGAGGCCGTGATGCGCGCGGAAAAGTGGGATTTCGTGCAGCTGAACTACGCGCTCGACGATCGCGCCGCCGAACGCCGCCTGCTGCCGCTCGCCGCCGAGCGCGGCATCGCGGTGATCGTGAACCAGCCGTTCGGCGGTGGCGGACTGCTGCGCAAGCTGCTGCCGCGAAAGCTGCCCGGCTGGGCCGGCGAGATCGGCTGCACGAGCTGGGCGCAAATCCTGCTGAAATTCGTGCTGGCGAACGCAGCCATCACCTGTGTCATCCCCGGAACCGGCAAGCCCGATCATATGAAAGACAATGTGCAGGCCGGCTTCGGCACCTATCCCGATACGGCGATGCTGAAGAAGATGGCGACGGCGATCGAGGCCTGAGCCGCTCAGAGCAGCTCCAGTGTGAGTTGGGGGGGCGCGGCGACCTCGTCCTGGCGGTAGAGATTGTGCAACGACACGCCGAGCAGTCGGACTTTCTTCTCCAATGGAAAGATGCCTCGTACCAGCTCGATGCTGACCCGTTCGAGCATCGCCTTGCCGGCGAGCGGCCCGGCAAGCGTCCGGCTACGGGTGACGATCTGGAAGTCGGCGTACTTGATCTTCACCGTCACCGTGCGGCCGCCGATGCGGTTCTTCTCGCAATGGCTCCAGACATCCTCGAGGACGGAGACGATGCCGGCCTCGATCTCCTCCGGACGGGCAAGATCCTGGAAGAAGGTGGTTTCCGATCCGACCGACTTGCGCGGCCGGTTGGGGACGACCTGCCGCTCGTCCTGGCCACGGGCGATGGCGTAGTAGTAGGGGCCCGACTTGCCAAAATTCTGTTTCAGAAACTCGAGCGTCTGGGCCTTCAGATCGGCGCCGGTCTGGATGCCGAGCCGCTTCATCTTGGCTTCCGTCGCCGGTCCGACACCGTGGAACCTTCCGACGGCCAGGCTTTCGACGAAGGCGGCGCCCTTCTCGGGCGGAATGACGAACTGACCGTTGGGCTTGCGGTGGTCCGACGCCAGCTTGGCCAGGAACTTGTTGTAGGAAATGCCGGCCGACGCGGTGAGGCCCGTCTGCGCCAAAATCTTCGCGCGAATCTCGCGGGCGATCTCGGAGGCCAGCGGCATGCCCTTGAGGTTGATCGTTACGTCGAGATAGGCCTCGTCGAGCGACAACGGCTCCACCAACGGGGTGTATTCGAGGAAGATCGCGCGAATCTGGCGCGACACTTCCTTGTAGACCTCGAAACGCGGCTTCACGAACACCAGCTCGGCGCAAAGCCGCCGCGCCGTGGTCGAGGGCATCGCCGAGCGGACTCCGAATTTGCGCGCCTCGTAGCTGGCCGCCGCCACGACGCCACGTTCGCGCGAGCCACCAACCGCCACGGGACGGCCGCGCAGCGAGGCATCGTCGCGCTGCTCCACGGACGCAAAGAATGCGTCCATGTCGAGGTGAATGATCTTGCGGATCGCTGGCTCCGCCATGAAGCGAGTATAGGGCGATTCTGGCCGGAAGCGCCTACCGCTTGGTCAGGCCGCCGATCGGCACCGGCGGCGGCAGGTCGGCATCGCGCCAGCCGCCGCCCAGAGCCTTGATCAGGTTGGCGCTGGCGAGTAGGCGACTGAGCCGGATGTTCAGAAGCGTCTGCTCGGCCGAAAGCGCCGCCGTCTGGGTCTGCACGACGGTCGTGTAAGGCACGGTGCCGAGCCGATACTGGTTGAGCGACAGTCGCTCGGCCTCGCGCGCAGCGGCGACGGCGGCGCGCTGAATCTGCTCCTGCTGCACCAGAATACGTTGCTGCGCGAGCGCGTCCTCGACCTGCTGGAAGGCCGTCAGCACCGTCTGCCGGTAGGTCGCCACGGTCGCGTCGTAGCTCGCCCGCGCACCCTCCACCTGGGCCGCCCGCGCGCCGCCGTCGACCAGCGTGGCGGCGAGTTGCGGGCCCAGCGACCACACCGACGAGCCGAGTTGAAAGAGGGATCCGAGTCCGCCGCTCAGGAACGTGATGGCGCCGCCCAGCGAGATGTTGGGATAGTAGGCCGCCTGCGCCACGCCGATGCTGGCGTTCGCCGCCGCCATCTGGCGCTCGGCCGAGGCGATGTCGGGCCGCCTTTCGAGCAGGGCTGACGGTACGCCTGCATCGACCGTCGGCACGTCCTGCGGCAGCGGGCCCGGCTCGAGGCTGAACTCGGCCGGCGTCTTGCCGACCAGCACGGCGATCGCATGTTCGTATTGCGCGCGTGCGATGCCTTCAGCCGTCAGAAGCGACCGCGCCTGCTGATAGAGGGTCTGCGCCTGGGCCAAATCGACACGCGACGCGATCCCGGCATCGACCTGGTTCTGCACGATCTGCAGCGACCGCGCGTAGGCTGCCACCGTGGCCTGGTAGAGACGGGTCCGCTGATCGGAGATGCGCAGCGAGAAATAATTGATGGCGACATCGGCCTGGGCCGACAACCGGGCCGCCGCGAGGTTGCCGGCGCTGGCCTGGGCTGCCGCCGAATCGCTCTCGATGGTGCGCCGGATACTGCCCCAGACATCGATCTCCCAGGAGAACACCCCACCACCGGAATACTGGCTGGTGGCGCTGGTGACATTGCCGCCGGCGTTCGTCGTGATGATGGTCGTGCCGCTGCCGCGGTTGTTCCCACTTCCGGTCTGCTGGGCACTGGCACTGGCCGTGATCGAGGGATAGAGGCCCGACTGGTCCCGGCGAACGAGCGCGCGCGCTTGGCGATAGGCCGCTTCGGCGGCCTTCAGGGTCTGGTTGGAAATATCGACCTGGGCCGCCAGCCCGTTGAGCGCCGGATCGCCGTAAATCTGCCACCACGGCCCTCGATCGACGGCATCACTCGGGTTGGCCGGCCGGAAGCCCATGGTTTCCTTGAACTCGGGCGTCGGTGGCGTGGCCGGTGGTGGACGCTGATAGTCCGGACCTACCAAACATCCCGTCAGGGATGCCAGGCACACCAAGGCCGCGAGCCGCCTCACGCCGGGACTCCGGCGGTGCCCATCGCACGGGCGATCCGGCTGGGACGGTCGCGGTCACGCCGACGGAAGCGATCGAGATAGAGATAGATCACCGGCGTCGTATAAAGGGTCAGGATCTGACTTACGATCAGGCCGCCGATGATCGAAATGCCAAGCGGCTGACGCAATTCGGCGCCATCACCGAGGCCGAGCGCCAACGGCAGGGCGCCGAGCATGGCCGCCATCGTCGTCATCAGGATCGGGCGGAAACGCAGCAGGCAGGCCTCGTGAATGGCGGCGCGTGGTTCGAGTCCTTCGTTGCGCTCGCGCTCCAGCGCCACGTCGATCATCATGATGGCGTTCTTCTTGACGATGCCGATCAGCAGCAGCACGCCGATCATGGCGATAATGCTGAATTCCACCTCGGCGAACTGCAGCGCCAGAAGCGCGCCGACACCTGCCGACGGCAAGGTCGACAGGATGGTGAGCGGATGGATGTAGCTCTCATAGAGAATCCCAAGCACGATGTAGACCGCGATCAGCGCCGCGAGGATAAGCAGAAGCTGGTTGTCGAGCGATTGCTGGAACGCCCGCGCTGTGCCCTGGAAGGTGCCGTGGATGGTCGCCGGCATGCCGATCTCGCTCATCGTGCCGTTCACATAGGCGATGGCATCGCTCAGTGTCTTGCCCGGCACCAGATTGAACGAAATCGTGCTGGCAACGAACAGGCCCTGATGATTGACGGCCAGCGGCGTGGTGCCGAACTCGTACCGAGTGACCGAGGAAAGCGGCACCATCGTCTCGGGTACCGTGCTGATCGCCGCACCGGTTGAAGCGGAACCGCGGCCGCTGACGGCGATCTGGTTGGTGCGCTGGTTGCGCACCGCCTGGGCCGGATCGACCGCCCCGGGCCGCAGCGGTGCGGCCGACACGATGGCGCCGGTCGCCTGGGCGCCGCTGATGGCACCACCCGAGGTGCTGACGTAGATGTCTTTCAGCGACTCGGGATTGGCCCAGTACTCGGGCGAGACCTCCATGACGACGTGATACTGGTTGAGCGCATTGTAGATGGTCGAGACCTGGCGCTGGCCAAAGGCATCATAGAGCGTGGCGGAGATACTGCGCGTCGACACGCCGAGCCGGCTTGCCGCATCGCGGTCGATGGTGAGGTCGATCTGCAGACCGTGCTGCTGCTGATCGGAATCTATATCGGTAATAACCGATGAATCGGCCTTCAGCGCCTCAACCAGTTTCGGTCCCCAGGTGTAGAGATCGGGCAGCGAATCGGCCTGCAGGGTGAACTGGTACTGGGAGTTGCTCGAGCGGCCGCCGACACGGATATCCTGCACCGCCCGCAGGAAGAGCATGGCACCAGGCACCTGCGCGAGGCGCGGGCGCAGGCGTGCGATCACCTGGTCGGCCGAAATGCCGCGCTCGTCGAGCGGCTTCAGCGTGGCGAAGACGAAGCCCGAGTTGGTCTGATAGCCACCGGTGAAACCCGCAACGCTTTCGATCGCCGGATCGGCGCGAACGATTTCCACGAACTGGCGAAACTTCTGCCGCATCGCCTGGAAGGAAATGCTCTGGTCGGCGCGGATGCCACCGACGATGCGGCCGGTGTCCTGCTGCGGAAAGAAGCCCTTGGGAATAGTCACGTAGAGGTGGATGTTGAGCAGCACGGTCGCGAGGAAGACCAGCATGGTAAGCCGGGGATGGCGCAGCACCAGTCCGAGACTGCGGCCATACAGCGACTGCAGGACATCGAAGGCACGGGCGCTCGCGCGAAACAGCAGTCCCGGCCTCCGGTCGTCGCGCTGGCGCAGCACGTAGGCACACATCATCGGTGTCGTCGTCAACGACACCACCATGGAGATCAGGATGGCAACCGAAAGCGTGACCGCGAACTCGCGGAACAGACGGCCGACGAGACCGCTCATCAGCAGGATCGGGATGAACACAGCGATCAGCGACAGACTCATGGAAACCACGGTGAAGCCGACTTCGCGCGCACCGAGCAACGCCGCCTCCATCCGCGACTTGCCCGCCTCAATGTGGCGCGTGATGTTCTCCAGCACGATGATGGCGTCATCGACGACAAAGCCGGCGGCGATGGTCATGGCCATCAATGACAGGTTGTTGAGGCTGTAGCCCAGCAGGTACATGGCGCCGAAAGTGCCGATCAACGACACCGGCACCGCGACCGCGGCCACGAAGCCGGCGCGGGCCGACCTCAGGAACGCGAAGGTCACCAGAACGACGAGGATGGCACTCACAATCAGCGCCCGTTCGACCTCCTTCAGCGAAGCGCGAATCGTCGTGGTGCGGTCACTCACCACCGTGAGGTCGATTTCGCTGGGCAGCGAGGCCCCCAGGTCAGGCAGCAGTGCCTTCACCTGATCGACGGTCTCGATGATGTTGGCGTTGGGCTGCTTGTAGACAATGACCAGAACCGACCGCTTTCCGTTGGCCTGGCCTTCGTTGCGGATGTTCTCGACCGAGTCGATGACCTCGGCAACATCCGACAGCCGCACCGGCGAGCCGTTGCGCCAGCCTATGACCAGATCGCGGTACTCGTCGGCAACCCGGGCCTGGTCATTTGAGTAGATCTGGTAGCGTCGCTCGCCGATTTCGATCGCGCCCTTGGGTGCGTTGGCGTTGGCGGCGGCAAGTGCTGCGCGGACGCTTTCGAGGCCAATGCGGTACTTGGTCAGGGCGCTCGGATTGATCTCGACCCGAACCGCCGGCAGGGAACTGCCGCCCAGCGTCACCTGGCCGACGCCTCCGACCTGGGACAATTTCTGCTGCAGGACGTTCGAGGCGGCATCGTAGAGCCTACCCTGCCCCAGCGTGTTGGACGTGAGCGCCAGCACCAGCACCGGCGCATCGGCCGGGTTGATCTTGCGATACTGCGGATTACTGCGCAGGTTGCTCGGCATGTCGGCGCGCGCGGCGTTGATGGCGGCCTGCACATCGCGCGCCGCGCCGTCGATGTTGCGCGACAGGTCGAACTGCAAAGTGATGCGAGAATTGCCGACCGTGCTTGAGGAAGTGATCTCGTTGACGCCCGCGATCGCGCCCAACCTCCGCTCAAGCGGCGTGGTGACGCTGGTGGCGACCGTCTCGGGCGAGGCCCCGGGCAACGATGCCTGAACCTGGATGGTGGGGAAATCGACCTTCGGCAGCGGCGACACCGACAGGCCGAAGAAGGCCACCATGCCGGCCAGCGCCAGCCCCACCGTGAGCAGGGTCGTGGCGACGGGCCGGGCGATAAAGGGCGCCGACAGGTTCACGGGGGACTGCCTTCAGCGGCCCCGGCGACGGGGTGGCGCGGCGTGTCGAGCGGCAGGCCACGCAACCGGCGGCCAAGCCGGTCGAAGGCGAGGTAGATCACCGGCGTCGTAAAGAGCGTCAGCACCTGGCTCACGATCAGGCCGCCGACGATGGTGATACCGAGCGGCTGGCGCAGTTCCGACCCGGTGCCGGAGCCCAGCATCAGCGGCAGAGCCCCGACGAGAGCGGCCACGGTTGTCATGAGGATCGGGCGGAAGCGCAGGAGGCAGGCCTGGTGAATCGCCTCGCGCGGCGACTTGCCCTGATGACGTTCCGCATCGAGGGCGAAGTCGATCATCATGATGGCGTTCTTCTTCACGATGCCGATCAACAGCACGATGCCGATGATCGCCACGACGCTGAGGTCCGAGCCCGCCATCATCAACGCCAGCAAGGCGCCGATGCCGGCCGACGGCAAGGTGGACAGGATCGTGATGGGATGGATGTAGCTCTCGTAGAGCACGCCCAGCACGATATAGACCGTGACGATGGCCGCCAGGATCAGCAATAGCTGGCTATTGAGCGACTTTTGGAAGGCAAGTGCTGCCCCCTGGAAATGGGTGGTGATCGACCGTGGCATGTCGATCTCGCGCTGCGCGGCAACGATGGCATCCACCGCCTGCCCAAGTGCCGCGCCCGGCGCCAGGTTGAACGAGATGGTCGTGGCTGGGAACTGCCCGCGCCGGTCGAGCCTGAGCGGCGCTGCACGCTCCTCGAAGGAGGCGATGGACGACAGCGGTACCTGCTTGCCGCCGGTCGAGCCCGGCAGATAGAGGTTGGCGAGCGAATCGAGTGAGCCCGCCATCGAAGGATCGACTTCGTAGATCACCCGGTACTGGTTGGACTGGGTGTAGACCGTCGACACGATGCGCTGACCGAACGCATCGTAAAGCACGTTATCGACCGTGGCGGCGGTGATGCCGAAGCGCGCCGCCGCGTCGCGGTCGATCCTGATGAATATCGACAGACCCTTGCTTTGCAGGTCGCTGGTGACGTCGACGATCTCCGGCACTTTCTGCAACCGCTCCACGAGGCGCGGCACCCAGATGTCGAAATCCTCCGGCCGCACACTCTCCAGGACAAACTGGTACTGCGTGCGGCTCACCGTCGAGTCGATCGTAAGGTCCTGGGCCGGCTGCATGAAGAGCGAGATGCCGTGAACTGCGGCGGTGTCGCGCTGCAAGCGCCGGATGATCTCGCTCGCGTTAGCGGCGCGCGAACCGCGCGGCTTGAGATTGATCAGCATCCGCCCCGAATTCAGGGTCGGGTTGGTGCCGTCGACTCCGACGAACGAGGTCAGACTCTCGACGTCGAGATCGCCCAGAATGGCATCGGCGAGCGCGCGCTGACGGGTGCTCATCGCTTCGAAGGAAACACTCTGCGGCGCCTCGGTCACGGCCTGGATCAGGCCGGTGTCCTGGACCGGAAAGAAGCCCTTGGGAATCGCGACGTAGAGCAGCACGGTCAACGCCACGGTGCCCACGGCAACAACCAGCGTGAGCGCCTGATGCCGGAACACCACGACCAGCGCGCGATCGTAGATGGCGATCAACCCGGCGAACCAGCGTGCGCCCAGCGCCTGGGTCTCGGCATGGGATATGTCCAGCGACGTGCCGGTCGACGTCGCCGGACGCTGCTTCAGCATCTGGGCACACATCATCGGTACCAGCGTGAGCGATACCAGGGCCGAGATCAGGATGGTGACCGACAGCGTGATGGCGAACTCGCTGAACAACCGGCCCACCACGTCCGACATGAACAGAAGCGGGATGAGGACGGCGATCAACGATACGGTAAGCGAAACGACGGTGAAGGCGATCTGACGCGAACCCTTGAGCGCCGCCGTCATGGGGTCGTCGCCGCGCTCGATGTAGCGGGCGATGTTCTCGATCATGACGATGGCGTCGTCGACGACGAAGCCGGTCGCGATGGTGAGCGCCATGATCGACAGGTTGTTGAGGCTGAAGTCGGCGAGGTACATCACCGCCAGCGTGCCGACCAGAGACAACGGCACGGAAAGGCTGGGGATGACGGTCGCGCGCACGTCGCCAAGGAATATGAAGATCACCACAACCACCAGAACGATGGCGACGGTGAGCTCGAACTGCACGTCACGCACCGAGGCGCGGATGGTAAGGGTGCGGTCGGTGACGATGGTCACATCAAGTGCCGGCGGCAGGGATTGACGCAGCTGCGGCAGCAGCGACTTGATGCGATCGACGACCTCGATGACATTGGCCCCGGGCTGGCGCTGCACGTTTACGATCACCGCGGGTGTCGTATTCATCCAGGCCGCGATCCGGTTGTTTTCCTGCGCCTCTTCGACGGTGGCGACGTCCTTCAGACGGACCGGCGCGCCATTGCGATAGGCGACGATGATGTCGCTGAAGACCTTGGGGTCGGTGATCTGGTCGTTGGCGTTGATCGTGTAGGCGCGCGCGGGGCCGTCGAAGTTGCCCTTGGGCGTATTGACGTTGGCATTGGTGATCGTCGTCCGCAGGTCGTCGATGTTGAGTCCGTACGCCGCCAGCGCCGCAGGGTTGGCGCGGATGCGCACACCCGGCTTCTGGCCACCCTCGAGACTGACAAGACCGACGCCGGCAACCTGGGAGATCTTCTGGGCAAGCCGTGTATCGACCAGGTCATGGACCCTGGTGAGCGGCTCGGTTTTCGAGGTCACCGCGAGGGTGAGCACCGGGGCATCGGCGGGATTGACCTTGGCGTAGATCGGCGGCGCCGGCAGGTCACCCGGCAGGAAGCTGCCGGCAGCATTGATCGCGGCCTGTACCTGCTGTTCGGCGACGTCGAGGCGGAGCGCCAGATCGAATTGAAGCGTGATCGCCGACGCGCCGGCCGAGCTGGTCGATGTCATCTGGTTCAGACCGGGCATCTGGCCAAATTGGCGTTCGAGCGGTGCCGTGACCGACGACGTCATGACTTCGGGACTGGCGCCGGGATAAAGCGTCAGCACACGGATCGTCGGATAATCGACCTGGGGCAAGGCCGACAGCGGCAGGAATTTGTACGCGATCATGCCGACCAGCATGATCGCCACCATCAACAGGGAGGTGCCGACCGGGCGTTCGATGAAAAGCCGCGACGGATTCATGTCGCGGCCAGAATCATTGGTTCGACCGCGCCGGCCGCCCCGTGCCGCCGGCCGGTGGCGCCGCTGCGACCGGTGCGCCGGAGGAGCCTCGCGAACCGGCCGAAGGCTTGCGAACCTTGGCGCCCTCGCGCAGGCGGTCGGTGCCGTCGACGACAACCTGGTCGCCGACCTGCAGGCCCTTGGTCACCGCCACCTGCTCGCCATCGGTCTCGCCCAGCTCGACGACGCGGATTTCGACCGTGTCGTCGGCTTTGACGCGATAGACGAAAGTGCCGGGCGGACCGCGCAGGATGGCAGCAACGGGAACGACCGTTGCGTCCTTCACGGTGTCGACCAGCAGACGCACATTCACGAACTGATTGGGAAACAGGCTTTCGTCGGTATTGTCGAAGATGGCCCGCAGCTTCACCGTGCCGGTCGACGCATCGATCTGGTTGTCGGTCGTATCGAGCTTGCCTACTCCCAATTCGACCTTTTGGGCGCGATCGAGAGCGCGCACCTCGAGCGAGGCGCCGTCCCGCAGGCGTTGACGCACCGCCGGCAGGGCATCCTCGGGAATGGTGAAGACCACCGAAATCGGCTGGATCTGGATAATGACGCAGATGCTTGTGGCATCGCCCATCGTCACATAGTTGCCCTTGTCGACTCCGCGCAAGCCAATGCGGCCGGTCAGCGGCGCCACGATCCTGGTGTAGGTAACGTTGAGCTGGGCGGCGTCGACCAGCGCCTGGTCGATGATAAGCGCGGCTTCATACTGGCGCACGAGTGCCGCCTGGGTGTCGAGCTGCTGCCGGGCGATGGAGTCCTGGGCGACCAGCTTTCGGTAGCGTTCGAGGTCGGTCTGGGCGTTCTTGAGCAGGGCCTCGTCGCGCTGCCTCTGGCCGATAGCCTGCTGCAGGGCGACGTCGTAGGGGCGCGGGTCGACGACGGCCAGCAGGTCGCCCGCCTTGACCATCTGGCCTTCCTTGAAGTGCACCTCGACCAGTTGGCCCGAGATCTGGCTCCTGACATTCACGGTGGCCAACGGCGTAACCGTGCCGAGTGCGCGGATTACCACGGGAATACTGCCTTTGGCGGCCACGGCCAGACCCACCGGGACCGCCATCCCTGCACCGGGCCGACCGGCCTGACGCGGCGCAACGGATTTTCCGTTCTGCGAAACATACCAGCCGCCCACCGCCACGACAGCGAGCCCCAAGCCGATCCCGATCAGGGTCCGCAGCCGTTTCATCGTCCGATTTGCCCCTAAATGAAGCCCGTCCGTCAGTAGTACGAACCGACGCGCCCGAGTCTCCCCGGAAAGACCGGGCAATCCAAGCCCAAAAGGTCAGTCGGCCACCTTCTCCGGCACATAGAGTGCGTGGCCGCCGGCGCGGAACTTCTCGCTCATCTCGTCCATGCCCTTCTTGGCGTATTCGCGGATGTCCTGGGTGATGCGCATGGAGCAGAACTTCGGCCCGCACATCGAGCAGAAGTGTGCCGTCTTGTGGGCCTCCTTGGGCATGGTCTCATCGTGGAACTTCTCCGCCGTGGCCGGATCGAGCGAGAGGTTGAACTGATCCATCCAGCGGAAGTCGAAGCGCGCCTTGGACAATGCATCGTCGCGCAGCCGCGCCGCGGGATGGCCCTTGGCGAGGTCGGCGGCGTGGGCCGCGATCTTGTAGGTGATGACACCCACCTTCACGTCGTCGCGGTCGGGCAGTCCCAGATGCTCCTTGGGCGTGACGTAGCAAAGCATCGCCGTGCCGAACCAGCCGATCATGGCGGCGCCGATGCCCGAGGTGATGTGGTCGTAGCCCGGCGCGATGTCGGTCACCAGCGGCCCCAGGGTGTAGAACGGCGCCTCGCCACACTCCTTGAGTTGCTTGTCCATGTTGGCCTTGATCTTGTGCATGGGCACATGGCCCGGCCCCTCGATCATGACCTGGCAGCCCTTGTCCCAGGCGACCTTGGTGAGTTCGCCCAGTGTGGTGAGTTCGGCGAACTGCGCCGCATCATTGGCGTCGGCGTTGCAGCCCGGCCGCAGGCCGTCGCCCAGCGAGAACGAGACGTCGTACTTGCGCATCAGGTCGCAGATGTCGCCGAAGTGTTCATACAGAAAGCTCTCACGATGCTCGGTCAGACACCATTGCGCCATCATCGAGCCGCCGCGACTGACGATGCCGGTGACACGCTTGGCGGTCAGCGGCACGTGTGCCAGGCGCACGCCGGCATGGATGGTGAAGTAGTCGACACCCTGCTCGCACTGCTCGACCAGGGTGTCACGGAAGACCTCCCAGCTGAGCTTGGTCGGATCGCCACCGACCTTCTCCAGCGCCTGGTAGATCGGCACCGTGCCGATCGGCACCGGCGCGTTGCGCACGATCCATTCGCGCGTGTCGTGGATATTGCGGCCGGTCGAGAGATCCATGACCGTGTCGGCGCCCCAGCGGATCGCCCACACCATCTTCTCGACTTCTTCCTCCATCGAGGAGGTGACCGCCGAGTTGCCGATGTTGGCGTTGATCTTCACCAGGAAATTGCGGCCGATGATCATCGGCTCGAGTTCGGTATGGTTGATGTTGGCCGGGATGATGGCCCGCCCGGCCGCAATCTCGCTGCGCACAAACTCCGGCGTAATGAACGCCGGCAACGCCGCACCGAAACTCTCGCCATCCGCCAGGCTCTCTTCGGCGGTCTCGAGCATTACCGTGCGGCCGAGGTTCTCGCGGGCCGCGACGTAGATCATTTCCTTGGTGACGATGCCGGCGCGGGCGAACTCGAACTGGGTGATCGGCTTGCCGTCGAGACCGCGCAGCGGCCGTGCCATGCCGGGGAACGGCTGCAATGCCGAGACCTTCACGTTGCCGTTGTCGATCGGGGCGATCGGCCGGCCGTCATATTCCTCGACGCCGCCGCGTTCGATCACCCAGGCACGGCGCGTGCGCGCCAGGCCCTGGCGAACATCGATGGCCACCGAGGCATCGCTATAGGGTCCGGTGGTGTCGTAGACGCGCACCGGCGGCTCGGCCGCACTGGAAAGCGTGATCTCGCGCAACGGCACCTTGAGGTCCGGGGCGGCTTCGGGCGAGACATAGATCTTGCGTGAGGACGGCAGGGGGCCGGTTGTCACCTTGAGAGGCGATGCTGAAACGATGGTGTCCATGACGAGGATCTCCTGTGACCAAAAGACAGACGGAGATCCGGTGGTGTCGTGCAAAGGAGATATATCCAGTCCCTTCGCCGGCATGACCCGGATCAGGTTCAAAGGGTCACCGCGCTGCCGCCATTTCGAGATCTGGCGCCCGTCGGTATCTCAGCCCCTTGTCGGGACCCCCCTTGGACGGCGCCAACCTAGCCGCCTGCCCGAGACCGTCAAGTGGACCATTTCGTGACACACCTCGTTGTGCCACGCGTTGTGCCGCTGCCTGTGCCAAAAATCGCCATCAAGTCCTTGAGCGCGCGAACGAATCGCCCCCCGATCGGCTGTGTCAGGTCGCCCGGTCACTCGGCATTATCGGAATCCCGTTTTTTGTGCGCGATCTGCTTGCGCAGATCGGCCTCGTAGGCCGCCACCCGCTTCTCGCCCTCGTCGAGCCGGCGCCTGAATTCAGCATCGCGCTCGCGCTTGGCCCGCAGCTCGGCGGCGCGCGGACCGTAGGTCTCGGACTGCAGCGCCTGCAGCAGCTTCCACAGCACGCGTCTGTCGGGGTCCGCAACATGGTCGACGATCCGGCCGTCGTGCCACACCGGCCGGTCGGCGCCGACCAGGGCGCGCTCCATGGCCTCGTCGCGCAGCCGCTCGACGGCGCGCCCGCGGGCGTTCTCCCAGCGGGCGCGAAAATCGGCATCGGCGTCGCGCCAACGATAGACGGTGCGACGAGCAAGGCCCGCGGCGCGGCAGGCGGCGGAGATCGAGCCGGTGCGCGCGAATTCGCGCAGGAAGCGGCCCTGCGGCCGCCAGCAGCGTTTGATCGGGGTCATTTCAGGTCCTGTTTGGGCAAAGAAAAACGCCCGCGGATAGACCCGGCAGGCGTTTTTGGGAGGGGACATAACCCCACCCATCTTATCTATCTTGATAGCAGAAACCTGTGAAACTTGCAAATCTTTCCCAAGACCAACGGATGAAATCCGGCGCGGGGCGCCCAACATGGAAACTCCCAGGCTCCCTTGCTGTCGGATATGACCCGGCTCATTGGCTCAGTTGCTGCAGCGCGATACGACGGTAGAGATTGGGCGTACAGCGGACATGCCGCCGACATGGCATTCCAGTAGCGAATGACCCACTATGGACTTGGCAGCGCCGCTTACCGCCGTCACAGTTTCGGGCGTCTTCGCGGTCCGCAATTGCATCGATCGATTGTAGGCGCCTTCAGAGCCCATGCACGGAGACCGGGCCGCAAGAGAGCAGCGCTCTATTCGATAACCGACAATCATCAGCCATGGCCTTAATCGCCAAACCGATTCCATAGCCGGATGGCTTTATGAGCAGGGACAGGCATGATGCGTGCCGGCCGGTTCAGTTTTTTGACCATCCGGGAGTTGGGGTCGCCGCCCATAAATCCGTCAGCACCTTGGCCGCGCGCTTTCCGTTAGAGGCTTCAATTTCGCTTAGTGTCAGTACGGGACGGAGGCGTCTTGCGGCGCGCAGAGCTGTGCGGGCCGCCTCAATGTCCCCCAGCGCGACCTGGGCCAGCGCCTCCAGAATCCGCGGCAAATGAAGGCTTGGATCGCGTCGCGCAGCGAGTCCCGCTTCTTCGAGCGCTTCCTTGGGACGATTGGCCCGCAGCAGGAACATGCCGAGCGCCCACCCCCAAAACCCCAACCGGCGATCGCGCGGGCTTAATCTAATGCCATGCTGCATGTGTGCGATGCCGCCCTCGAAATTGCCCGAGATCGCGAGCGCCGCGCCGAGGGCCACTTCCGCCTGTGCGTTGCTAGGGTCGATTTCGACCGCCTGATACAGGATTTCGCGGCCGCGCTCGATCTGGCCGAGGTCTGCCAAGGCACAACCGGCATAGCCCAAGACCTCCGAACTGCCCGCGTCGGCCGTGATGGCCCGCTCCGCTTGAAACAAAGCCTCGGCCCTTTGTTCAGCCGAGCAGAGGAGAATGCCGGTGTTCTGGGCGAGCCCCCAGAGAAGAGCCAACTGGGCGCGGGCGAGCGCGAACGCGCCGTCAAGATCGAGCGCGCGCTGCAGGAAGCCCATTGCCTCCCTCACGACTTCCTCATTCCACCCCTTGCCGGCCAGCGTCCCCGCCGCCTGATGGTAAAAGCCCCATGCGTCCACGTTCTCCGGGCGCTGGCGCCGGATAACGGCGATCTCTGCACGGGTGAGGGCCGGCTCGAGTTCTACGATGATTCCGCGCGCTATATCGTCCTGCAATTCGAAGGTTTCCGAACGCGCCACTTCAAACTTGCCGGACCAGAGAACGCGACCGTTCACGGCCTCGGACAACTGGGCGGAGACCCGGATCCTGTCGCCGACGCTGCGGACGCTGCCTTCGACTACATAGCGAACGCCGAGCTGGCGAGAGATGACGGACAAAGGTATGTCGCGATTGCGGAATACGAGGGACGAGGACCGCGATATGAGAAAGAAGCCGGGTACGCGGGCGAGAAGCGTGATCACATCTTCCGCTAGGCCATCGGCCAGAAATTCTAGCCCCTTGTCCTCGGAAAGAACGAAAAAGGGGCGAACTGCAATCGACGGCTTGTCAGGAGGCGCCGACGGCGCCCCGGTCGGAGAGTGCGCTTCGTCGCGGGATGAAGCTTCAGGCAGTCGCCAGTCGGCTGGACGCCAGCCGATCCTGAAGGCTGGAACGGGCCGCTCGATATTCTTGAGATCAAGTTTGCCGAGATCATCGAAGGTAGCTTTGAGCCGACCCGCCACGGCATCGTGCACGTTACCCGAGATCACGATGCCGCCCGGTGGTGCTTCCGCCTCCAATCGGGCCGTGATGTTCACACCATCTCCGTAAAGATCGTCGCCATCGACGATCAGATCGCCAAGATGCATGCCGATTCGGAATACGATCCGGGTGCCTTCGGGTTGATCCCGATTGGCCTCGGCCATCTGTTGTTGAAACTCGATGGCCGCACTGACTGCATCTACGGCGCTCGGAAACTCGGCCAGCGCGCCATCCCCGGTGAGTTTGACTAGTCGCCCGCCATGGCGAGCTAGTGTCGGCTCGAGCCGCTGCTTGCGATGCTCTTGTAGGCGGGCAAGCGTGCCGCTCTCGTCCAGACCCATCAGGCGGGAATAGCCGACCACATCAGCTGCTAGTATTGCCGCTAAACGGCGCTGCTCACGAGCCAATGGAAATTCCCCTCTCCACCTCGGATCGTAGAAGGAGTTAGTCTGCCGGGCAATGATGCGGCCGATGCGTCTCGTACATGTCGCCTATTGGCACATTGCGCTCTTCAGTGCAGTGCCGCGACATGTCCGGAGTTGGGAGTAACCCGGACTCTTGACCGACAGTTTCGATCCGACGCTCCGATCATGGAGCGATTTTCACCTTCGATCGACTTCGCGTGTGGGCAAGGGCATCAAGCGTCAGATTTCGCCGATTAGACGACCTTTGCTTCGCGCATTTCCGCGACTTCGGCCGGCGAATAACCGGCCTCGCCCAGCACCTCGTCGGTGTGCTGGCCCAGCGTTGCCGGCGAGCGCTCGACCGAGCCGCCACCGTGCTCCAGCCGGAAGCCCGAGCCCACCACCCTGATCGGGCCGTGCGGCGTGTCGACGTCCTGCAGCACGGTGCGGTGCTGGAAGAGATCGAGCTGCACGGTCTCCGGAATGCTGAGCACCTGGCCGGCCGGAATGTCCGACTTGGCAAAGCGCGCCGTCCAGGTCGCGGAGGTTTCGCGCTTGAGCGCCTCCTCAATGATCTCGTGCAACGCCGTGTTGTTCTCGATGCGCGTCGGCCAGTCGACGAACCTGGGGTCGGCCAGCGCGTCGGCACGGCCCACTTCCTTCATCAGCCGCTGGAACTGCGGATCGGTCATGACGGCGAGCACGATCCAGCCATCGCTGGTCTTGAAGAGATTGCCAGTAGGCTTGCGTGTCACCGACAGGTTGGCGGACTGGCCGTGCACGCGGCCGGTCACCAGATGCTCGGTGAACTGCTGGGCGAGATAGCCCATCACCGCATCGATCATCGCGACATCGACAAGCTGCCCCTTGCCGGTGTGGGTGCGCTGGAACAACGCCGAGGCGACGCCCAGCGCTGCCGTTGCACCCGACATCACGTCGGCGCCGGCAAAGCCCACGCGCGTGGGGCCATTGTTCTCGAAGCCGGTGATCGACATCAGGCCGGACATCGCCTGGATCATGCCATCGAACGCCGCCGTCTTGGCCTGCGGGCCGACCTGGCCGAAGCCCGAGACCGCGCAATAGATCAGCTTCGGATTGAGGACGCGCAGCGTCTCGTAACCGATGCCGAGACTGGTCATGACGCCGGGGCGAAAATTCTCGATCACCACGTCGGCCTTGGCGACCAGGCGCTTGATCGCCTCGATCGCCTTGGGCTTCTTGAGGTCGAGCGTGATCGAACGCTTGCCGGCGTTGACGGCAATCCAGGGGGCGGCGAGCCCGCGCTTCTCCCAGTCGTTGGTGCGGTTGCCGTAGCGCATGTCGTCGCCGTCGCGCGACTCGACCTTGATGACGTCGGCGCCCAGCAGCGCGAGCTGGTACGAGGCATAGGGCCCCGCCAGCACGCGCGTAAAATCGAGGACTTTTATCCCGGCGAACGGCTTGCTCATGTCAACGATGATCCTAAAGAGCGGTTTGAATCAGCAGAAACGCCTCATGCTGAGGAGCCGCACGAAGTGCGGCGTCTCGAAGCACGGCAACAGCACGACTGGTCCCACCCTTCGAGACGGCCGCTGCTCGGCCTCCTCAGGGTGAGGTTGTTGTGATCCCACATTCTCCGATTGCGCCCTAGGCGACGCCCGCCTGCTTGCGCTGGTCGAGCGCCACCTGCTTCACCTTGTCGAACTCGGCGCGCCGTTTGGCGACCTCTTCCGGCGGCATGCGGGCGATGTTGTTGTAGTCGTTCTTCCAGTCGCCATCCTCGGTCCAGCGCAGCGGCGACTGCACCGTGGTGCGTGGGCCAACGGCGCTTTCGAACACCTTCAACGCCAGATCGAGCGTGAAGCGCTGGGTGTCGGGCTCGTGCGGCTTGCCGCAGGAATTGCCGAGCGGGAAGTCGCTGAACAGGAAGCGCGGCACACCGGCATATTCGACGATGTCCTTGGCCGCTCCCATGACCACGGTCGGGATGCCGTTCCGTTCGAGATAGCGGGCGACCAGACTCACGGTCTGGTGGCAGACGGGTCAAGTAGGCACCAGCAGCGCGGCATCGACCTGATCCTGGCGGCAGCGCGCCAGGATTTCCGGCGCGTCGGTTTCCAGTGTCACGCGCTGGCTGCGATTGGTCGGCGCGCCATGGAAGCGGGCGGCGAGCCTGAAGCGGCCCTCGGCCGCAAACTGGCGCATCAGTGGCAGCGGGAACCAGGTGTTGCTGTCCTTGGCCGTGGTGTGCTTGCGGTCGTAGCCGATGTGGGAGATGCGCGTGTCGTGATCGGCCGCGGTGTCGCCCGAATAGACCGTGTAGTACTTGGCACCGGCGTTGTAGAGCGCACCGGGGCCCTGGTCGCCCTTGTCGGGCTGATAGGGCGCCGCCGTCGTGATCAGCGCCAGCGTGCTGTCCTTCAGCGGCCTGGCGAGCGGCTGGAACGGCGCATCGACATAGTGCGCCCAGCGGTAGGGATTGTCGTAGCCGAGCGCGAGATAGTACTCGCGGGTGCGCCGCATGTAGTCGAGCGGAACATCGTACTGCGGCGCAAAATCCATGGTGTCGGTCATGGGTGAAACCTGAGACCGCCCCGCCGCGAAGTCAAACCGGGAGGCCGAGAAGCCGCAGGTCGAGTTTCCCGCTGCGAACCGGCGGGCACCAGTAGTAGCCGCCGGTGACGGGGCGCGAGAAGGAGAACAGGGCATCGACCGTGCCGTCGTCGAGGCCGGTCATCCGGCGCATCACGCGTTCGTAGGCGTCGAGCGAACGGCCGTAGGCGATGAATTCCAGCCCCTGGCCCCACACCGTCGCCCACGGCATCGACCGGCGCACCATGAAGGCGGGAGGATCGTAGTCTTCCTGCGTCGCGCGCTTGACGTGCGCGGTGTCGGGTGCCCGCGGCAGTTCGGCATTGTCGCTGCGGCGCCGGCCGACAATGGCGTCACGCACCCGCTGCGAATGGCCGTTGAAATGATCGAGGTCGTGCTCCCAGCGCTGCACGGCCACGAAGCTTGACCCCGCAAGCCCCTTGCCGCCCTCGACGATCGCCGCCGCCGCGGCGGCCTTGCCCTTGGGGTTCTCGGTGCCGTCTTCGTAGCCGGTGAGATCGCGCGTGTCGGCATAGATGAACGTCGGCATCGAATCCGCCAGCACGAAAGCCTCGGCGGTGAGGGCTTCGACCTTCTTGAAGACGTCGAAGACGCCGCCCTGGTCGCGCGCGGTCAACAGGATCCAGAGCGGCTGCTGCGTCGAGGGCACGCCGCATCCCGGTGCGGACAGCGCCGGAAAGGTATGCAAGCCCGGCACTGGCCGGCCGAGCGCCCGGGCGAGCGGCTCGCCGATCCCCACCGTGCCCCAGCCCGGCTCGAAACCGCGGGCCAATGCGCGCACGGCATCCTGGACATCGACGCCACTGCCGAGCGCGTAGGACAGGGAAAGGCCGCTCGCCATCGGCGGAGCGAGAATGAAAGGCTGGGCAAAAGCTGCGGTCATGGCCCACACCTACCCGAGGGCGGGGAATGATGACAAGTCCGCGGCCGCTGCTTACCTTCGCGGCAAATCCGCGGGGAGAACGACAATGACCAGGATGAACCGGCGCGCCGCGCTGGGTGCCGTTGCAGCCTTTGCCATCGCGCCACGGGCATCGGCGCAGTCCTGGCCCGACAAGCCGCCGCACTTTCTGGTGCCCTACCCGGGCGGTGGCATCGTCGACATCGTCGCGCGCACGCTTGCCGATCCCATGCAGACCGACCTCGGCCAGACGATCGTCGTCGAACCCAAGCCTGGCGGCAATTCGACCATCGCGACGGCGCTGGCGGCGCAGGCCCCGGCCGACGGCAACACCTGGGTCATGTCGACCATCTCCCATGTCGTGGCGCCACACCTGCAGAAAGTCTCCTACGATCCGATCGGCGGCTTCCAGCCGGTGGCCTTCGTGGCGGTCGCGACCTCGGTCGCGACCGTGCATCCATCCGTGCCCGTGAACACTCTCGCGGAGCTGGTGGCGTACGGCAAAGCCAACCCCGGCAAGCTGCATTACCTCAACCCAGGCAACGGCTCGTCGATCCACCTCTCGGCCGAACTGCTGAAGAGTCATTCCAAGTTCGACATGGTCTCGGTTCCCTACAAGGGCATTCCGCCGGGAATGCCGGACCTGCTGGAAGGCCGCCTGCAGGTCGGGCTTCTGCCCGGGCCGCTGGCACACCAGCATATCGAGGCCGGCAAATTGCGACCGCTGGCGGTGCTGGCCGACAAGAGATTGCCGCAGCTTCCCGCCGTGCCGACATTCGCCGAGGTGGGCTTCGGAGATGCCCAGGTAACGAGCTGGTACGTCATCGCGGTCCGCGCCGGAACGCCGCCCGCCGTGGTGAACCGCATCCACGGTGCGGCGATGAAGGCTCTTCAGAGCCCTGCGACGCAGGAGCGGCTGGCCAAGGCCGGCTGCAACGTCCCCGCACCGCGCTCGCCGGCGGAAATCCTGGCGATGTGGAAGGCCGACTACGCGCGCTACGGCAAACTGGTCAAGGAAGCGGGAATCGCGACCCAAAGCTGACAGTGATGTGAGCCGGCGGCCATAGTGCGGCCCAATTGCGGCGCGCTATATATGACGCTGGAACGGGCTGGCGTGGGGAGCGCATCGGATGGCGATCGGACGGCGCAGCATATTGGCGAGCAGTGTGGCCCTCTGGGCGAGTGGCCCGGCCATCCTGCGGGCGCAGACCCCGCCCAAGGTGAACGTTAGCCATGGCTTCGCCATGCACGGCACGCCGAAGTATGCCGCCGACGCCGGGCCGCCCGACTACCTCAATCCCAATGCCCCGAAGGGGGGAACGGTCAAGCTGGGCGCGCGCGGAACATTCGACTCGCTGCACCCGTTCATCGTCAAGAGCCACCCCGCAGCAGGGATCGGGGCGAACTGGGACACGCTGTGCTGGGCATCGCGCGATGAAGCGTCGACCGAATACGGCCTGATCGCCGAAACCATCGAATGGCCCGACGACCGTTCCTGGGTGGCCTTCACGCTTCGACCCCAGGCGCGCTGGCACGACGGCACTCCGATCACCGTCGAGGACGTGATCTTCACCTTCGACATCCTGAAGACCAAGGGCTCGCCCAACTATGCCTTCTACTATCACGACGTGCTCAAGGCCGAGAAGACAGGCGAACGCAAGGTCCACTTCACGTTCCGCGACAGCAGCAACAGGGAGTTGCCGCTGATCCTCGGTCAACTCCCCGTCCTGCCGTCGAAATGGTGGGCCGGCCGCGACTTCGAGAATGTCTCGCTCGAGATTCCGCTGGGCAGCGGGCCTTACCGCGTCGAGAGCTTCGACGTCGGCCGCTCCATCGCCTACCGCCGGGTCGAGGACTGGTGGGCGAAGGACCTCTGGATGAATCGGGGCCGCAGCAACTTCGACGTCATCCGCTACGAGTACTATCGCGACGTCACGGTGCAGTTCGAGGCCTTCAAGGCGGGCGAGCTCGACGTCCGGCAGGAGAACATCGCGCGCAACTGGGCGACCGCCTACGACATCCCGCCAGTGCGCGACGGCCAGATCCAGCGGGTCGAGATCCCGCACGAACTGCCGACCGGCATGCAGTGCTTCGCTTTCAACACCCGCCGCGACTACTTCAAGGACCGGCGCGTGCGTGAGGCGATCGCCACGATGTTCGACTTCGCCTGGACCAACAAGAATCTGTTCTACGGCATGTACAGGCGCAACATTTCGTTCTTCGGGAACTCCGAACTTGCCTCGTCCGGCCTGCCGACGCCGGCCGAACTGAAGTATCTTGAGCCGTTGCGCGGCAAGATTCCCGACGAGGTCTTCACCAAGGAGTTCAAGCTTCCGGAATCCGACGGCACAGGCAACGCCCGCGATCTGGCGCGGCGCGCGCTCGGCCTTCTGAAGGAGGCCGGCTGGGAGATCAAGGACGGCAAGATGACCGACACGAAATCCGGCAAGAAGCTCGCCTTCGAGATGCTGCTGGGCGATGCCAGCTTCGAGCGCGTCGTCCTGCCCTACAAGCAGAACCTCGAGCGCGTCGGTATCGAAATGAACGTGCGCACGGTCGATACGGCGCAGTTCAAGCGCCGCGAAGACGAATTCGACTACGACATGATGGTCGAGGGTTTCGGCCAGTCGCTGTCGCCGGGCAACGAACAGCGCGACTTCTGGGGTTCGAAATCGGCCGACACGCCCGGCAGCCGCAACACGATCGGCATCCGCAATACCGCGATCGACGCGTTGATCGACACGCTGATCGCCGCACCCGACCGCGAAAGCCTGATCGCCGTGACCCATGCGCTGGATCGCGTGCTGTTGTGGAGCCATTTCGTCGTGCCCAACTGGCACAACAACAAGGTCTTCGTCGCCTACTGGAACAGGTTCGGACGGCCGGAAAAGAGTGCCCGTTACGCTCCCTTCGCCTTCGACACCTGGTGGATCGACGAAGCCAAGGATCGCGCCCTGCAACGCGGCGAAAGGAAGTAGGCGGCAGGTACGACCATGCTCGCCTACATCCTCCGCCGACTGATGCTGGTGGTGCCGACGCTGTTCGGCATCATGGTGGTCAACTTTATCATCATCCAGGCGGCACCCGGCGGCCCGGTCGAGCAGATGCTGGCCCAGATCCAGGGCACCTCGGTCGATGCAACGGAACGCTTCTCGGGCAGCTCGAGCGGCGGCGAGACGCTCGCCAAGTCGGCCACCGACAGTTCCGGCGGCAGCAGCGGCGCCTATCGCGGCGCCCGCGGCCTGCCCAAGGAACTGATCCAGCGCATCGAGAAGATGTACGGCTTCGACAAGCCGGTCGGCGAACGCTTCCTGCTGATGATGAAAAACTACCTGATGTTCGACTTCGGCGAGAGCTTCTTCCGCAACAAGCGCGTCGTCGACCTGGTGATCGACAAGATGCCGGTGTCGATTTCGCTCGGCCTGTGGACGACGCTGCTGATCTACTTCATCTCGATTCCGCTCGGCATCGCCAAGGCGGTTCGCGACGGCTCGCGCTTCGATGTCTCGACCTCGACCACCCTGATCATGCTGAACGCGATCCCCGGCTTCCTGTTCGCGCTGCTGCTCGTCGTGGTGTTCGCGGGCGGCAGCTATTTCAAGTGGTTTCCATTGCGCGGCCTGGTGTCGGACGACTGGAGTTCGCTCGGCCCGATCGACAAGGTACTCGATTACTTCTGGCACATGGCACTGCCGATCGGCGCCATGGTGATCGGCGGGTTCGCGACGCTCACCTTCCTCACCAAGAATTCGTTCCTCGAGGAAATCAACAAGCAGTATGTCCTGACCGCCCGCGCCAAGGGGCTGGTCGAACGGCGGGTGCTGTACGGCCATGTGTTCCGTAACGCGATGCTGATCGTGATCGCGGGCTTTCCCGCGGCCTTCATCGGCGTGCTGTTCACCGGCTCGCTGCTGATCGAGGTGATTTTCTCGCTCGACGGCATCGGCCTGCTCGGTTTCGAGGCGGCACTGAACCGCGACTATCCGATCATGTTCGGAACGCTCTATTTCTTCGGCCTGATCGGCCTCGTCATGGGCATCCTGGGCGACCTGATGTACACCGTGGTCGACCCGCGCATCGATTTCGAGGCGCGCTCCTGATGAGTCCGCTCAACCGCCGGCGCTTTGCTGCATTTCGCGCCAGCCGTCGCGGCATGATCTCGCTCGTGGTCTTTGGCGTGCTCTTCTTCGTCTCGCTGTTCGCCGAGCTTCTCGCCAACAACAAACCGATCCTCATTCGCTACGACGGTGCGTTCTTTTCACCGATGCTCAGGGACTATCCCGAGACGACGTTCGGCGGCGACTTCCCTACCAATACGGTCTATTCCGACAAGGAGGTGCAGAAGCTGATCCAGGACAAGGGCTGGATCCTCTGGCCACCGATTCCCTACAGCTACGACACGGTTCTCAAGGGCGAGAAGCGGCAGACGCTTCTGCCGCCATCATGGGCGCATCCGCTCGGAACCGACGATCAGGCCCGCGATGTCCTCGCCCGCCTGATCTACGGTTTCCGCATCTCCGTACTGTTCGGCCTGGCGCTCACCATCCTGAGTTCGATCATCGGCATCGCGGCCGGCGCGTTTCAGGGCTATTTTGGCGGCGCGGTCGATCTGGTGTTTCAGCGCTTTCTCGAAATCTGGTCGAGCATGCCGACGCTTTATCTTCTCATCATTCTGGCGAGTTTCATCCAGCCGAGTTTCTGGGTTCTGCTCGGCATCATGCTGCTGTTCAGCTGGATGGCACTGGTCGGCCTGGTTCGGGCGGAGTTCCTGCGCGGGCGCAATTTCGACTACGTCCGCGCCGCCCGCGCGCTCGGCATGCTGGATGTGCGCATCATGTTCCGCCACATCCTGCCCAACGCCATGACCGCCAGCCTCACCTTCCTGCCATTCATCCTGGCGGGCTCGGTCACCACGCTCACGTCGCTCGACTTCCTGGGCTTCGGTCTTCCCGTGGGTTCGCCGTCCTTGGGCGAACTGCTGCTGCAGGGCAAGAACAACCTCAATGCGCCATGGCTGGCCTTCACCGGTTTCTTCATCATCGCGCTGATGCTGTCCCTGCTGGTATTCATCGGCGAGGCCTTTCGCGATGCCTTCAATCCGCGCAAGGTGCCGGCATGAGCGAACCCATGCTGCTCGAGGTCCGGAAGCTTTCGGTGACGTTCGGCGCCGGCGAGGCCGCCGTGCGGGCGGTGCGCGGTGTCGATTTCACGCTCCGCCGCGGCGAGACCCTGGCGCTGGTCGGCGAATCGGGATCGGGCAAGTCGGTGACTGCGCTGTCGATCCTGCAGCTGCTGCCTTACCCGACGGCAAGCCATCCCACCGGCAGCATCCGTTTCCAGGGCCGCGAGCTGGTCGGCGCACCGCCGCGCGAGCTGCTCGCTGTGCGCGGCAACCGGGTGTCGATGATCTTCCAGGAGCCGATGACGTCGCTCAACCCGCTGCATACGATCGAGCGCCAGGTCAACGAGGTTCTGATTCTGCACAAGGGCCTGTCGCGGGCGGCGGCGCGCAAGCGCACGCTCGAACTGCTGGAGCAGGTCGGCATTCCCGAGGCGGCCAAGCGCCTCGACGCCTATCCGCACCAGCTTTCCGGCGGCCAGCGCCAGCGCGTGATGATCGCCATGGCGCTGGCCAACGAGCCCGACCTGCTGATCGCCGACGAACCGACCACAGCACTCGACGTCACCATCCAGGCGCAGATCCTGAAGCTCTTGAAGACCCTGCAGGCACGCTATGGCATGGCGCTGCTGTTCATCACCCACGACCTCGGCATCGTCACCAAGATGGCCGACCGTGTCTGCGTGATGACCCAGGGCCGGATCGTCGAACAGGGTCCGGTCGCCGAGGTATTCGGCAATCCGCAGCACAGCTATACGCAGCACCTGCTCTCGGCGGAGCCGAAGGGCCGGCCCGCGGCCGCCGATCCCGCGGCCCCGGAGATCCTGCGCCTCGACGACTTGAAAGTGCACTTCCCGATCCGGCGCGGCGTTTTGCGCCGCACGGTGGGCCATGTGAAGGCCGTCGACGGTGTCAGCATCGCGTTGCGCGAAGGCCACACCATCGGCCTGGTGGGCGAATCGGGATCGGGCAAGACCACATTGGGTCTTGCCCTGCTGCGGCTCGAGAAGAGCGAAGGCGGGATCCGGTTCGACGGACACGACCTGCAGAGTATCGGCGCGTGCGAGTTGCGGTCGTTGCGGCGACAGATGCAGATCGTCTTCCAGGACCCGTTCAGCTCGCTCAGCCCGCGCATGTCGGTGGGCGAAATCGTCGGCGAGGGGCTGGAGGTTCATCGCATCGGCACCGCGGCCGAACGCAGCCAGGCGATCGACCAGGCGCTGCGCGAGGTCGGCCTCGAGGTCGCCACGCGCGAGCGTTACCCCCACGAATTCTCGGGCGGGCAACGCCAGCGTATCGCGATCGCCCGCGCCCTGGTGCTGAAGCCGCGCTTCATCGTGCTCGACGAGCCGACCTCGGCACTCGACATGAGCGTACAGGCCCAGATCGTCGACCTTTTGCGCGACCTCCAGGCCCGCCACCGGCTGGCCTATCTTTTCATAAGCCATGACCTGAAGGTCGTGCGGGCGCTGGCCGACGAGGTCGTCGTGTTGCGCCACGGCAAGGTCGTCGAGCGCGGGTCGGCCCGGCAAGTGTTCGAGGCGCCGCAGACGCCCTACACACAGGCGTTGATCGCCGCCGCCTTCAATCTCGAGGCGATCGGTGCAGAAGGCCAGACCGTCGCCACCTGAGGCCGTTCAGTTGTGCGCCGACGGACGATGGACTTGCGGACCGATTCCAGCGACCCTCTGGGAAAATATCACGGGAGGAGTCCCGACATGGCCGGATTCCGTTGCAGCCTGCTGGCCGGCGCCATCGCCTTCGCGGCCACGACATCTGCCGTCGCGCAGCCGGCCACCCTGACGCTCGGCACGGCGTCGGTCGGCGGCACCTACTACGTCTACGGCGGTCTCGTCGCCGATCTCCTGACCGCAAAAGCCGGCCTCCAGGTCACGCCCCGGCAGACCCAGGGTCCGAACCAGAACGTCATCCTGGTCGATGAGGGCAAGCTCAGCCTCGGCATGACGACAATGGGTGTGGCGCTTCAGGCGGTGAAGGGCTCGGGCGCCTGGACCAAGGGAAAGAAATTCGAGAACATCCGCGCCCTGTTCCCGATGTACGATACGCCACTGCAGTGCGTGTCCCTGAGGAAGTCGGGCATCACCAGCTTCCGGCAACTCGAGGGCAAGACCGTCGGCACCGGACCCAAGGCCGGCACGGCCGGCACCTACTATCCCCTGATCTTCGACGCCCTCGGCATGAAAGCGATGATCCGTAACGGCCAGGGCGCCGAAATGGGCAACCAGCTGGACGACGGCATCATCGATGCCTTCTGCTTCGGCGCTGGCCCGCCAGTGCCGATCTTCCGCCAGCTCGATGCCGAAAAAGATGTCGTCTTCTATACCTGGACGGATGACGACATCGCCACGATCCGCAGCAAGCTCCCCGAATTCTCGCCATCGCAGATCCCCAAAGGGTTCTATCGCGACCAGATCGCCGACCAGAGGACCGTCGGCCTCTTCAATTTCGCCATCGCCAACAAGGACATGGCCAACGACACGGCCTATATCATCACCAGGACGGCGCTTGAGAACACCGCGCGCCTGGCCAAGGGCCACCCTGCGGCCAAGGAAACCATCGCCGCCAACGCCACCCGCAATACGTTCCTGCCATTTCATCCCGGCGCCACGCGCTACTACGCGGAAAAGGGCATCAAGCTCGATCCGGCAACGCTGGCGAAATAGGCTGCCTCTTGCAGTCCTTGTGCATTGACCATATGAGTCGCCGCCAAGGTGCCCGCCGCACAGCGGGCCCATCCAGTACGGGAGAAGTGACAACGTGAAATACCTGCGCCGCAGCTTGATCGCCGCCGCCGCCGTCGCCCTGACCGCGGCGACCGCCCATGCACAGCCGAAAACCATGACATTGGGAACCGCTTCCGTGGGCGGCACCTACTTCGTCTACGGCGGCGTGATCGCCAAGATTCTCACCGACAAGACCGGCATCCAGGTCTCGACCCAGCAGACTCAGGGCCCGAACCAGAACGTCATCCTGGTCGAGGACAAGAAAATCGACCTCGGCATGACGACGATGGGCGTGGCCTTGCAGGCGTGGACCGGAACCGGCCCGTGGACCAAGGGCAAGAAGTACGATGAAATTCGCGCCCTGTTCCCGATGTACGATACACCCATGCAGTGCGTGGCGCTCAAGAAGTCGGGCATCACCAGCTTCAAGCAACTCGACGGCAAGACCGTCGGCGTCGGCCCGAAAGCCGGCACGCCGGGCACCTACCTGCCCCTGTTCTTCGATGCACTCGGCATGAAGGCCACCGTCCGCAACGGCCAGGGCGCCGACATGGGCAGCCAGCTCGGCGACGGTATTCTCGACGCCTTCTGCTTCGGCGCCGGCCTGCCGATTCCGATCTTCTCGCAACTCGACGCCGAGAAAGAAGTCGTCTTCTTCACCTGGACCGATGCCGAACGCGATGCGATCCGCAAGAAGATGCCCGAATTTTCAGACGCCGTGATTCCCAAGGGCACCTACAAAACGCAGACCGCCGACCAGAAGACTCTTGGCCTTTACAACTTCGGCATCGCCAACAAGTCGATGTCCGATGACGTGGCCTATCTCGTCACCAAGACCATCCTGGAGAACAACGCGGCAATGGTTCAGGGCCATGCCGCGGCCAAGGAAACCGTTGCCGCCAATGCCAGCCGCAACACCTTCCTGCCCTTCCATCCCGGCGCGGTGCGCTATTACAAGGAAAAGGGCATTCCTCTGAATCCGGCGACCCTGCCGAAGTAGGCGATTGAACTCGGCAAGCGCCCGCTCCCCCCGGAGCGGGCGTTTTGCTATTGAGACAATGGGAAGGCGCGCAAACGGCCCGATCTGAACGGCCGCCGCGGCACATGGGGAACGATCAATGGCAGCGGCCAATAGCCAGGCGGCGACAGCCGACGTGAACGATCTCGGCCAGATCGACGTCGAGGACCTCGAGGTTTCTGGCGGCCGGCACGATCAGCGGCCATGGGAACAGAAGCTGTTCTTCTGGCTTTGCGCCGGTTTCTCCGCGTTCCATCTCTGGGTTCTCGTCGGGCCCGTGCTCGTCAAGGAGATCGACACCGCGTTTGGGCTGGGACAGGTCTTCTATAGGGCGGTGGCCGCCAACATCGACCAGGAACTGTTCCGCGCCATACATCTGGCGTGGGGAGCCACCCTGGGCTTCGGCTTCTACAGCATGGCCAAGGGCCGCGGCACCAAGGGCATTCCCTGGCACGACTGGCTGCTGATGCTGGGCGCACTGGGCTGCGCCGTCTACATGTGGCGCAATCTCGACGACCTGCAGATGAACCAGGGCGCAGTCTACGCCACGCCCGATCTCGTCTACAGCCTGGTCGGTCTCGTCGTCGTGTTCGAGTTTACCCGTCGCACGGCCGGCAACGCGCTCACGATCATCGTCGGCTGCTTCCTGCTCTACGCAATGTTCGGCCACGTCTTCCCCGAAGGTTCACCGCTCTATCACAACAAGTCGCTGACCGATCTATGGTTCGTCTTTCCATACATCTACAGCAACCTCGGCGTCTTCGGGCCGACACTCGAGGTGTCGTCGACCTTCATCATCATGTTCACGGTGTTCGCGGCTTTCCTCGGGCGCTCCAAGGCCGGCGATTACTTCAACAACCTCTCGGTGGCCCTGGTCGGATGGGCGCGTGGCGGGCCGGCCAAGGTAGCCGTCCTGTCCGGCGTCATGTTCGGCTCGGTCAGCGGCTCGTCGGTCGCCAATGTCGTGGCATCGGGTGCCATCACGATTCCGATGATGCGCCGTGTCGGCTATGACCGGAACACCGCCGGCGCCATTGAGGCGACCTCCTCGACTGGCGGCCAGCTCACGCCGCCGGTACTTGGCGCCGCCGCCTTCATCATGGCCGAGGCGACGGGCATCAAGTACGCCGAGATCGCCGCCGCGGCGATCATCCCCTGCCTGCTGTTCTACATCGCCTGCTACGCCCACTGCGACCTGCATGCGGCCAAGCACGGCCTGCGCGGCCTGCCGCGGGCCGAGTTGCCGCGCCTGATGCCGCTGCTGATGCGGGTCTACATGCTGGCGCCGATCGCGGTGCTGATCTGGGCCTTCATCACCGGCTACTCCGCCTTCCTCGCCGCGGCGCTCGGCATGGGGCTCTGCGTCGTCGTGAGCTGGCTCAATGGCTTCCGCAACGAAGACGGCAGCCTGCGATGGCGGCGCGGCGACGATGTCATGGGCGGCCGCGCCATCATCGAGGCACTCGAGATCGGCGCCAAGGACTGCATCCAGCTGGTGGCGGTGTGCGCCGCAGCCGGCGTCATTGTCGGCGTGATCGCGCTCACCGGCGTCGGTGGACGATTCGCCCAGATCATGCAGGCAATTGCCGGCGAGAATCAGCTTCTCGCCATGTTCTTCACCATGATCATCGTCACCATCCTCGGCATGGGTATGCCCACGACGGCCGCCTATGCCATCGCCGCCGCGGTGGTGGCGCCCGGCCTGCAACAGATCGGCGTGCCGAAGCTCGTCGCACACATGTTCATTTTCTACTTCGCCGTCCTCTCGGCGATCACGCCGCCGGTCGCCGTGGCCTCGTTCGCGGCGGCGGGCATGGCGCGGGGAGATCCGTGGAAGACCTCGTGGATCGCCGTGAAGATGGGATTGGCCACTTTCCTGGTGCCCTTCATGTTCTTCTACAGTCCGGTGCTGCTGGGCCAGGGCAGCTTCTGGGAGATCGCCCACACCTTCACCACGGCAGCAGTCGGCGTCTGGCTGCTGGCCTGCGCGACCGAGGGCTGGCTCACCGAGGCGATGTCGCCGATCCCCCGCGTGATCCTGGCCGCCGCCGCGATCGCCCTTATCACCCCGGGCGCCGCTACCGATGCGATCGGCGCCGGCTTGGCGGGTCTCGCCTGGGCGCTACAACACTTCATTTTCAGGGTCCGTCATGCCTGACGCTATTGCCTACATCAGCCGCGATACCGACGGGCAACTCTGGAAGAAGGCGCTGGAGGCGGGACTGGGCCCGCTCGATTTCCGCACTCTCGACGGGCTGGGCGACAGGGCCGGCATCGAGGTGGCGCTGGCCTGGAAACCACCGCCGGGGCTGATCGCCTCGTTTCCCAACCTGACGCTGATCGTTTCGCTCGGTATGGGCGTCGATCATCTGCTGGCCGACGACAGGTTGCCGGCGGGCGTGCCGATCGTGCGCATCATGGACGCCGGCCTCGTGGGCCAGATGAGCGAGTATGCGATCTACTGGGCGTTGCGCCATCACCGCGACATCGACAAGTACGCCGCGTCGCAGCGCGCGAAGCAGTGGAAGCCCGAGGATTTCGTCGACACCATACATCGCCGTGTTGGCGTGCTGGGCTTGGGCACGATCGGCCAGGACACGGCGAGCAAGATCGCCGCCCTGGGCTTTCCCACCGCCGGCTGGAGCCGCACGCAGAAGAGCCTGCCCGGCATCGAGACCTTCCATGGCGCCGATGGCCTGAAGAGACTTCTGGCGCAGAGCGACATCCTGATCAACGTGCTGCCGCTCACCCGCGACACGCGCGGTATTCTGAATGCCGAGGCCTTCGCTGCACTCCCCCGCGGCGCCTACCTGATCAACATGGCGCGCGGCGGCCATGTCGTGGACGAGGCACTGCTGGTGGCGCTCGACTCTGGGCAGCTTTCAGGCGCGGCGCTGGATGTGTTCAACACCGAGCCGCTGCCCCCGGACCATCCCTATTGGACGCACCCCGCGGTCCATGTGACGCCGCATATCGCCGGCGCCACCAACCCGCGCACCGCCTCGCCCGGGGTGATCGAGAACATCCGGCGGATGCGGGCCGGCGAGCCGCTGATCCACACGGTAGACCCGGCAACCGGCTACTGACGACGGCTACCGGTCCATCGGGTCGCACAGTTTCTGACGATCATCGCGCCAACCTGTTCTCGATGGTGCGGAAGATCGCCCGCGCCGCCTGGGCCTCGCCGCCTTCGGGCCGTCCCGGCCGGCTGGTGTTGTTCCACGCCATCATGTCGAAATGCGCCCACGGCACGTCGTCGGGCACGAATTCCTGGAGATAGAGTGCCGCCGTGATCGCGCCGCCAAAGGCGCCGGCCGAGACGTTGTTGATGTCGGCCACCTTGCTGTCGAGCAGGCGCCGGTAGCCGGCGAACAGCGGCATCCGCCACATCGGGTCGGTGACGTCCCGGCCCGCCGCCAGCAGATCGTCGGCCAGCCCGTCGTCGTTGCAGAACAGGGCCGGCAGGTCGGTGCCCAGCGCCACCCGGGCCGCCCCCGTCAGCGTCGCGCAGTCGACCATCATCGCCGGCTTCTCCGAGGCACCTTCGTACAGGGCATCGCACAGGATCAGCCTTCCCTCGGCGTCGGTGTTGCCGATCTCGACAGAGATGCCCTTGCGCGTCGGCACCACGTCGAGCGGCCGGAAAGCGTTGCCCGACACCGAATTCTCGACCGCCGGCACCAAAAGCCGCAGCCGCACCGGCAGCCGGGCCGCCATCACCATCGCGGCCACCGCCATCATGGTCGCAGCGCCACCCATGTCCTTCTTCATGTTCAGCATGCCGGTGGCGGGCTTGAGGTCGAGCCCGCCGGTGTCGAAGCACACGCCCTTGCCGACCAGCGTCACCTTGGGAGCGCTCTCGTTGCCCCACACCAGGTCGATCAGCCGCGGCGCGCGCGTGCTGGCGCGGCCGACGGCATGGATCATCGGATAATTCTGCTTCAGCAGATCCTCGCCCACGATCACCCGGCACTTGGCGCCGTGCGCCTTGGCCAGTTCCCGCGCCGCCTCGGCCAGCTCGGCCGGCCCCATGTCCGACGACGGCGTGGTAATGAGATCGCGGGCCAGCGAAATCGCCTCGATCGCCGCCGTCGCGCGCGCCCGGTCGGCGCCCTCCGGCCAGGCGAAGCGCGGCCCCTGCCGGGTCTTCCTGGCCTTGTAGCGTTCGAACCGCCAGGCCCCGAGCCCGATGGCGATGGCGGCATCGGTCATCGACACCGGCCCGGCGTCCGACGCCAGCTTCCAGGTGCCGGCCGGCAGCCGGGTGGCCAACCCGCCGAAATCCCACAGCGTCGGCTTGGCCGAGACCACCAGCACCGCCCCCGAAGCGCGGCCGTCGCGCCCCGGCAGGACGACGAGATCGCCCGGTTCGCCGGCGATGTGCAGCGACTCGACCCAACCGCGCCGGGCCGCGCTCAGCTCCTTGAGCCACGACCGCCATCTCGGCTGGGCAACAAACTGCACGGGCAACGAAGAAGAGGAGCGGTCGACGAAGGGTATCGGCATGGACATGATCACCAATCTGTAGTGCAACAGAGTGAGAGTGCCGGCCAAAGCGAGCGGCTGGCAAGACAAGAGGCATTTCAAGGGGGACGTATGGCGGACTTCACGCTCGTCATCGGCAACAAGAACTATTCCTCCTGGTCGCTGCGCGGCTGGCTGATGGTCAAGGCCGCCGGCGTCGAATTCGAGGAGATCGTGATCCCGCTCGACCGGCCGGAGACGGCCTCGGCGATCCGCAAGCATTCGCCGTCGGGCCGGGTGCCGGTACTGCTGCACCGCGGCCTCGCGGTCTGGGAGTCGCTGGCGATCGGGGAATATCTGAACGACCTCAAGCCCGAGGCGATCCTGTGGCCGCCGACCGTCTCGGCACGCGCCCATGCCCGCTCGATCTCGACCGAGATGCATGCCGGCTTCGCCGAGCTGCGCGCCAACATGCCGATGAACATCCGCGCCTCCTACCCCGGCAAGGGCCTGACCTCGGGCGTGCGCGCCGACGTCGAGCGCATCACCGCGATATGGCGCGACTGCCGCAAGCGCTTCGCCGGCGCCTCGCCCAAGGACGATGGCTTCCTGTTCGGCACCTTCGGCGCCGCCGATGCCATGTTCGCCCCGGTCGTCACCCGCTTCCGCACCTACGGCGTGACGCTCGACAGCGATTCGGAGGCCTACGCGGCCGCCGTGCTGGCCCATCCGGCGATGAAGGAATGGATCGAGGCCGCCCAGCACGAACCCTGGCTGATCGAGGCCGCCGAGCTGGAATAGAAAGCCGGGAACGCGGCGGCAATGCCCCATCCTGTTGTCGGTTGACGCTGAACTACGCGCTGGCGAACCATCGCGAATGGCGCCGCGATCTCGACCTTGGCCCAGGGATCGATTGGCGGGCTCTATCAGCGCCGAGGCCTGGACCAGAATCATCGCCGGGCAAGGTGCGGCTGGATGGGCGGTGCCCTAGCGTTCGGGCTGGGTAAGTGCACGCCAAATCAATTCGGCGGCGGATGTCGCGCCGAGCTTGAGCATGGCGCGCGAGCGATGGATCTCGACGGTTCGATGGCTGATCCCGAGCGCCCGGCCAATGAACTTGTTGGCGGCGCCTTCGAGAGCGTGGACCAGCACCTCGCTTTCCCGCCGGGTCAGCGACTCTCCGGTCGGCGGCAACCGCTTCAGCAGTTCGGCGCCGGTATAGGTCCTGGCTGACAGGTCGAGGGGTTTGCCGGCGATCTCCGCTAATCGCAGCCGCGCCGTGCTGCCGATGATCCGACAGGCGGTGACGACGGGCTTGCCGCTCGGCCGCGCGACCTGCTGCGCCATCTCCGCGGTGTAGCCGATCGAGTTCATGATGATAAGGTCGGCGCCAGAGACACGGCCGATCGCGTCCGCTAGGTCGGTGCCGTGATGGCCACCGATGGTCGCGTGCGAGCTTTGCAGTAGCGTGGCGTGGTCATTGACGCTGAAGGTCGCGCGCTGGCTGGTCAGCGGATAGATGATGCCGATTCGCGAATTACCGGTGGTCAGGGCCGAGATCCAGGCATCGAGCGCGTATTGGCCGTGGACGAGGAGCGTTCGCGTCTGCGGGCGGGCCTGTAGTCCCGTCATCGCCAGGACGAGCAGGTCGTAGCCCTGGTCGTCCACCGTTTCGACCAATGCCTCGGTTCGTTTGGTCACGAAGCTGGCCTCGAGGATGACGTGCCTGCCATCGCGTAACCTGGTCATGAAGCTCAGCTCGTTGGCCCGTGGCGCCATTTTCGCAATGATCGCGTCGGAAACGCCGTCGAGCGCACCGAACTCGTCGAGGCAGACATCGCCGAGAAGCGCGCGAAGCTCAGGCAGGACATCGGGGCGTGGCGTTTGCCCCATGGTGATTATGGCGACGCGCGGCGTGCGTTTGGTCCCCACCTGTCCCTCCGCATAAGTGTTCGCACGTATAGATATCGGTCTAGCAGCCCTCTAGACATGAGTGAACACGGGGTGGGCACGCCGGTTCGATGGTCCCGATCTTGCAGGGCCTTGCTTCGGCGAGCCATCGCCCTGTTCTAGAATGAGCGTCGTCGCCGGAAGCACCAGACCATGCCCCTGCCATGCCCCTGAAAGACATAACGCTCGACGATGTCGAATCGCTGGCCGTGGGCGCCTGGGTGCTGGGCACCGGCGGTGGCGGCAGCCCTTATCTCGGCCTCCTGAACATGCGCGCCCTATACAAGGAGGGCTACCGCGTGCAGCTCATGCCGTCGGACGAGCTTGCCGACGACGACTGGGTCGCCGCGGTCTCCAACATGGGCGCGCCGCTGGTCGGACAGGAGCGCCTGACCGACAGCAAGACGATCGCCCGCGCGGTCGATCTGATGGAGCGTCACACGCGCTATCGTTTTCGCGGAATCATGGCACTCGAGATCGGCGGCGGGAATTCGATCCAGCCATTGATGGCCGCCGCGCACCTCAAGCGCCCAGTGATCGACTCGGACATGATGGGGCGCGCCTACCCGGAGGCGCAGATGACCTCGGTCGCAGTTGGCGACCTTGTGCCCTTTCCGCTGACGACCGTCGATGTGCGCGGCCTCGAATCGGTGGTCGAAAAAGTACCGACGTGGAAATGGATGGAGCGGGTCAGTCGCAAGATCTGCACCGAGTACGGATCGATTGCGTCGACCTGCAAGGCGCCTCGCACTGGCGCCGAAGTGAAGAAATGGGGCATCCACGGCACCACCACCAAAGCGATCGCCATCGGCCATGCCGTGCGTGAGGCCCAGCGCCGCCACGATGACCCGATCACCGCCATCCTGTCGGTCGAGCCCGGCAAGGTGCTCTACAAGGGCAAGGTGGCCGACGTCGAACGTCGCGCCACAGAAGGCTTTCTGCGCGGCCGGACGCGGTTCGACGGCATGGATGAGTATCGTGGCGCGGCGATGGAGATCAACTTCCAGAACGAATGGATTGTGGCCTGGCTCGACGGCAAGCCGATTGCCATGTCGCCCGACCTGATCTGCGTGCTCGATTCGGTGTCAGGCGAGGCGGTCGGCACCGAGACCATCCGCTACGGCCAGCGTGTAACGGTGATCGCCTTGCCGCCGCCGCCGGTCTTTCTTTCGCCGAAGGGCCTGCAGCATGTCGGCCCGCGTGCCTTCGGTTACGACATCGAGTTCAAGAGCGTATTTTCATGAGACGGATCGGCATCGACGTCGGCGGCACCAATACAGACGCCGTTCTGATCGAAGAAGGCAAGGTGGCGGGGGCCGTGAAGGCGCCGACCAGCCAGGACGTCACCGCCGGCATTCTCGACTCGCTCAGCAGGCTCGGCGCGACCGGCGAGCTCATGGGGATCGACGGCAAACTCAAGCGCATCGATGGCGTGATGATCGGCACGACGCATTTCATCAATGCGGTGGTGCAGCGCCGCAGTCTCACGAAGGTTGCCGCCCTTCGTCTCGGCATGCCGGCCTCCGCCTCGCTGCCGCCGTTCTGCGACTGGCCGGAGGATCTCGCGGCTCTCGTACGCGGTGGCGTGTGGATGGTCGAAGGCGGTCATGAGTATGACGGGCGACCGTTCATGCCGCTCGATGAAGCGGCGGTTACACGCGCCGCCCAGGAAATGAAGGCCGCGGGTCTGCGGGCCATCGCCATCTCCTCGATCTTCTCGCCGCTCGATCCCAGCCACGAGCGCCGCGCGGCCGAGCTGGTCGCGGCCGTCGTGCCCGACGCGGCTATCACCTGCTCCGCCGATCTCGGCCGCATCGGCCTCCTGGAGCGCGAGAATGCCGGCCTGCTGAACGCGGCACTCGCCGATCTGGCGCGCGATACCATCGCCGCCTTCGAGCAGGCGATCCGCAAATCCGGCATCGCGGCGCCGCTGTTCATCACGCAGAACGACGGCACGGTCGCAGAGGCAGGTCAGGCAAGGCGCCTTCCGGTCTACAGCTTCGCCTCGGGGGCAACGAACTCCATGCGCGGCGCGGCCTATCTTTCGGGGATCGGCGATGCGATGGTAATCGACGTCGGCGGCACGACGACCGACGTCGGGCAGCTCAAGCTCGGCTTTCCGCGCGAGGCCAACTCGGTGGTGAAGGTCGGCGGCGTGCGCACGCTCTTCCGCATGCCCGATCTCCTCTCCATCGGCCTCGGTGGCGGCAGCCATGTCGCGCTGAAGCCGCTGAAGGTCGGCCCGGTATCGGTCGGGTACCGCCTGTTGCACGAGGGCATCGCCTTCGGCGGCCAACAGCTCACGACAACCGACATCGCCATCGCCTCCGGTCGGCTGGACCTCGGCGACCGGACGAAAGTGGCGCACTTCGATGCCGCGACCTGCGCCAAAGTCTTCACTGAAGCCGCTCGGCTCGCCGAGGAGGCGATCGACCGCATGAAGACGGAGGCGGGCGATGTTCCGCTGATCGCCGTTGGCGGCGGTGCCTTCCTGATTCCTGAGAAGCTCGCGGGCGTAAGCCAGGTGATCCACGTCGAGCACGGCGATTGCGCCAATGCCGTGGGTGCCGCGATTGCCCAGGTGTCGGGCGAGTGCGACCAGATCTTCAGGGACATGACCCGCGTCGAAGCGATTGCCGCCGCACAAGGCATCGCCAACGACCGTGCGGTCGCGGCCGGCGCCGACCGCACGACGCTGCACACGATCGAGAGCGAGGACATGCCGCTTGCCTACCTGCCCGGGAATTCGGTGCGCGTGCGCGTGCGCGTCGTGGGCGACGTCGCGGCGACGACATGACCGCCGCGACATGAGCACCTGGGCGCGCCCGTCTCCCATCGCCTGGCTGGTCGCGCCCGCCGCGCTGCTCTTCGTCCTGTTTTTCATCCTGCCCTTTGGCGTGATGGCGGCGATGTCCTTGTTCTCCGGCAATCCCGCCAACAATCCCAACGCCTTCCTGACGACGCGGCACTACGAACGCTTTCTCTTCGACACGGCGGGCATCTACCACGACGCACTGTGGTCCACGATGCGCATCGGGCTCATAACGACGATCGTAGCGCTGCTGATCGGCTACCCGCTGGCGCACTGGATGGCGCGCATGCAGTCCCGGCTCGGCCACGCGCTGGTCCTGATGGCGGTGATCGCGCCGATGCTGACCGGCATCGTCGTGCGTACCTTCGCCTGGATGACCATCCTGCAGGACAAGGGCGTTATCAATACGCTGCTGATCCAGTGGGGCCTGACCGACAAGCCGCTGCCATTGATGTACAACGAGTTCGGCACGGTGGTGGCGCTAGTCCATATCTACGTGCCCTTCATGGTGCTGACGCTGACCGGCGTGATCGGCCGCATCGACGAACGGCTGGAGCAGGCCGCGCGCAGCCTGGGGGCGGGCCGGCTCAGGGCCTTCGTCGAGGTCACGCTGCCGCTCAGCCTGCCCGGCATCCTGGCCGGATCTCTGCTGGTCTTCGCGCTGTCGATCAGTGCCTATGTCACGCCCTCATTGATGGGCGGCACCAACGTGCTGACGCTGCCCATGCTGATCGCCCAGCAGGTCGGCACCAGCTTCAACCCGAACTTCGCGGGCGCCCTAGGCGTCATCCTGCTGCTGGTGTCGCTGGTCATCGTCGTCGCCTACAACCGCATCCTCGCCCGGCTGTCGGGCGAGCAGGGGATGGCATGAGCGGTGCTACCAACAAGCGGCCGTTCGATGCGGGGCATGCAGCCTATCTCGCGCTGAATATACTGCTGCTCGTCTTCCTGCTGGCGCCGATCGCCATCGTGCTGATCTTCGCGCTCAATCCGACACCGTTCATCTCTTTCCCGCCGGTCGGCGTCAGCCTACGCTGGTTCGAGAAGTTCTTCGCCAGCGACGAATTCATGAACGCGCTGTGGCTGTCGCTGTGGGTCGCCTCGGTTGTGCTGGCACTGTCGGTCCTGATCGGCGGGGCCTGCGCGCTAGCCTTGGTCCGCGGCTGCCTGCCCGGTCGCACCTTCCTCACGGCGTTCTTTATGTCGCCGCTGATGCTGCCCGCCATCCTGACCGGCCTGGCACTTTTCCAGGCCTACCTGCTGGTGGGCATTGGCCGGCCGGTTTGGGGCCTGATCCTGGCCCACACGCTGGTCGCCGTGCCCTACGTCATCCGCACCACCCTGGCGGTCCTGCACAATTTCGACCGCCGCATCGAGGAGGCCGCCGCCGTGCTGGGCGCCAGCCCGGCGCGGGTTTTCTTCGAGGTCACCCTGCCGCTGATCCGCCCAGGCGTGTTCGCAGGCGGCGTCTTCGCCTTCATCGTGTCGTTCGACCAGTTCCCGGTGTCACTGTTCCTCGTGGTGCCGAAGGGCGAGACCTTGCCGGTGGTGCTGTTCAACTACATGAAATTCGACCTCGACGGCGCCATCGCGGCGGCCTCGATGGTTTCGATCTTGCTCGCACTTTCGGTGGTTCTGGTGCTTGAGAGGCTGATCGGCCTCAAAGCCTACGTTAAGCTCTAACGGGAACAGAGGGGGTTATCATGATATCACGACACAAGATTTCAAGACGCCAGGCGCTACGGGCCAGTGCGGGTCTCGCGGCGATCGCCGCGGTCGGCGCGCCGTCTATCCTTCATGCCCAGACCCGGACACTCAAGATCACGACCTGGGGCGGAAAATGGGGCGATGTCATGAAGGCGACGGTCCTGCCGGCCTTCGAGAAGGAGTTCAAGTGCACCGTGTCGGCCGACCAGGCCTTTCCGTTCGTGCCCAAGCTGCAGGCCAGCCCGCGCAACGACCCGATCTACGACGTGCTGCACACCAACTCCAACGAACAGTGGAGTTCGCTGGTCGAGGGGCTGGTGATGGACAAGATCACCGCCAAGGAAGTGCCCAACGTGGCCGATGTCTATCCCTATGCCGTGAGTGACAAGATCGTGGGCGTCACCATCTTCACGAGCGCTATCGGGTTGGGATTCCGCACCGACAAGGGCCTCGCCAAGCCGACCTCGTGGAAGGACCTTGCCGACCCCAAGCTCGCAGGCTCCCGCGGTGGCTACATCATCCCGGTCAACAGCCTGGGTCAAGCCCACTTCATGATGCTGGGCAAGGTCTACGGCAAGGGCCTCACCGACCTCGACGCCGCCTACAAGGCGCTCGAGACGCTGAAGCCGATCAAACTGGTCGACTTCACCGGCCAGATGGAAAAGATGCTGCTGTCGGGCGAGGTCTCGATGGGGGTCATCCACGATTCCGGCGTCTACCGCTACGACGGCCAGAACCAGCCGGTCGATTTCGCCGGCCCGTCTGAGGGTGTATTGGCGCTCGAGCAGGTGCTGAACGTGACACCGGGCTCGAAGGTCAAGGACCTAGCCTTCGGCTACATCAACTACATGCTGCGGCCCGACGTGCAAAAGCTGCTGGCCGAAGCGGTGTGGTACTCGCCTGCAAGCAAGAAGGTGAAGCTCGACGCCAAGTACGACGCCCGGCTGCTGACCACGCCGGCCAAGGTCGCCACCCTGATCCAGCCCGACTGGAAATGGTACAACGCGCGCAAGGAAGACATTGACGCGCGCGTCACCAAGATCCTGAAGGGCTAGTGACCTCCGCCGCCATCCGACTGGAGCAGGTGACCAAGACGTTCGACGGCCGTGTCGTGGCCGTCGATGCGGTCACCTTGGATATCGCCGCCGGCGAGTTCTTCTCGCTGCTGGGCCCGTCGGGCTGCGGCAAGACGACGAGCCTTCGCATGATCGCGGGCTTCGATCATCCCGATTCAGGCCGCATCCATGTCGGCGGCCGCGATATCACCGATCTACCGGTGCACCGCCGCGACATGGGCATGGTATTCCAGTCCTACGCGCTGTTTCCCCACCGCACGGTGGCAGAGAACGTGGCTTTCGGGCTCCGTATGCGCGAGGTGCCCAAGCCCGAGATCGTCCGCCGCGTGCAGGCAGCCCTCGCCCAGGTGGCGTTGACCGGTCTCGAAGGGCGCAAACCCTCCCAGCTCTCGGGCGGTCAGCAGCAGCGCGTGGCGCTTGCCCGCGCTCTGGTTGTCGAGCCTCCGGTGTTGCTGTGTGACGAGCCGCTGGGCGCGCTCGATCGCAAGCTGCGCCAGCAGATGCAGTTCGAGCTGAAGGAATTGCAGAAGCGGCTAGGCGTAACGCTGGTCTTCGTGACGCACGACCAGGAAGAGGCACTGGCGATGAGCGACCGCATGGCGGTGATGAACAAGGGCAAGGTCGAACAGGTGGGTTCACCGACCGAGATTTACGAGCAGCCACGCACGCGCTTCGTCGCCGACTTTATCGGCGAGATCAACATCTTGGAGACGGCGGGGCTGCCGCGGGCGCTGCGTCCGGAGAAAATCCGGCTGGTGGCATCGCCGGACGCCAGGGTCTCGGGCAAGGTCGAGACCGCCAACTACCTCGGCGGCTCAACGCTGCTCCGGGTGCGCGCGGCGGATGGCCAGTCCATGCTGGTGCGCGAGACGCACGTCGGCGAGCGTGCCTCCCGGGCACCCGGCGATGCGGTGGGGCTCACCTGGAATGATCACGATGCGGTCACCCTGGAGGGCTGAGACATGACACGCACCTTGGGCATCGTGACCATCGGTCAGGCGCCACGCGACGACATCGCCGAATTGTTCGCGGCCCATGCGCCGCCCGACACCAGGATCGTCCTGCGTGGCGCACTCGACGGCCTCTCCGACGCCGAGGTCGATGCCCTGCCGCCGCTCAGCGGTGCCGACACGCTTTACACAAGCCTGCGCGGCGGCCGCGACGTCAAGATTTCTAAGCAGGCCGTCATCGATCGTTCACCCGAAGCGCTGGCCCGCCTGCGTGCCGATGGCTGCGATGCCATCGTCTATGCCTGCACCGGCGAATTCCCGCCGATGCCGGGCGACGAGAACGTGCTGTTTCCCTCGCGCGTGCTCGCCGGCCTGGCGGAAGGCTTGCTGCCGCGGGGCCGCCTCGGCCTGCTGGTGCCGCTGGCCGAGCAGGGCGAGAAGCTGACGAAGAAGTGGGCGCGTCCCGGCCTCGAGATCGTCTTCGAGGCCGTCGTGCCGAGCGCTGGCACCGCGGAGGTGACGGCCGCCGCCCGCCGGCTCGGCCGTCACAGGCCTGATCTCGTGGCGCTCGACTGCATGAGCTACACTCCCGCCACCAAGACCACCGTCAAGGACGAGATCGAGGCGCCGGTCCTGCTCGCGGTTACCGCGACCGGCCGCGTGCTGCGCGAACTCCTCGACTGACGGGCCATCGAACCGATTGCAAGGGCTGCTGACGGCGGTCGACACGGCATGTCCGCCTCTCGTTACATCCGCTTCGCCTAACGAAACCGGCCTCGAAAGCCGGAACACCCCTGTGGCATCTGAATCGAACCGCTGCCGTCGTACGCGGCTGTTGCGGCACGCGGAGAATAATTTGCTTCTGATGAGCGAGCGGCGAGATTAATCTGCTTCAAGGAGCAAGCGATGCCGAACGAGGCGGAAGTGATCAAGGGCCGCCCAGGGGCGCATGGACAGTCGAATGGCGAGGCGCCGCTCGATCTCGATGTCCCGAGCGCCGACCGCATCGCCTTCACCACCTGCTACATGTGCGCCTGCCGTTGCGGCATCAAGGTCCATCTCAAGGATGGCCGCATCCGCTACATCCAGGGCAACCGCGACCATCCGGTGAACAAGGGCGTGCTGTGCGCCAAAGGGTCGGCCGGGATCATGAACCACTACTCGCCGGCCCGGCTGCAGAAGCCGTTGCGGCGGGTGGGCCCGCGCGGCAGCGGCGAATTCGAGGAAATCGAATGGGACGAGGCGATGGCTATCGCCACCGGCTGGCTCGGCGCCATCCGCAACAGCGATCCGCGCAAGCTCGCCTTCTTCACCGGGCGCGACCAGAGCCAGGCGCTGACCGGCTGGTGGGCGAGCCAGTTCGGCACGCCCAACCACGCCGCCCATGGCGGATTCTGTTCGGTCAACATGGCGGCGGCCGGGCTCTACACCATCGGCGGCTCGTTCTGGGAGTTCGGCGAGCCCGACTGGGAGAACACTAAATACTTCCTGATGTTCGGCGTCGCCGAGGATCATGATTCCAACCCGATCAAGATCGGACTCGGCAAGCTCAAGACCAAGGGTGCGGCCAAGTTCGTGTCGGTCAATCCGATCCGCACCGGTTATTCGGCGATCGCCGACGAATGGGTCGGAATCCGCCCCGGCACCGACGGTCTCTTCATCCTGGCGCTGATCCAGGAGCTGCTGCTGGCCGGCAAGATCGACGAGGACTATCTCCGCCGCTACACCAATGCGTCGTGGCTGGTGATCCAGGACGAAGGCGCCGCCGACAACGGCCTGTTCGTGCGCGACGCCCAGGGCCAGCCGCTGGTGTTCGACGAGACCACGAAGACCATCGCGCCCGCCAACCAGGCGAACGTCGTGCCGCAGCTTGCCGGCAAGGTTACGCTGGCCGACGGGCGCACTGCCGTGCCGGCCTTCCATCTCGTGGCCAGGCGCTGCCTCGAACCGCAATATGCCGCCGATGCCGTGGCGGCCGAGACCGGCATCGCGGCCGAGACGATCCGGCGCATCGCCGCCGAGCTGGCGCATGCCGCCTTCGAACAGACGATCGAGATCGACCAGCCATGGACCGACTGGGCCGGTCGGCATCACGACAAGATGGTCGGCCGGCCGGTCGCCATGCATGCGATGCGCGGCATCTCGGCCCATTCCAACGGCTTCCACACCTGCCGCGCCATCCACATCCTGCAGATGATGCTGGGTGCCATCGATTCACCGGGCAGCTTCCGCTACAAGCCGCCATTTCCGCGCCCCACCCCGCCCGGCATCAAGCCGACGGGCCGCGCCGCCGACATCCAGCCCGGCAAGCCGATGCCCGGCCCGCCGCTCGGCTTTCCGACGTCGCCGCAGGATCTGCTGGTCGAGGCCGACGGCACGCCGCGCCGCCTCGACAAGGCATTTTCGTGGGAAGCGCCGCTGGCCGCCCACGGCATGATGCACCAGGTCATCCGCAACGCCTGGGCGGGCGATCCGCACAAGATCGACACGCTGTTCATGTTCATGGCCAACATGAGCTGGAACTCGTCGATGAACACCGCCGGCACCATGGAGATGCTGACGGACAAGGATCCGGCGACCGGCGACTACAAGATCCCGCACATCATCTATTCCGACGCCTATGCCAGCGAGATGGTGGCCTATTCCGATCTCGTCCTGCCCGACACGACCTATCTCGAGCGCTGGGACTGCATCTCGCTGCTCGACCGGCCGATCTCCGATGCCGACGGCGTCGCTGACGCGATCCGCCAGCCGGTGATCCCACCCGATCGCGACGTGCGACCGTTCCAGGACGTGCTGATTGACCTCGGCGCCAGGCTCGGCCTGCCGGGCCTGGTCAAGGACGACGGCAGCCCGCGCTATCCCGGCGGCTTCCCCGACTATCTGGTCCATCACGAGCGCAAGCCCGGTGTCGGCATGCTGGCCGGCTGGCGCGGCGCCGCCGGCGACAAGCAGGGTGTGGGTGCGGTCAACGAGGGCCAGCTCGACGCCTATGTCGCCAACACCTGTTTCTGGCGCCACGAAGTTCCGGCCGAAGCCCGCTACTTCAAGCACAGCAATCGCGCCTACCTCGAATGGGCGGTCGGCATGGGGCTGATCGACAAACCCGAACCGATCACCCTGCAGCTCTACAGCGAAGTGCTGCAGAAGTTCCGCCTCGCCGCCGAAGGCCATGGCGAGGTGCAGCCGCCCGATGAGCACCGCGCGCGCGTAAAAACCTACTTCGATCCGCTGCCGCTCTGGTACATGCCGTTCGAGGAGGCCGAGGTCGCGCGCGATGCCTTCCCGCTGCACGCCATCACCCAGCGGCCAATGGCGATGTATCACTCCTGGGGTTCGCAGAACGCCTGGCTGCGACAGATCCACGGCGACAACCGCCTGCACATCCATCGCGCGACGGCGGCCCGGCTCGGCATCACCGACGACGACTGGGTTGCCGTCACCAGCCATCACGGGCGCATAAAAGCCCAGGCCAAGCTGATGGACGGCGTCAATCCGCACACGGTCTGGACGTGGAACGCCATCGGCAAGCGGTCCGGCGCCTGGAACCTGGCGCCCAAGGCCGGCGAATCGCAGCAGGGCTTCCTGCTCAATCACGTCATTTCGGAGCTGCTGCCCGAGCGCGGCGATGGCCATCGCTACGGCAACTCCGATCCGGTGACCGGCCAGGCGGCATGGTACGACCTGCGCGTCAGGATCGAGAAGGTGGCGGCCGATGCCGGCGTGAGCGAGCCGCAGTTCGCCGCCCTGCCGAACCCGCCCCACATGCCCGAACGTCCCGACGTGCTACGCTACGGCGAAGGCTTCCGGGCGGCGGCGCACGGAGAGAGCAAATGACCAGCCTGCCCGCTCAGCCCTCGGCCAAGCGCCTGGGCTTGGTCATCGACCTCGACATCTGCGTCGGCTGCCACGCCTGCGCCGTCAACTGCAAGGAATGGAATTCCGGCGGCCCGGCGGCGCCGCTCACGGATCTGGCACCCTACGGCGCCAATCCCGACGGCGTGTGGTTCAACCGCGTCCACACCTACGAAGTGGGCGAAGGCCCGACCGGCCGCACCGTGCATTTCCCCCGTTCGTGCCTGCACTGCGCCGAGCCCGCCTGCGTGACGGTGTGCCCGACCGGTGCCTCGTTCAAGCGCGCCGAGGACGGCATCGTGCTGGTGAACGAGGATCTCTGCATCGGCTGCAAGCTCTGCTCCTGGGCCTGCCCCTACGGCGCCCGCGAATTCGACGAAGACGCCGGCGTCATGAAGAAGTGCACGCTGTGCGTCGATCGCATCTACAACGAGACCTTCGATCCCGCCGATCGAGTGCCGGCCTGCGTCGCCACCTGCCCGGCCTCGGCGCGGCATTTCGGCGATCTTGGCGATCCCGACTCCGCCGTCTCCAAGCTGGTCGCCGAACGCGAGGGCTTCGACCTGATGGCCGAGATGGGCTATGCGCCGACCAACAAGTACCTGCCGCCCCGCCCGCACAAGCACGGCGCCGGCTGCACCGGGGCGCCGGCCCAGCTGGCACCTGCGGTGGCCGCCAAGGCCGACGGCCTGCTGGGCTGGCTCGATCGACTGCTTTCCCATGAATAGGGTCCGGCCGGACCCAGCGGAGAAGACGTGCATCCCTCGCTGTCGGTGATTTTCTTTACGACCGCCTCGGGCGCCGGCTACGGACTGCTGGCGCTGCTCGGCGTCTTCGCGCCGCTGGGCGTGGTCTCACGCGACCCGCTGTTCGGATTTGCGGCTCTCGCACTGGCGCTGGCTGCCATCACGGCCGGCCTGCTGTCGTCGATGTTCCATCTCGGCCAGAAGCAGCGCGCCTGGCGCGCCTTCTCGCAATGGCGGACCTCGTGGCTGTCGCGCGAAGGCGTGGCCTCGGTCGTGACTTATATCCCGGCCGGCCTGTTCGGCCTCGCCTGGGTGTTCCTGGGCACGGTATCGCCGGCCGCCGGCGTGCTGGCCGCACTGGGCGCCGTCGTCACCGTCTTCTGCACGGCGATGATCTACCGGTCGCTGAAGCCGGTACCGCGCTGGCACAACCGCTGGGTCGTGCCGAATTACCTGGCGCTGGCGCTGATGAGCGGCGCGCTGTGGCTGGCCTTCGTGCTGCAGATCTTCGGCGCGCGGCCGGCGATCAACGGGCTGGCGATCGCCGCCGTCGTGCTGGCCGCCGTGCTGAAGCTCGCCTACTGGCGCTTCATCGACGCCGCACCGGCCACCAGCACGGCCGAAAGCGCCACCGGCCTCGGCGCCATCGGCAAGGTCCGCCTGTTCGAGGCGCCGCACACGTCCGAGAATTACCTGCTGAAGGAAATGGGCTTCCAGATCGCGCGCAAGCACGCGACCCGGCTGCGGCGCATCGCGCTGGGGCTGGGTTTCGCCCTGCCCTGCCTGCTGTCGTTCGTGCCGCTGCTCTCGACCGGCGGACCGGCGCTGGCCGCGACCTTCGTGGCCGCGGCACTGGGCACCTTCGGCATCTTCGTCGAGCGCTGGTTGTTCTTCGCCGAAGCCCAGCACGCCGTCACGCTCTACTACGGTCGCGACGCCGTCTGAGCCGACGGCGTCAGGCGAGAAAGCCACCGTCGACCGCCAGCGGACTGCCGATCATCGCCGAGGCGGCGTCGGAGCAGAGAAAGAGCACGGCGTTTGCCACCTCGTCCGGCCGGGCGATTTTTCCGCGCGGCGTCATGCCGGTGATGGCGGCGGCAAACCTGGGGTCGGCGGCCATCCACTCGGCGATCGGCGGCGTTTCCACCCAGCCGGGGCAGACCGCGGTGATGCGCAGGCCGGTCGCCGCATATTGCCGGGCGGCACTCCTGGTGAGGCCGAGCACGCCATGCTTGGCCGCCGCATAGGCGCCGCCGCCCGGGATCGAATGGCCGCGCTGACCGTAGATCGACGACATGTTGACGATGACGCCCTGACCCGCCGCCAGCATGGCCGGGATCTGGTAGCGCATGCAGAGGAACACCGAGGTGAGATAGCCGTCGATGGTGCGGCGCCAGCTTTCCTCGCTCATGTCGCCGATCAGCGCGATGTCTTCGCCGCCGATGCTGCCGCCGTTGTTGAAGGCATAGTCGATCCGGCCGTGGCGCTCCACGATGGTCGCGACCAGCCGCTCGACCGATTTGCCGTCCGAGGCGTCGCTGGCGATCCACGAAACAGCCGCATCCTCGGCGAACGTCCTGAGCGCCTGCTTTGCGCGCGCCTCGTCGCGGCTGGCAACCACGACGGTAGCACCTTCGCGGGCAAAGCCCCGGGCTGCCGCGAGGCCGATGCCACTGGTGCCGCCGGTCACGAGCGCCACCCTGCCGCGCATCTCGGGATAGCGGCGAACCTGCGTGTCGGTGGGGGTCATGGTCTGTCTCCTTGCCGTCGGGTCTTGCGGTGTCATACGCCCGGAACAAGGAGAGTGGATCAGTCGCGCCGCCCTTGGGAGCAGAGATCATTCCGCCCCGGCCGGCACGACGCAGATGTCGACGGGCCGCCCCCGCCCCGGCACCGGAACCGGCCCGATGGCGCAAAAGCGCGCGGCGGCGGCCGGCTCGAAGCCAGCGGACGCCCGGGCCGCTTCGAGGGTTTCGACGCTGGTCACGACCAGCGCGTCGTGGCTGCGCGAGAGCCGTTCGAGGCGGCTTGCCACGTTCACCGTATCGCCGACAGCGCTGTACTCCAGCCGGTTGCGGCTGCCGATGGTGCCCATCAGCACCGGCCCGGCATGGACACCGACCGAGATCCGTACCGGCAGCAGGCCGCGCATCTGGCGGCCGCGGTTCCAGCCGTCCACGGTCCGCACCATGTCGAGCGCGCACTGCAGCGCCCGGCTCTCGTCGTCAGGCTGCGAATCGGGTGTGCCGAAGGTTGCCATCACACCGTCGCCGATGAACTTGTCGAGGGTGCCGCCGTGGCGAAAGATGCAGTCCGCCATGTGCTCGTGGAAGACGCGCAGGAAGTCGATGGTGAGCTGCGGCGGCTGGCGCTCCATCAGGCGCGTGAATCCCACGATGTCGACGAACAGCACCGTGGCCTTGCTCTCGCGGCCGGCCTCGAAGTCGTGCTCGGCGCCGGCGAGGCGGTCGACCAGGTTGGGCGAGAAGTAGCGCGCGAGATTGTTGCGCCCGCTTTCGGCCAGCAGGGTGCGACCGAGATGGAGGCGGGCGCGCCATACCGCGACGGCGATGAAGCCGGTGCACAGCGACATGAAGACGAGCTGCTGGATGAGGAAGGCCTCGGGGGTCACGAAGCCGGGACCGATCAGCCGGGCAAACAACAGCCGCACCGTCGGCCACAGATCCATCAGCTGATCGGCCGTGGCCAGAAGGTCGATGCCGGAGGCGCGCGCCAGGTCCAGCGCGGTCCACACGAAGCTTCCCACCAGAGCAACAAGCGAGGCCGCACCGGTCAGGACCACGGTGCGCGCCGAATAACTGAGCGCGCTCGCGGTGAGGTAGATGACGAGATAGAGGAAGAGCGAGCGGCGGCCGAAGACCTGTTCCAGCCAGAGGCCACCGTCCGGCGCGCCGGGGATGGGCACCAGGGTCGCCACGGCGATCACCGTCACGTCGAGCAACGTGACGCCGATCAGGATCGGCTTGGCAAATCGCGAGGCTCGCGCGGCATAGACGAGCCAGGCCGACGCCATCATCGCCACGCAGGCACCGACGCCGACACCGACGCGCATCGGCCCGGCTGCGAACATCAGCCAGACGGCAACCAGGCCCAGGGCGACCAGGCGGCCGCGGAAGGCGAAGGCCGAACCGTTCTGTTCTTCCTCGCGCAGACGAACACGCAGACGCGCATCGGCGCCATCAAGGGTCAGGGGTGACATGACCTACCGTCGGTGGTTGGGGGATCGATAACTACGCGATTTCCGCGCAGGGAATGTTCACAGAAATGTGAGCTGCGTGATGAATATCATTCAACCCGGCGCCCGCTTCACGCTAGGCTTTGCCGCTGCCGCACGGGAGAAAGCGCAAGATGCACGACAAGGTCGACGTCCTGATCATCGGATCGGGCGCCTCGGGGGCGGCGGTGGCGTGGAGCCTGGCCGACACGAAGATGCGGATTGTCTGCCTGGAGCAGGGCGACTGGGTAAAACCCACCGACTATCCCAGCAACGGCCGCGACTGGGAGGCCCGCCTGTTCGGCGACTTCGCCACCAGTCCCAACCGCCGCCGCCGCGAGACCGACTATCCGATCAACGACGCCAACTCGCCGATCAAGGTGGTGAACTTCAACGGCGTCGGCGGCAGCACCATCATGTACACGGCGCACTATCCCAGGCTGCATCCCTCCGACTTCAAGGTGCGGACGCTGGACGGCGTCGCCGAGGACTGGCCGGTCGACTACGCCACGCTGGAGCCGTTCTTCGCCGAGAACGATCGCATGATGGGCGTTTCCGGCCTGGCGGGCGATCCCGCCTATCCGGCCAAGCAGCCGCCGATGCCACCGTTGCCGCTCGGCAAGTCGGGCGCCCGCTTCGGCGCCGCGATGAACCGGCTCGGCTGGCACTGGTGGCCCTCCGACAGCACCATCGCCACGGTCGATTACGACGGCCGCGCGCGCTGCATCAACCTCGGCCACTGCACGCCGGGCTGCGCCCAGGGCGCCAAGGCCAGCACCGACATCACCTATTGGCCTCAAGCGATCCGCGCCGGCGTAGAACTGCGCACGCGCTGCCGGGTGCGCGAGATCACCACCGACGAACGCGGCATGGCGGCCGGCGTCATCTATTACGACGACAAGGGCGCGGAACAGTTCCAGGCGGCCGAGATGGTGATCGTGGCCTGCAACGGCGTCGGCACGCCGCGGCTCTTGCTGAATTCGGCCTCGGCGCGGGCGCCGCACGGCCTCGCCAATTCCAGCGGACTCGTCGGCCGCAACCTGATGTTCCACCCCTATGCCCAGACCTACGGCTATGTCGACGAGCCGCTGGACGGCAATCACGGCCCGCCGCTCTGCCTGTGGAGCCACGAATTCTACGAGACCGACCGGCGCCGCGATTTCGTGCGCGGCTATGCCTTCCAGTTCAACCGCGGCATTCCCTCGATCCTGGAGGCGATCACCAGCACCGCCGCCGGCCGGCTGCCGTGGGGCGAGGACCATCACCGGGTCTATCGCACGTTGATGAACCATCGCATCGGACTCAGCGCCATCTGCGAGGACCTGCCGGAGGAGCACAACCGCGTCACGCTCGATCCGGTGCTGAAGGATTCCAACGGCATTCCGGCGCCGCGCATCGACTACACGATCGGCGACAACAGCCGCCGGATGATGGCGCACGGCCACGCCCGGGCGCGCGAGATCCTAGCGGCGGCCGGCGCCACCAACATCGGCACCGAAAGCCCGATCCTGAACGGCGGCTGGCATCTTCTGGGCACCGCCCGCATGGGCACCGACCCCGAACGCTCGGTGGTGAACGAATGGGGCCGCTGCCACGACGTAAAGAACCTGTTCATCGTCGACGGCAGCATCTGGGTGACATCAGGCGGCGTGAACCCGACCTCGACCATCCAGGCCCTCGCCCTCTACATCGCCGACAGTATCAAGAAACACCTCGGCGAAGGGACGCTGTTCGAATGATCATCCCCACCCTCACCGAGGCCGAAGCCCGCGACCTGCGCGCGCTGGCGGGCCACATGATCCCGGCGAGTGCCGCCTACAAGGTGCCCGGCGCCGACGACGATCTGATCCTCGCCGACATCGTGAAAAGCCTGGAGCGCGACTTCGACGATGCGCGCACCGCCCTCGCCCATCTGGCAAAGCTCTCCGGCGGTACCTTCGCCGGTCTCGCGCCGGCACGGCAGGCCGAAGTCGCCGCGATCTTCAAGGCTGAAGGCGGCGCGCCGCTCCATGCGCTCAACCGCGTGGTGCTGCTCTGCTACTACCGCGACGACCGCGTGATGCGCGCGCTCGGCCAGGAGCCGCGCTCGCCGTTTCCCAGGGGCCATGACGTCGAACAGGGCGACTGGTCGCTGCTCGACCCGGTGAAGACGCGCGCGCCGATCTGGCGTCGCGTGAGCTGACGCCACGCCCGCCGTAGCGGTTGTAGCCGTGGTAACCGCCGCTCAGTTCAGCCCATACAGCCGCGCCACGTTGTCGTGCACGATCTTCTTCTGCACGCCCTCAGACAGGCCGGCGAGATTGCGGGTGAGCGTGTCGCGCGAGTTCGGCCAGATGCAATCGGGGTGCGGATAGTCGGCGCCCCAGATGATGGTGTCCTCGCCGATCAGCGGCACGATCGGCTCGAGGAACTTGTCCTGCTGGTAGGTGACGAAGCCCTGGCGGCGGAAATAGTCGCTGGGCTTCATCTTGAAGCCGAGGCTGCGGGCGCGGTCGTGATATTCGGTGTCGAGCCGGTCGAACACATAGGGCAGCCAGGTCACGCCCGATTCGCCCAGCACGAACTTGAAGTCGGGATATTTCTCGCAGGCGCCCGAGGCCAGCACCGAGACCAGCACCTCCATGGTGTCGAGCTGGAACAGCGCCGAGCGCACCAGCCGGTGCTGGACGGCATATTCCTTTTCCATCTCGGGCGTGTCGGGCGCGCGGATCGCCTTGAAGCCGGTCGAATGGAACGAGATCGGGAAATGGCATTCCGCCGCCGCCTCCCACAGCGCGAACCAGCCGCGGTGATAGAGCGGCAGGCCCATGCGCTTGAAGGCGAGATCGCCGCCCTTCAGCCCCATCTTCGCGCAGCGCCGCACCTCGGCCGCAGCGGCGGCGGGATCGGTGTTGGGAATGATGGCCAGCGGAAAGACGCGGTTGGGGTCGGAACGTTTGGCGAAGTCGGCCGCCCAGTCGTTGTAGCGGGCGTTGGACCAAACGCGCAGATCGACCTCGTCGATCAGGTCGTTGATCATCAGGCAGCCGTAGATGATCTCCTTCTCCAGCCCGTCGCGATCGAGATCGGCGATGCGCAGCTCGGGCGTGGTTGGCCGCGGCCTGGCGCCGGGGTAGCTGTCCCACTCGAAGCCCGCCTCCTTCATCTCGTCGACATGGCCGAACGAGCCCTTGGTGTAGGGCAGGAAGCCGGGGCCGACGCCGTTCCACATGCCGCGGTCCTTGTCGTCGACGAACCAGTGCTGGCCGTCGTTGCGCTCTTCGACGCGCGGCACGTTCTTCTTCCACTTGGCCGGCGCATCGGCCGACCACAGGTCGGGCGGGCAGTAGGTGAGATCGATGTGGTTGTCGCCGGAGATGAGCTTGTGCTGCATGGCGCGCTCCCGTCGGTGGCTGGAACTGGTGAGGCAAGTCCGCTGGCGAGGGGTATCGTAGGAGCCGCCCGCCGCGCGTGCCACGACGAATTTTCGCCAAGCGGCCGCACAAGCCGCGATCCGATGGATCAGATTCAGGCGGACCGCGAGCCTCCGGCTCGCTCAAACGCCCAGAAAACGCCGGAAGGGGAGGAGGTGGATTGTACTGAGACGTTCATCGGCCACAAGGAAGGCACGACTCCGTCTCACGGCACTCAGCACAGGCGCGCGGTTCTGTCTCTGGTGGAGCGCGGCGGACCTGTCCGTTCCTTCCATATCGACAAGGCGAACCTCGCCGCTATCGGCACCATCGTTGTGGCGAACGTCGCGCGTGAATTCGCATTGATGACGGACGGGACGCGCCCCTATCGGAAGGGTGGCAAGCGATTTTCCTGACTCGAAGCCGCCGATCACAGCGCCGAAGAAATACGTATACGGCAATGCCTGGAAGCGCCGAATTTCATCGATCCTCCAATGGTCATCTTGTGCGTGCTGAATGGCATTTCCTCAAACCCTGCTGAGTTGACCTGCAAGCTCACGCAAAGAAGATGAGCTTGCATCATGCGAGGATCGTCTCCGCAGTCGCGCCCGCCATATACTGTCTCGGTGCGCTCTTCTTAATTACTGAGTCGAGACAGCGGTGACATGGTAGTTCGACCGCTTCCCGATACTATCGCCAAATTCACCCTTCAAGACATACTTAAGAGCTGGCGAGATCCACCACTTCTGATTGGCTCGATAGCCTGCTGAGCTTGTCTCTTTGAGTTCCAAGACGAAAGTGTTCTGCGGCCCCATGGGCGTCGATATCACTTCCATGCCGGTTACAGTGTACTCTAGGAAGAACGTTGCGCCGCCCAGAGTGACCTGACCTTTGTGGTTTTTTCCAACCGCTAGCGGCCATATGCGCTCCACTGCTATGGGGCTAATGTACTTAGCCCAGTTGGGGTCGCTGCGCCTCTGGGCATTGAAACCGTAGAGCAGCGCGTAAGTTTCACCTGCCCCAAACTTGCTATGCTGCGCTTTGCAGAAGAACCCTTCTTGACCTGTGATCGTGGTCGAGTCGCCGCTATTAAATGAAATCTTCGTACCGGCTGCCGGGCATGAAAACTCCATAGTCTGCGACATCGCAGCGTTGGAACCGAACGCCGCGACAGCAACGGCCAAAATCACAATGATGCGCTTTAGTGGCGCCATTCGAGTCCTCCAGTTCGCGATTAAGGGAGCTAATTCGAAGGCAAAACTCAAAGTACAATGCTTGCAAAACCGGGGAGGACGCATCGCCCAAGCCGTCTCTACTCGCTCCCAGCGACAACCGCGCGAGGCGCCCCCAACCCGGAGGGACAGTTCTGACTGTGACGGAGGCCTACTGCACCAGCCGCACCACAATGAGCCCAACGCCCGCGGTCACCATGGTCGTCAATCCCAGCGCAATGGCGGTTTGCATCCATTCAGACGTTATGGCGGATGCCCCCTGCCTGGATCTCAACTTCCCAAGTACGACTACTGAAACAACCAAAAGCCCGGCTCCCAATAGTGACTGTTCCAATTTGCCCTCCTGCGTCAATTCGGCGGACATGCTTTCGGGTGTCGCCACACCCTGCCGTTCAATCGGCGCGGCAATTCTTTGCCATCATGAGTTGAATCACAAGGGCGATTGCAATCCCTTCACACCCTGTGAAGGACACCCCCTGCCTGGACCTCAGTTTCCCAGGTACGGCGACCGGGACGACCGAAAGCCCGGCTCCCGATAGCAACTGTTCCTGATTGCTTTATCCTCCCGCGTCAGTTCGGCGGGCCGACGGCGGATAGCCGATGTAAGATCCGGAGGAGTTGCCCATGCTGACCTACCTTCCCCCCGCCGACATCGTCGCCCACCCCGGCCTCCGCATCGTCCTGGTGCGCGGCGTGCCCAGCCCATGGTCGCAAGCGGCCAAAACGATCTTCGAGATCAAGCGCCTGCCCTACCTCGCCGCCCCGCTGGACGTGGGCGGCGCCAATGCCGAGATCGCGGCCTGGTCGGGCCAGAACAGCGCGCCCGTTGTCGCCTGGCAGGACGAGAAACCGCTGAACCGCTGGCTCGACATCCTGCTGCTGGCCGAGCGGCTGGCACCGGACCCGGCCCTGCTGCCGGCCGATCCGCGGGAGCGGGCGCTGGCGGTCGGGCTCTGCCACGAGATGATGGGCGAACGCGGCATCGGCTGGAACCGCCGGCTGCAGATGTTTGCCGGCGCCGTCGCCACCAGCAACGCCGGCCGGCTGGCGCCGCTGATCGACAAATACGGCTTTAACACCGCCGACGCCGCGGCGGCCGGCGCGCGGGTCGCGGCCACGCTCGGCATGCTGGCGGCCGAGCTGAAAGCGCAGCAGGCGCGTGGTGCTGCCTTCTTCGTGGGCGAGGCGCTGAGCGCCGTCGATATCTGTTGGGTGGCGGTGGCCAACCTGATCGCGCCGCTGCCGGCCGCGCAGTGCCCGATGCGCGAGGCTTCGCGCGCGGGTTTTACGGCGACCGACCCGCTGATCCTGGCGGCGCTCGATCCGGTGCTGGTCGAACACCGCGACCGCATCTTCAAGGCGCACTTCCGCGATCCGATGGAGTTCTAGTCCTTCGCAAACGCACCAACCTCATCCTGAGGAGGCCCACAGGGCCGTCTCGAAGAGTGAGGCCGGTGGTGGTGGGTACGGCGGAGAGGACACATGAGCGGGACGGGCGGACATTTACTCATCCCAAATCGCCACAGTGACGGCGTACTGCCCGGCCTGTAGACCGCTTGCTCCCCTGCAGGAGCGCGACACGGATGGCCGATACCGACGACGACTATGTTTATGACGACGCCAGCGGCGAATGGATTCCGGCCGCGGAAGCGGCGGCGAAGAAGGCTGCCGCCGAGATCGCCTCGGCCGGGGTCGTCGAGGTGCGCGACTCGGTCGGCAATCTGCTGGCCGACGGCGACAGCGTCATCCTGACCAAGGATCTCAAGGTCAAGGGCGCCGGCCAGACGCTGCAGCGGGGCACGGTCATCAAGTCGATCCGCCTGACCGGCGACGCCCAGGAGATCGACTGCCGCCACGACAGCATAAAGGGCCTGGTGCTGCGCGCCGAGTTCGTGCGCAAGCGCTGACGCGGCTTTCTTCGTGGGCGAGGCGCTGGGCGGCGTCGATATCCGTCAGGGGCGCGATCGCCAACCTGATCGCGCCGCTGCCCGCCGCGCAATGCCCGCGATCCGATGGAGTTTTAGTTTCTTCTGCCCAGTCCGGGGAAAGGCATAGTGGCGGCACGCATGAGTTGTCACTCGAAGCGCGGATTCTTCTCCGGTTGCATCCGGCGGTGGCGTGGTTTCTGATCCGGTCCTTGGTCGATCGATCACATCCCGGGGAGCTCGCATGCAAGACCAGGCCATCACGCCGTACGCGCCGCGCCACAGCATCGCCGACTACCGCAAGGCAGCCGACGACTGCTTCGCCAAGTTCAGTTTCCTCTATCGCTGGTCGGGCAACTTCTGGCGGCTCGGGCATTCCTTCGATACCGCCATCGACTACCTGGCTGAAAAGGGTCAACCCAGCCCCGCGATCGCGTTCGCCAGGGACGTGCTGAACGCCTTCGAGGACACGCGCGGGCACTGGTACGACGACTACGGATGGTGGGGCCTCGCCGCCTCCCGGGCCATGGCGCGCGCGCCCCTGTTCGGCACGGACCTCACCGGCAAGTTTCAGTTCGTCCGCGACAAGTGCTGGGCCTTCATGGACAAGGGCGACGTCGGCGACATGGCGATCGAGTGCTGCAAGGCCCAGCACCCCTCGAACGGCGTCACCATGGCCGGGGCGCCCAACGTGTTCGAGCAGGCCCGCAAGGTTCCAAACGGCGACCCCGGAAAGCTCTACGACCTCCTCGCGCCGCGATTCCCGGGCGGGGTGTGGAACTGCGACTGGAGCTACACGATCAACAGCTACAATATCCCACAGATGAAATGGGCAGAGCCCTGCTTCTGCCTACCCATCTACGACCTGAGCAATCCGAACCGCCAATGGGCGAAGGATGGGCTCGGCGGCTTCCAGAACACGGTGACCAACGCCCTCTACTACAATCTCGCCGCACGGGTGGGGGCGGCGGCGGAAGCCAAGCGGGCGTACGGTTTCTTCGACGCCTGGATCAAGGCCAGCGACGGGCCCGACGACGACGGCCTCATCCATTCCTGGAAGAACAACGACGGCCATGTCGTCGGCTTCATCCGCGAACGGGTGCCCGCCTACAAGAGTCCGAAAGAAAATGTGTGGGCCTACCGGCCGAAGCTGGCCTGGGCCGGTGACCAAGGCCTCGTCGTCGCGGCCTTCGCTGATTACCTGCAGGCCAACCCCAACGACAACGACCTGAGAAACCTGCTGCAGATTCGCACCGCCGCCCTGCTGCGCGGTGCGCTCTACTACATCGCCGCCAAACGCAAGGACGGGACCGGCGCGCTGGTGCCCGGCGGCCGACTCAGGGACTGGTGGGATCCGAACAATCCCAACGCGCCCGGCGGCGATCCCAGCAACTATCACACCGGCAGCGGCGTCTTCTGGCGTAGCGTCAAATATGCCTACGATGTGGACGGCGGCTTCAAGCTGCTGATCCCGGCAATCGCGGGCTTCAAGGACTTCCTCGCCTTCAATGCCGATGCCGCCTGCGATTCCGCCGGCCAGAGCCTGCCGGAGCATGTCCGGAGCCCGGACGAGGCGCTGATCGCCGTCACCAACGACCTCGCGACCCTGATGGCGGGCATCCGCATCCTGGGCGGCTCCTGAGTGCAGGAGGACAAAGACGGCCCGGCTATCCGGCGAGGCTCAGGGAATCCATGAACAAGGCGATGGCCGGATCCTGGCGCGCGCCGGCGGGCGCGTGCGCCACCTGGACATAGAGCGCCTTGGGCGAGAAATAGACACGCGCGCTCAGCACGCCACGGCCCTGCTCGACGCCGAGGACGAAGCGGCGGCCGGGGACCGCGCCAAGCTGGATCGGCCCCTGCTCGAGCACGGTGGCACCAGGCCAGCTCTTCTCCATGCCGCCCTGGATGGCGACAAGGCGCTTCGCCAGCTCGGCCGGCGGCGCCGGCAGGTGCGCTTCGTTGCCGACGAAGTCGGTGACCATGAAATCGAGCAACACCCTGTCGGCGAAGGTGAAGGTGTATTGCCGCAAGGTGCCGCCGTCCGGCCGCGGGTTGGCCAGGAAGCGGTAGCCCTTCGGCATCCGCAGCCGGTAGAGCCCGCCCGGGCCGACGATGTCTTCCCACGCCGGAGCCGGCGCCTGTGCCCGGGCCTGCGGGATGCCCCTTCCCGGCAGCAACGCGGCACCCGCCGCCGCCGTTGCAACGAAAACCCGGCGTCGCATGAAACCCTCCACCGATCGTTATTGCGCCACAAGTGCAATTATCAAATCGATCCGTCGAAATATCCAGAGGTTTTGCGCTGAGTCGATATTTGACATTTCAGCAGGTCCTGGACTATGTTCATGTCAGGCTGGCGCTTGGAATGCGCCGGCCTTTTTCGTTTCCGGAAGACCTGCCCGCGGCCACCCGCATCTCCCACGCTCCCGATGGAGCGCCCCACCCGTCGTCATTTTCTCGGACACCGATGAGCCGAAGTCGCCGGGGCCGGCGGCACAGCCGATCGCGGGGCGATTCGCCTGCTGGATCAACGGCCTGACCAGGATTTTTGGCACAGCGGAATGGACAACGCGTGGCACAACGAGCTGTGCCAAAAACCGGCATCCCGGAGTGGCTAGACGCCGGCGTAAGGCTCGCCCCAGCGGTCCTGGTAGACGATCTCCTTGAGCGGGCCGCGGCCGACCGGGCCGAACTTGCCCATCGGCCAGCCGACCGGAAGGATGGCGTAGGAGTGGACGCCGGCCGGCAGGCCGAGCGCGGCATCGGCTTCCTTCTCATGCAGCATGTGCCGGGTGGTGAGCGTGGTGCCGAGGCCCAGCGCGCGGATCGCCAGCACCATGTTCTGCACCGCCGGATAGATCGAGGCGCCGGCCATGCGGTTGGGGGTCGGGCCGTCCTCGAGGCAGGCCACGATCCACACCGGCGCCTCGGCGTAGTGGTCGGTGAGATATTCCACCGCGGCCACCTGGCGGAGGTAGCGTTCCTTCGTCACGCCCGGCGGCGGTTCACCGGTGCGGTAGCGCGGGCCGATCACCTCGTCGAACGCCTTCTTGTACCAGACCGAGACCGCGTCCTTGATCTTGCGGTCCTTGATCACCAGGAAGCGCCACTTCTGGGTGTTGCCGCCGTTGGGCGCGCAGGCCCCGGCGCGCAGGATCCTGGCGATCAATTCATCCGGCACCGGATCGGGCTTCAGCCGCCGCATGGCGCGGCAGTTCTCGATGGTCTCGAACAGATCGGGCATTGGTCGTTGCTCCTGGCTTGGATTTACGAGGCGCGGCGGCGGGTGACTTCCTCGAAGCGGCGTTCGCGGGCGGCGCGGCGCGGATCGTCCATCTCGGCCAGCGCTGCCTCGGGCACCCAGCCGTCGCGGCCCGGGACATAGGCGCGGTTGGTCTGGCGCGGGTTGCGGTTCAGCAGCGGCCTGGCGTGCAGCGGGTGGCGCAGGCTGCGGACCTCGTGCTCGATCTGGAACAGCTTGCGGCCGGACTTGGGATCGACGATGTGCTCGAAGCGGTACTGGTGCTGGTTGCTTTCCTCGGTGACGAGGTCGCGCTCGGCCAGCCTGCTGTGCGGGCCGGAGAAATTGGCGACATAGACTTGGATGTGATGGCCGTCGTAGGCCGGCGCCGGCCGCGCGGTCTCACGGAAGACCAGTTCCTGGTCCATGCCGGCGGCGACGTGGGCGGCCTTGTCCTCGACCGTGGCGCGGGTGGCGAAGACCTTGTCGTAGAAGCCGGCGACGCCCTTGGCGGCACCGACCGGCACGTCGAACTCGACATAGGCCATGCCCAGCGTCATGCCGCCGAAGCGCGGCGCCGGATCGTGGCAGAGAATGGTGTTGCCCCACGGGCAGGTGGTGGCGACATGGTCTTCATGCTCGACGAAATCGAAGCGCGTGCCGGCCAGCGCCTTGCGCATATTGCCCAGCCGCACCAGCAGCGCTTCGCGGTCGGGCAGCACCAGCCCGACGCGGCCGCGCAGCAGCTGCGCGGTGGTGCCGGTCGGCAGGTGGAACTGGCTGCGCCCGACGTTGATCCACATGTTGTCGACGCTGGTCATCATGTAGGGGTCGCGCGTGAGGCCAAGGCCGCTGACGTAGAACAGCGTCGCCAGCCCCTGGTCGGCGACCCGGAGATTGACGTGCTCGAGCTCGACGATGTTGCCGATGTCCTCGGCGCTGCGGTCGTACTGGTTGGTCATCGTTCGCCTCCGATGGAGAAAGTTGCCGTGTTGCAGCAGGGGTTTGCGTCAATGGGCCTGCATCAGTGGGCCAGCAGCAGCGGTACCGGACAGGATGAAATCACCTTGGCGGTGGCGCCGCCGAGACCGAGGAAAGTCGACATCCCGCCATGGCCATAGGCGCCCATGACCAGCAGGTCGGCGCCCTTGGCCCGGGTGTAGTCGAGCAGCGCGCGACCGCGGGCACGGCCGGAGACGGCGCCGGGATCGATGGTCTCGACCGTGGCGGCGACGCCATGGCGGTCCAGCGTGCGCAGGAGATGGGGTGTCCCGACATCGTCCGGCGCGGCGCCGGCCACGACGATCGTGACCTTGCGGGCCTTTTCGAGAAACGGCAGGGCGAAGCCTGCGGCCCGCGCTGCCGGGGCGCTGCCGTTCCAGGCCACGACCACGGACGTCATCGGCGCGGGGTCGGGATTGGGCGGGGCGATCATCAGCGGGCAGACGCAATCGTGGAGGGCGGTGTGCACCGTCGCCGGTGCGATGTTCTCGGCGTCGGCGCCGGGCCGGCCGAGCAGGAGGAGGTCGGCGTAACGCGCCATCGCCACGAGCTGGTCGCGCGTGACGCCGCGGCCGCCGGCGAAGGTGGTGCCGGTGAGCGGCGCGATCAGTTCCCAATAGGCGCGCTCGGACTCGCGCGCGCGCGCCTTCTGCCGGTCGTCGGTCTGGCGCTTGAGGAACGGCATGGCCTGGGCCGCGATGTCGGCATCGCCGGGCCGGGATTCGGAGAAATGAATGGCATCGACGGTGCCGCGGAACATGGAGGCGATCCGGGCGGCGAGACCGAACGACATTGCCGCTTCCGGCCCGCCTTCGGAAATCGCAAGAATGGACTTGAACATCGCCAGGCTTCTCTCCGCCGATCCGGCCTATCGCAACGACTGCCGGTCGCGGCGCCACGCGCCCCAGGTCCGGGTGGCGATGAAGATCCCGGTGGACGCCGCCACGAAATAGTTCAGCAAGATATAGGGCAGGCTGAATTCGCCAAGGCTGTAGAAGCGGCGATCCAGCTCGACAAGCCACACGGCACCGAGACTGGCGAGAAACAACACCCGGACCCAGCGCGGGCTGGTCGCCTCGATCATGCGGCAAAACCGCCGGACGTCATCGAACTTCATCGTCACTCCCCGCCCATCGTGGCGGCCGCAGTCTACGTCCCCCGCGGCCGGGTCGGCCAGAAATCTTCGGCCGCGGGGCAAGGTTGTCCCGGGTGCAGCGATGCTCCAGTCTGGACCGCAACAATACCATCGGGGGAAACGATGAAAGTCCAGGCCTACGAGGTTTTTCAGTGCGACGCGGGATGGCGCAGCTTCTCGTTTCTCAAGCTCGTGACCGACTCCGGTCCCGTCGGCTGGTCGGAATACAACGAAAGCTTCGGCAGTCCCGGTCTTTCCGCCGTGATCGAGGCGTTGATGCCGAATGTGATCGGCATGGACCCGATGGACCTCGAGCTGGTCAATGCCGTGCTGGCGACCAAGTCGACCCAGTCGCGCGGCGGGCTCGTGCGCCAGGCGATCGCGGCGATCGAGAACGCGCTGCTCGACATCAAGGGCAAGGCGCTGGGAGTGCCGGTCTATCAGCTGTTCGGCGGCAAGCTGCGCGATCGTATCCCGGTCTACTGGTCGCACTGCGGCTCCTACCGCATGCGCAATGCCGAGCTGGTCGGCACGCCGCCGGTGCGGACCTACGACGACATGACCAAGGTCGGCGCCGAAGTGAAGGCGCGCGGCTTCTCGGCCCTGAAGACCAACATCGCCATCGAGACCGACGGGCTGATCAGCGCCTACCGGCCGGGCTTCGTCGTCGGTCGCGGCTTTCCCGAGCGCAACTGGGACGCCTACATCGCCCGCAGCGCCGCCAAAACCGTGGAGGCCTTCCGCAAGGGCTGCGGGCCCGATGTCGGCATCATGCTCGACCTCAATTTCCATTTCCGCACCGAAGGTTTCAGGCGCATCGCCGAGGCCGTCGGGCCGACCGGGCTCACCTGGCTCGAACTCGACGCGCACGATCCCAAATCCATCGCGCTGATCCGTCGCGACTCGCCCTGCCCGATCGCCTCGGGCGAAACCCTGCTGGAACGCCGCGATTTTCGGCCTTATTTCGAGAACTACTCGTTCGATACCGCCATCGTCGACGTGATCTGGAACGGCTTCTACGAGTCGCTGAAGATCGCGGCGATGGCGGAGGTCTACGAGGTGAACGTAGCGCCGCACAATTTCTACGGTCATCTTGCCAGCGCCATCAGCGCGCACTTCTGCGCCGCCGTGCCCAACTTCCGCATCATGGAGATCGACATCGACAGCGTGACCTGGCGCGACGACTTCGTGAAAACCCCGCCGGTCATCGAGAACGGCGACTTCATCCTGCCGACCGGCCCTGGCTGGGGCATCGAAGTGAACGAGGCAGGGCTGCGGGCACACCCGGTCAAGTCGAGCCGGTAGGCGAACGGGACGGCCGTGGTCGTGACCCCGCGCGCCGTCGCGCCCTTCGCCTACCAGACCCCGAAGAAGATTCCGTGTTTCTTGTGGGTGGCGGTGCGGGCCTCGACGTAGGCGTCGTCGACCGTGACCCGCGTCTTGCGCGCCTTCAGCCAGCCATCGAGGCGGCCTTCCATCTCGCGACGGATGTGGGCGTAGGACTCGTTGGCGCCAAGGTCGCTCCGCTCCTGCGGATCGTTGGCGAGGTCGAACAGCATCGGCCTGAAATCCTGCCACCACACGTATTTCCAGCGGTCGGTGCGAACCATGATGGCGCGGCAATCGCGGGGGCCGCGCTTCAGGATCAACCGCGCCTCGCGGAAGGAATAGTCGAGTTCGGAGAACACGGCGTCGCGCCAGGCCTCCACCTTGCCGCCACGCAGCAGAGGCAGCAGCGAACGGCCTTCGACGAGGTGCTCGTGGGCCGGCAAACCGAGCGCGGCCAGTACCGTCGGCACGACATCGATTGCCTCGACGAATCGACTGTCGACGGTGCCGCGTGAAGCGTCGGCAGCAGGATCCGGATCGTAGACGATGAAGGGCACGCGCAGCGCCTCCTCGTAGAACATCTCCTTTTCGCCCAGCCAGTGATCGCCGAGGAAATCGCCGTGGTCGGCGGTGAAGACGATCAGCGTGTCATCGAAGCGGCCGGCCTTCTTCAGGTGATCGAACAGGCGGCCCAGCCAGTCGTCGATCTGGCGGATCAGGCCCATGTAGGTCGGCATGACCGTCGCCCGCGCGTCGGGGCGGCCGAACGACACCGATTCTTCGTGCTGGCGGTAGGCCGCAAGTACCGGATGCTGCCCCTCAAGTTCGGACTTGTCGCGGTTGAGCGGCAGGCAGTCCTTGGCACCGTACATGTTGTGATAGGGCGCCGGCGCCATGTAGGGCCAATGCGGCTTCACATAGCTGAGATGGAGGAACCACGGCTTGTCGTCCATGCCGTCGATGAAGCGCATGGCCTCGCGAGTCATATAGGCAGTTTCCGAATGCTCCTCGGCGACGCGCGCCGGCAGCCCGGCGTTGCGCATGTGCCAGCCGGAGGCCTTCTCGCCGTCCGGACCGGTGGCAGCGATCACATAGTCGCTCCAGGGATCGTCGGAATTGTAGCCCTGGCTGCGCAGGTAGGCGGCGTAGCCGCTCTCGTCGCCGGGCGGTGAGTGGCCATCGTAGCGGTCGAGCTCCTCGAAGCGGCCGGCACGCATGAGAGCGGCAACGGCGGAACCGCCTTCGATGCCGTAGCGCTGGAGGCCGTCGAGATCCGGCAGCACATGGGTCTTGCCGGCCAGTGCCACGCGGATGCCGGCGGGCTGGAGATAGTCGCCGATGGTCTTTTCGCGCAAGGAGAGAGGCACGCGGTTCCAGGTGGCGCCGTGGCTGGTCATATAGCGGCCGGTGTAATAGCTCATGCGCGAGGGGCCGCAGACGCCGGACTGCACATAGGCACGCGAGAACAGCACTCCCTGCTTTGCCAACCCGTCGATTGCCGGAGTCCTGAGATGCGGATGGCCGGCGCATGACAGGTGATCGGCACGGAGCTGGTCACACATGATGAACAGAACATTCTTGACCTTGGCCACGCGGCTTCCCTCCTCGGCTTCTTGGGCTTATCTAAAACCCATGACCGACACTCCGTCCATCCGCGACATCATCGATTTCTGGTTTCTGCCGCTTTCCGATCCCGACCACGGCCTGCCGCGCGACATCTGGTGGCGAAGCACGCCCGCGTTCGATGCCGAGATCGTATCGCGGTTCGGGGCCGCGACCGAGCGCGCGGTCGCTGGCGGGTTGGATGCCTGGAAGGCTTCGCCGGAAGGGGCACTGGCCTTGATCCTTTTGTGCGACCAGTTCCCACGCAACTGCTTCCGTCGTTCCGCCCGCGCCTTCTGCGGCGATACAAAAGCAATCGAGACGGCGCGGCTCGCACTCGCCCGCTTCTATCCCGCAGCCTTCGGATCCAACCACAGGCTCTTCTTCTATATGCCGTTCGGCCACAGCGAGGTGCTGGCCGACCAGCTCATGGCCTGCGCGCTGTTCGACACGATCGGCGGCGAAGAAAATTTGCAATCAGCCGCAGAGCACCGCGATGTCGTCGCCCGCTTCGGCCGCTTCCCCCATCGCAACGAAGTGCTGGGACGCACGAGCACGGCGGAAGAGCTGGAATTTCTGCGCGACGCTAAGCGGTACGGGCAATGATCTCGCGATAAAGCTCGGCGGTCGTCGCGTCGAAGCAACAGAAGATGATTCGCTCAGGCATGCGGATCATGCGGGCCTGGCGCACGGCGATATTGGTCGCCGGCTCCTTCGGGTAGCCGTAAACACCAGTCGATATCGCCGGAAAGGCAATGCTGTTCAGGCCATGGACAACAGCAAGTGCCAGGCTGTTGGTGTAGCATTTCGCCAAAAGTTCGGGCTCGTTGGCCACGCCGCCTCGCCAGACCGGGCCGACGGTGTGGATCACATGGCGCGCCATCAGCCGATAGCCCTTGGTAATCCGGGCTTCACCGGTAGGACAACCGCCGAGGCTGCGGCACTCGGCCAGCAGATCCGGACCGGCTGCACGATGGATGGCGCCATCAACGCCACCACCACCCAACAGGCTTTCGTTGGCTGCGTTCACGATGGCGTCGACGTCGAGTTGAGTGATGTCGCCTTCGACGATCTCGATGGCCGCCACCGGCCCTACCAGTAGCGGATCGAACCGGTATCGAGGTGGACGAAGCCGGAGCGCGGGTAATAGCCGACCCCGCCCATCTGGAGCGACCGTGCGGCCTGGCGGATCTTGAACACCGACACGCCGGGAAGGCGGATATCCATGGCGTTGCCGTTCATGTGCTGGCTGTCACGCGCCACGCCGCGGCTGACGCTGGCCAGCCAAGCATTGGTCGTGGGCGACCGGTAGGCTGACAGCACCTCGATCGAACCTCCGTAACCCACGATCCGCGCCGTATGCCACAGCACATCGAACAGTAGCGGATCCATTTCGGTCAGGGCGTTGTCGCGGCTGTCGCGCAGGAAGTGGTTCAACTGGTTCAGCGCATCGCGATGGTAGGCGCCGTTCGACCAATAGGTGACGGTAAGCGTCTCCTTGGTGTTGAAGCTGATCAGGCTGAGGCTGCGCGGACTCACCGTGTCGAGCGGTGGCGGTGGTCCGGGCGGCTGTGCCGGTGCGAAACCACCGTAGCGCGCGGCGCGCAGGGTCTCCGGAGTCGTTCGCTGCTTTGCCGCGCTTCGAGAAGAGCCGCGCTGCACGGTCGGAGCAGCTGCCGCCTTTCGGACAACGACTTTCTTGGAAGGGACCGCCGTCTTCGCACTGGCCGGCGTGCTGCGCACGACTTCAGGCGTGGTCGATCCCGCGGACTTGGTCTGGGCGGCGCTGGTGCCAGCGAACGCCAGCACTGCCGCCAAGCTCAACGCAAATAACCGCATCCCCGCCCCGGGTTGTTGTATTTTTATCACGGACATACATATCAGAGACCGACTCGCGACTCAAAGTGAAAATCCCCAGGCTGGGTCTCTCCAGACTGGGCCCCGGCCAAGCCGACCACTTCACCCACCAGGCACAGCGTCGGCCCCGTCAGTCGTGCGTGCGTCGCCCGGCGTTCGATGGTGGCGAGCGTACCAACGACGCGGCGCTCGCGATCGGTCGTGCCATTTTCGATCAGGGCAATCGGCGTTGCTGCGGACCGTCCATGTTGGATCAACCGACTGACGATCACCGGCAGGGTCGCGGCACCCATATAGATGACAACGGTCTGTCGCGGTCGTGCAAGCATCTGCCAGTCAAGATCGATGCTGCCATCCTTCAGATGCCCCGTCACGAAGACGCAGGCTTGCGCATGATCGCGATGGGTGAGCGGGATTCCTGCGCTGGCCGCACAGCCCAAGGCAGCCGTCACGCCGGGCACGACCTCGACGGCCACGCCCGCCCGGGTCAGCGCTTCGATCTCCTCGCCGCCGCGGCCAAAAACAAGCGGATCGCCACCCTTCAGGCGCACGACACTCTTGCCAGCATGGGCCAGCGCCACCAGGCGATCGTTGATCTCTTCCTGTGGTACGCAGTGATGCGCCCGGCGCTTGCCGACGTATATCCGCTCCGCGTCGCGTCGCGCCATGGCGAGCACTTCAGCCGAGACCAGGCGATCGTAGACGACCGTATCGGCGCGCTGCAGCAGGCGGTGGGCTTTCAACGTCAGCAGATCGGGATCGCCGGGACCGGCGCCGACGAGATGTACCATCCCCTGCGTTGGGCCGGCAGCAGAACCGGTCTCATGGCGCGTACTATCGAGCAGCCGGATCAGTTCTCGCCGCGCGCCGATCTCGTCGCCGGCCAGCGCCAGTTCGCCGATGCGGCCTTCGAACACGCGATCCCAGAAGCGGCGGCGGGTGCGCGACTGATCGAGCGTACGGCGCACCTGCTTGCGAAAGACCTCGGCAAAGCGCGCAAGTCGGCCGATCGCTGCCGGCATCGCCTGCTCAATCTCGGCCCGCAGCCGCCGCGCCAGCGCCGGCGCGGCACCGCCGGTCGAGATGGCGATGGTGATCGGCGCGCGGTCGACGATCGCCGGCATGATGAAGCTGGAGAGACCGGGTCGGTCGACGACGTTCACCGGAACACAGCTCCGTTGCGCGGCGTGCGACACGCGCGCCTGCACAGCCTCGTCGTCGCTCGCAACGATGACCAGTGACGCCCCCACCAGATCCTCGTCGCCGAAAGCCCGGCCCGACCAGGAGATGCGGCCTTCGTCGATAAGCTGGGCGATCTCACCCACGACCGTGTCGGCGATCAACGTTACATGGGCACCGGCGGACAACAGCAACTCGACCTTGCGCGCTGCAGCCTCGGTGCCGCCAACGACCAGTACGCGCCGCTCCTGCAACGACATGAAAAGGGGGAACGTCCGCATCACGCAGCCTTCATAGTCCGCGCAGCGCGCAGAAGTGTCCGGAGTTCCGGGCGGCAGGAACCACAGTTGGTGCCGGCGCGAGTGGCAGCACCAATTGAATCGAGCGTGATCGCGCCGTCGGCAATCGCCACCTTTACCGACGCACATGACACTCCGAAGCAGGCACAGATATCGTCGCCACGATCGACCGCGTTGCCCCCGTTCAGCAGCGCGTTGCGATCTTCGACGCGCAATTGGTCCATTGTCATAAATGGAGCCAGCCGCTGGCGCGCCGCTTCGTCCCGCGACTCGCCGAGCATCACCATGGCTTCGAGCCGGCCATCGCTGATCACTGCACGAACGCCGAGTTCGCCGTTCAGCCACGGTCCGGGATTGGTTGCACTCACGGCCGCCGAGAGGGCCTGTTGTGCAAGTGCGAGCGGCTGCTCCCCCGCCAACAGATAGGCGTGATAGCCGGCGCCTCTCACTCGCGTCCAATAGGTCACTTCTGGCAGCATCACCGGCCTGATAGCGAGAATCGTGCCATGCCAACGCATATCTAGACGGCGAATTTCGACCGGTGTGTGCTTCAGCTCGGGCTGACCGGAGATCGGATCGACAGCCGGGTTGACGGCGACGTTGATGGCACCGGCCCGCGAAATCTGCGCCGTCCAGTGCATGGGAGCGAACACCTCGCCCGCCCGCACGGCGTCCGTCACATGTACCTTCAGCACGGCCCGTCCCCAGTCACTCGCCACTTCGGCAATATCGCCGTTCACAAGCCGGCGGACGGCCGCATCGGCAGGGTGCAGCTCGACCGTCGGCTCGGGCCGATGGCCGGCGAGACGGGCGGATTTCCCCGTCCGAGTCATGGTGTGCCACTGGTCGCGCACTCGTCCGGTGTTGAGGCGCAGCGGTTGCGCGGCGCTCGGCGCGTGGGCCGGCTCGCGTGGCACCGTCGCGATGAATCGCGCCCGGCCGTCGGAATGAAGGAAGCCACCGTCGGCGAAGAAGCGCGCGCCGGTCCACGCCCGGTCCGCGCGGGCCGGCCAGATGAACGGTGCCAGGGACGCATAGTCGCGATCACTCAAGTCGGCGCGAGCGCCGATATCGAAGCCACGGGTTCCACCATTCTCAAAAGCGGAGAGGGCGGCATGCTCACGGAAGATGTCCGCAACGCTTGTCCACTCAAAGGCTTGTCCGAAACCCAGGCGGCGCGCGACCTCGGCGACAATCCACCAGTCCTGACGCGCCTCGCCCGGTACGGGCAGAAACGGGCGTTGGCGTGAGATGCCGCGTTCGGAGTTGGTAACTGTGCCGTCCTTCTCGCCCCACGCCAGTGCCGGCAAGCGGATACGGCAGGCATCGACCGTGTCGCTGGCGCGCACCGCCTCGGAAACGATCGACAGATCGCAATCCCGCAGCGCCGCACGCACGGATGCGGCATCGGGCAGGCTGGCGACCGGATTGGTCGCCATGACCCACACCGCCTTGATCCGACCGGACTTCACCGCCTCGAACAGCTCGACTGCCTTCAACCCCGGCCGTTGCGCCATCCGGGAGCTTTTCCAAAAGCGTCCGACGCGGGCGACATCCTCGGGAGTGAAGTCCATGTGGGCGGCCAGCGTATTGCTGAGCGCGCCAACCTCCCTGCCGCCCATGGCGTTGGGTTGGCCGGTGATCGAGAACGGCCCCATACCCGGTCGACCGATACGCCCCGTCAACAGATGACAGTTGATGATGGCATTGACCTTGGTGGCCCATGATGCCTCGCGACAGATCTCGACCTCGAGTCCGTGGCGGCCGAACACACCCAGTTCCTTCGCCAGCACGACCGGCGCGCAGTCAACGAGAGGGATGATCCTCAGCGTCAGCTTCGGTCGTTTCAGATCGGCCATCGCCGCGCCGTCGACGATCTAATTAGTTGATTTATAATGTATTTTATTCTCTTGGCGGAGATTGTACCGGCGACCCCGGGCGGGTCCAGCAGGCGCGGCATGGCGCTCGCATGCGCAGCATGACCATCTCGCAGCCATCACGGCGAGCTTATTATTTGAGCACTTTGACGTAGGTGACGATGTCCTGGGCAACTTCGCCGATGCGCTTGTTCTGATCCATGGCGAGCTTACGCAGCAGTCGATAGGCGGCCTCTTCGGCGAGCCCCTTTTGCTCCATCAGCAGCCCCTTGGCCCGGTCGACCATCTTGCGCTCTACCAAGGAAAGCCGGGCACGATCGAGCTCCTCGCGCATCGAGTGGTAGCAATTGAAGTGGGCAACGGCCACATCAACGACCGACCGCACACGGTCTTCGGCCAATCCCTTCACGACATAGGCCGAGACGCCCGCCTCCATGGCCGCGGCGATTGTTGCGGGGTCCGACCGATCGGCGAACAGCGCGATCGGCCGCGGTTGTTGCTCAGTGCTGCGACGCATGTCTTCAATCGAATCGCGGCTGGGACTGTCGATACTTACGACGATGACGTCCGGCCGCAGGGCGCTGACCCGCGCGGGAAGGTCATGCGTGCCGTCGAGTCGCGCGAGCAGGATGTAGCCAGCGTTGCGCAAGCCTGTCTCGACGATGTCGGCACGCGCAGGATTGTCGTCGATCAGCAGTACGGACAGCGTTTTTGTCACAGGGGCCAGGGGAGTGGATTGCGACCCTGGAGCCGCAACTTCCATGCCATCTGCTCAGGGCGCTGAATCGACGAGCTTTCCGTCTTCCCACAAGCCGGCACGCACCTGGCCGTCGACACCAGTGACCTGACCGTAGCCTTGCCGCCGGTTGCCGCGAAAGCCGCCTTCGTAGCGTTCGCCGTCACCGAGCGTTTCGACCCCTGGGCCATCCAGCATGTCGGCATGGAATTCACCGGACTGCACGAGGCTGGGCTTAGCCAGCGTACGACGAACGCCCAAGCCTTCCAGACGCCCCGCGACGAAGTTTCCTTCGGCGCGTTCGATGCCCGGCCTCTCACGAACACCGAGCCCCGTCGACTGGCCAGCGCGCCATTGTCCAGTGTAGCGCGTATCGTTACCCAGCCGCACGATGCCAAGACCGTTCAGCTGATCGGCATCCCAGTCCCCCGCCTGACGCTCGCCGTTGGTCAGATCGGCAACACCAAGACCCTGGCGTTTGCCGGCCACGACCTGGCCGACATAGCTGGCGCCGCCATCGTACGATAGCCGCTCTACGTTCTCGAGGGCGGGGCTGGCAGCGCGGGCCGCCACAATGCGCGCCTCGCCCGCCATCGACCGCGCGGCCTTGGACGCCTCGTCGGCACGATCGAGCACCGCACGTGCCTCGGACGCCGAGCGCTGGGCCTGGTCCATCAACGCTTTCTGCGCCGAACGATCCGGAGAAGGTGGTTGCGTCGGCGCCGCGGCCGGCGAAGTCGCGGCAGGAGCGACAGACGGCCCGGCGGGCAACGAAGGCGATGGCGATGGCGAAGCCGGCGACTGTGTCACGACCGGAATCGGCGGTGCCTCAGCCGCGGGGCGATCCGGCGGCGGGGCGACGGCAAATACGTCGCGTAGTTCCGGCTGAATTCGCCAAAGCGCCACGGCCACAACGGCAAGCAGCGCGACGATCGCCCAGAGTCCTGCCCAAGATCGCCGTGAGCGCGGCGGTGGTGGTGGCGACGGCAGTGGCACAGACGAAACGGGCTTGCCGCTTTCACGGCGAACACCACCGAGGCGTGGTGCAGCGGTCGCACCCGGCAACCGCTGAGTCAGCGCATCATCGGCCTGCGGCAGCGGGGCGCCAAACATGACACTCCAGTCGGCGACGGTCTGTGGTCGCTGATCCGGCGCGAACGCAAGCCCACGGTCAATGGCAACGAGCAGTGTCTGATCGAAGCGATCCGCCTGCGTCACTGCCAGGGGTCGATACGGATCGGCGCCGACCCGGCTCACCGCCTCCGGCGGCGGGATGCCGGCGACAGCGTGATGCAAGACCGCCGCAGCGGAATAGATGTCGCTCCACGGACCCTGCTTGCCGTCGAGGGCGTACTGCTCGATGGGCGCGTACTGCGGCGTCAGAATGCTGGTCAGGGTTCGCGTGCGCCCCCCCATGGCCTGACGTGCCGCACCGAAGTCGATGAGGACCGGTACGCCGTCATGCCTGACGATGATGTTCGATGGCTTGATGTCACGGTGAAGAAAACCTTGAGCGTGCACGGCGCGCAGCCCACTCAACAGCCCCTCGGCAAGGCGGGTCACTTCGTCAGGCTGCAACCGGCGCTTCGGCTCCCGTAGTAGCTGCGCTACGCTGCGGCCGTCTTCGAACTCCATGACTGTGTAGGCGGTGCTGTGGGCCTCGAAGTAGCGGAGCACCGGGACGATGTGGGCGTGACGAAACCGCGCCAAGGCGCGGGCTTCGTCGAGAAACCGTTCCCGGCCCCAGACGAAATCATCGGCAAAGCGCGCACCGCGCGATACCACCTCGCCATCCGGCCGTCGGACGGCGAACTCAACCGGGAAGTACTCCTTGATGGCTACGAATTTGGTGAGCTGGGTGTCGAAGGCACGATAGGTGATACCGAATCCACCGTGCCCGATGATTGCATCGAGCCGATAGTCGCCGAGCCGCGTTCCGAGCGGCAGGGCCTGATCGTTTTCATGTGACATGGGCACGCATAACCTGATGCCCTAGATGCGCGTTCCCGGGCAGGCGCACAAGCACCCCGAGGCAGCGCGCTCCGAACTTCAACCGCTCAGGCTCAGCGTATGCCGGCAACCACAGGCGCAGCCGCCCGGCCGGAGCCAAAATCGCGCATCTCGGAAACCAGCTGCATGGCTATGATCGCCGCGCAATGCCCTATGGCCGTCAGCAGGGTGGCAGGCCGTGTCTGCAAGTATGGCGTCGGTTCGTGTGCCCGGCGTTCGTCTGACATGGCGAACCACTCCCAAAATTGCTTCGTCAAAAACAGCCGAACAGCCCGAAATATTTGGCTAGCCCCAAAAAGAAGATATCCTCGAAGGTACTTGAATTCAATAAAATGTTTCAATCCCAATGGGTTACGAGACAATTCGTCGACAAAACTGGAGCCCACAACAGGTCGCGGTATGATGCCGCTGCGACCACTGCTTATGGTCGTCCGACCCGACCAGGTCGGCGAGGCGCCGCCAACAACGGCCGCGATATTGACGCCGAGGCGGAGTAGGATCGCCTCTCACTTGTTGGGAAAAGAGCCCGCCATGAAGCCCGCGACCCAATACGACAATGCCCGGACCCTGGTCCTGACCGGTGCCAGCCGTGGCATCGGGCACGCCACGGTCAAAAAATTCAGCGCCGGCGGCTGGCGGGTGATCACGGTTTCACGCCAGCCCTTCAGCGTGCTCTGCCCGTGGCCGGGCGGTGACAAGAATCATGTGCAGATCGATCTGGCGAAACCAGACGATGTCGGCCGCGGCATCGAAGACATTCGCGAGCGCCTCGGTGGTGGTCGTCTGGACGCCCTGGTCAACAACGCGGCGATCTCGCCGAAGAATGAGGCCGGCCGCCGGTTGGGTGCCATCGACACCCAGTTCGATCTCTGGCAGCGGGTGTTCAACGTCAATTTCTTTGCGCCCGTCGCGCTGGCACGCGGCTTGATGACGGAACTGGCCGAGGCACGCGGCTGCGTGGTCAACGTAACGTCCATCGCCGGCAGTCGCGTCCATCCCTTCGCCGGATCGGCCTATGCCACCTCGAAGGCGGCGCTGGCCGCGCTGACCCGTGAGATGGCGCACGACTTCGGTCCGCGCGGCATTCGCGTAAATGCCATCGCGCCGGGAGAAATCGATACCGCGATCCTTTCGCCGGGAACCGAGCAGATCGTCGAGGAACAAATTCCGATGCGCCGCCTCGGCACGCCGGATGAAGTGGCCGACGTCATTCACTTTCTCTGCGAAAAAGGGGCAAGCTACGTTTCAGGCGCCGAGATCCAGATCAACGGCGGCCAGCACGTATAGGAGGCGATGATGGACACCACGATCACAACGCTGCGGGGCGAAACCGGTCGCGACGCCCGCCGTCGAATCCGCGCCGGCGGCCACCGCCTGCCGACCTCTGGCATGGCGCCGGGCTATGTGCAGGGCAATCTCGCCATCCTGCCCAAGGAATTTGCCGCCGATTTCGCCCGCTTTTGCCAGCTTAACCCCAAGCCCTGCCCGCTGCTCGCGTCTTCGGAACCGGGCGACCCGCGCCTGCCTGCGCTGGGCGAGGATCTCGACATCCGCACCGACATCCCTCGCTACCGCATCTGGAAGAAGGGTGAACTCGTCGAGGAAGTGAACGACCTCAAGAAAGTGTGGCGCGACGATCTCGTATCGTTCGTGCTCGGCTGCTCGTTCTCGTTCGAGGAAGCGCTGATCGAGAACGGCCTCGAACTGCGCCACCAGACCTGCAACAGCAACGTGCCGATGTACCGGACCAATATCGAGTGCACGCCGTCCGGCCCGTTCCACGGGCCGATGGTCGTCTCGATGCGCCCATTCAAGCCCGCCGATGCCATCCGTGCCGTGCAGGTCACCACACGGTTTCCCTCGGTGCACGGCGCGCCGGTACATCTCGGCAAGCCCGAACTGATCGGCATCAAGGATATCGCCAAGCCGGACTACGGCGATGCCGTGCCGGTGCGTGACGACGAATTCCCGGTATTCTGGGCCTGCGGCGTCACCCCGCAATCGGTCGTGGCTACAGTGAAGCCCGAGTTCTGCATCACCCATGCCCCCGGCTACATGCTGGTGACCGACCTTCTGAATTCGCGGCTTGCCGTCCTCTGATGATGGCGCGTCTTGCATTTGACGGCCACGCCAAGGGCGCCGTGGAGAGTGTCACTGTCGACATCGAGAACCTGGTGATCGCCGGCTGGACCGGTCGCGACGTGACTGCGCTCAATCAACACATCGAGGAATTGAAGTCGATCGGCGTCCAGCCGCCCTCGCGGGTGCCGATTTACTACCGCGCCGCGGCGCAGATGCTGACCCAGGCCGACGCCATCCAGGTGCTGGGCGACGACAGCTCGGGCGAGGTCGAGCCCGTGCTGATCGGCGCGTCCGGCCGCCTCTGGGTCACCGTCGGCGCCGACCATACCGACCGCAGAGTCGAAAGCTACGGCATCGCCATTTCCAAGCAGATGTGCGCCAAGCCGATCGGCCGCGTCGCCTGGCGCTTCGAGGAAGTTGAACCACATTGGGACAGGCTGCTGCTGCGCAGCTTCGTCCACGAGGGTGGCAAGCGGGTTCTCTATCAGGAAGGCCCGCTGGCCCATATTCGCGATCCGCGCGAACTGATCTTCGGCTGGCGGGACGACAAGCGCCTGCCCATGGGCACCGTCATGTTCTGCGGCACCATGCCGGCCATCGGCACGATCCGCCCGTCGCCGCGCTTTGAGATGGAGCTCGACGATCCGGTGCTCGGCCGCAAGATCTCCCACGCCTACGACATTGAGGCGCTTCCCGTCGTTTCCTGATCGGAAACGAAATCCACCAGGGCGGTTACGACCGCCGGATCGGCGAGCAACCGATTGTGGCCGAGGCCCCGAGTGATGATGAGCTTGGCAGTCGAGAGCATATGTGCCGACCGCGCAGCCTCGCGTACCGGAACCCGGCGGTCGTTCTGATCGTGGATCAGCAGAACCGGCAGATCGAGCCTGGCAGCGATGTGGCGAACATCGAAATCGTCGGCCGGACGACCGACGCGACTTTCGACCGACTCGATAAAGGCCGCCGCACCCCGCTTGGATAGACCGACTGACTGGGCGAAGCGCAGTAGTTCACGCTTGAGGCCGGAGGGCGCGGCAACCAATGCGACCTTCCGCGCGCCGCCATGGTGGGCGACCGAGAACAAGCTCATGGCCCCACCCATCGAGTGGCCAATCACCGCGTGTACAGGACCCAAGTGCGCCAGCGTGCGCTCGATCGTATCGATGAATCTCACCGCGGTGAGTTCGTTTCCCGCCGACTCGCCATGTGCTGGAACGTCGAGCGCTACGGCGGCGAAGCCGCCCGCCAGCAACGCATCGATGATCGCCCCGAACTGCGCGCGGTTGCCCTCGAAGCCGTGGACCAGCAGCACCACCGGAGCGCCGCTCGTACCCCAACGCCAGGCGATCAAACCTTCATCAAGCGCGAGTCGCTCGTCAGCCGCCGGAAGGTCATGCAGCGGTGGCGGCCGAACGTGGCGGCGCGGGTTCAGCATCATCCGGCGGAACACCGGCGCCACCATGACCGGTACCACGCGGCTGGCTGCGGCGAGGGCCGCGATCGACAACGAAAGGGCGGACATGGCACGTTTTCTCCATAAGTGCATCTGCACCTAATTGGTCGCACCAACCCGATTGCTCAAACGAACTTGCGTACTGCCTTCCGTAACTTTTCTTCATGCACCGGGCGAACGCATGGCTTCCCTGCGAGGTCGGCCTTGCGCGGATAGCGGTGGTAAACGTACGTTCAGCCCATCAGGGAGGGTTAAGTACCGATGATCAATGGCGCCTTTGACGGCATCACTGTGCTCGACTTCACGCAGGGCATCGCGGGCCCGCACGCCTCGATGCTGCTCGCCCTGCATGGCGCCGACGTCATCAAGATCGAGCCGCCGGAAGGCGACTGGGGCCGGGCCCTGGGCGAACTGAAGGGCGACCACTGCGCCCATTCCGTCGCCTTCAATCGCGGCAAGCGCAGCATTGCAGTCGACCTCAAGTCGCCCGACGGCCTGGCCATCGTGAAGAAGATCGCGGCCAAGGCCGATGTCGTGATGGAAAGCTTCCGGCCGGGCGTGATCCAGCGATTAGGCTTTGGCTACGAAGAGATGAAGAAGCTCAATCCCAAGGTCGTCTATTGCTCGATCTCGGGCTTTGGCCAGAGCGGGCCCTACAGCAAACGGCCGACGGTCGACGGCCTGATCCAGGCCTTCAGCGGCATGATGGTGATGAACAAGATGCCGGACGGCACGCCGTGGCGTCAGGGTATGATCGCCGTCGACGTGACGACCGGGCTCTACACTTTCCAGGCGCTCAGCACCGCCATCATCCGCCAGTTCCGCTTCGGCGAAGGCTGCTTCATCGATTCGAGCCTGATGCGCTCGGCAGCCGCCTTTCAAGGCGCCAAGCTGATGGAGTGGGTGTTCTCAAAGGGCGCGCCGCCGGTCCTCTACATGCCGGCCGGCAGCTACAAGTCGAAGAACGGCTACATCATGGTGAGCGCCATGCGGCCGCATCATTTTCGCCTGCTGTTCGAGCTGATCGGGCGCCAGGACATCGCCGACGATCCCGACCTGCAGAGCCACAACGATCGCATCAAGAACGCGGCAAGGATCATCAAGGCCCTGAATGAGACGATGCCGACCAAGACCACCGAGGAATGGATCTCAATCCTGCAGCCCAAGGACGTGTTCTGCGAGCGGGTGAACAATTACTCCGACTATCTCGACCATCCGCATGTGAAGGAATCGGGCGCGATCGACTGGATCGAGCAGGACGGCTTCGGCCGCATGCCAGTCGCCAACATCCCGGGCCTGCCGCCAGCTTCGACGCACGAACCCCAGCAGCACGCGCCACATATCGGCGAGGATGGGCCGGATATCCTGCGCGAGCTGGGCTACGGCGCCACCGAAATCGAGGCGATGCAGTCACGGGGCGGCGTGTGCGCCCCGGCGCCGACAGCCCAGGCAGCCGAGTAAATCACTATTTCTTCAAGAAGACCTTTGAGCAAACGGAGTCGGCGAAATCACCAGAGATGGCCCGCGCGCCGCCGGACAGCTTGGCTAATCCAATCAAGCCACTTCCGTGCGTCCTTTCCTGGACATAGTACTCTGCAGCAACAGTATTGTTCTCGGGATTGACTAGCTTTACCTCCGCGGCGACTTCGTGGTTGTCAGCGAGAAGCATGGCCATACCGGTATTTGCCAGCTTGAAGTTGTCGAGTCGCACTTGCATGTCATACTTGATCGGGCCTCGTGCGCATTGCGCTATCTTCTGTTCAAGGGCCGTCCGCAATGCCTGAATGTCTTCCTCGCTGGCGTTCGGCGATCGATTAGCGATGGTGACGACTCCGATCGACGCAGCCGCAGCCGCAGAGGGACTCCAAGCCTGGATCGGCTTGACCGGTTCCGCGCAAGCAGAAACCAATAGAACGACAGTTAGCGCTGCCGCGATTCGACTCAGCATTTTTGGTAACTCCCCCGAGAAGATCGTCTTAATTTGTCGAACGCGCAACGGTTGACGAGTATGTAGTATATTCTTTCAACCTTCCTTAGGAATATCCAGATCGAAATGCTGACAAACATGAAATGGCTCGCTGCCGTGGCAACGATCGGCACTTTGGCTGGGTGCCTTAACGTCACTGACGGACCTCCTCCACCCCCAGCGTCATCTCCAACGGCCGTGCCGCAAGCCATCGAACCAAGCGAAGGGGCCATACGGATCGATGGACTTTCAAAGTTTCGTCAGACCGCCCAGGTCGTCAGCGACCACTGCCGATCGTTCAGCTACATGACTGATCGGCAGGCGGCCACACAGGCCTCGATCACTAGAGCGCTTCAAGGTTATGCGTCAGCATTGCCGGGCGGACTGCAATTGGACATCCAGTCTCTAAAGGTACGTATTCGGTGTCATACAGCGGGCGCGGGCGCGTTCAGCAGCTATTGCGCCGCGGATGCGAGCCTGAGCCTGGCCGCGATCGGGAACGATCAGGGTGGGCGTGAGATCATCGTGACAGCCTCGAGGGACGCTACCGAACAAGTTCCAATCGGCTTTATTTTAGGCGTTCATTGTGCCGACGGCATGCCCGCAGTTACGTCAGCCGTGGATAGTGTCCTGGCAACAGCACTGGCAGACATTCAGAATGGTTTGACCGCTCGAACGGGCGTCCCTACTCGATAAACCAGGCGACCTCGGTCGCTACGGCACCCGAAACCCGTGCGCGAAGGGATCGCGCGAGGCGATGAAGATCGTGTTGACACCGCGCTGGCGGGACCAGCCCGACATCGATGGCACGATGGCGTCCCAGATGCTGATGCGAGCCGCCGTCGATTCGAGCCCGACATGACGTCGCGGCCGCGTGGCTCAAACATCAGTGCTCGGCGGATCCAGTCGTGATTCGCCATGAAATCCTGACGGCATTCGCTCATGCTGGTGCCCACGAACAGTGGCGCGCCACCCATCACCAGCCGCGCCGGTTGCCGCAGGCATGGCCATCGAGGCGCGAGAAAACATGGCCCGACATGGGACCTGCTTACGCCGCCGCCATGAAGCGCTCAACTTCGCGGGCGCTCTTGAGATGCACGACCCGCTTCTCCCTGGCGAGGAATTCGCATTCGAGCGCAAACCGCTGGCGATTGCGGCGATGTGTCTTGAGCGCCCACAACAGGATCGAATCGCGGCTGAAGAAGGCCTGGCGCATCGATTCACTGTTGCCTGTGCCCCACAACTCCTCGCGCGTCGCCACCCGCCGGACCGTGCGGCGCAGCAAACGCCACATGACCAGTGGCAACGGCAGGTCGAGCCAGATCAGGGTGTCGGCCGGTCGCCACACGAGGTCGCGCACCTGGCCGTAATTGCCAACGACGATCCAGCCCTCTCCGCTGGTCTCGCGGTCGACACGGTGGCGGAACAGGTCGACCGGCGCCGGCTGCCAGTCCCGCCCCCAGAACAGGGCGTCGAGCTCGATGACGCGCAAGCCGGTCCGCGCCGCCAGCCGTTCCGCCAGCACGCTCTTTCCCGACCCCGTCGTTCCAAAGACGACTACCCGATGCATTGCCAAACTCTAACGTCGGCGCGACAGTCCTCGCAGGGTCGCTTTTCGTCACACCCCGTTGGCCGACACGGTCCGGGTCGCGTACCGCGAACACCAAACCTTGGGCTGGCAGAACCTGAGAATCGGGTGCAGGCTACCAGATATGGCCGAAGACAATCGCTTGCGCCGATTTGCCGTCCTGATCGATGCCGACAACACGTCGCCTCGCATCGCCGCGGGACTGTTCGAGGAAATCGCCAAGTTCGGCGAGGCCAGCGTCCGGCGGATCTATGGCGATTTCTCCAGCCCGCGCCTGCGGTCCTGGGCGGACATCCTGCAGAAATACGCGATCGATCCCTACCAGCAATTTGCCTATACGACGGGCAAGAACGCATCCGACATCGCCCTGGTGATCGACGCTATGGATCTGTTGCACAGTCGCCGGTTCGACGGATTCTGCCTCGTCTCGTCGGACAGCGACTTCACGCGCCTCGCCTCGCGTCTTCGTGAAGAGGGCGCCGATGTCTACGGCTTTGGTGCGCAGAAGACCCCGGAGAGCTTCCGCCAAGCCTGTCGAAGGTTCGTTTACACCGAGAACCTGCTGCCCGAGGCCGAAGTGGCGACCCCCGAAGAAGGCCCCTCTCCCAAAGCCCTCCACTCCGCCCCTGCACCCGTGCCCATCCTGACCAAGGCGATTGCCCAGATGGAGACCGAAGACGGTTGGGTTGGCTTGGGCGCCGTGGGCCAACGCCTCGCCAACATCGCTTCCGACTTCGATCCACGCACCTATGGTTTTCGCAAGCTCAGCGACCTGGTGCGGCAAACCGGCGCGTTCGACTTGGATCAGCCGGATGGCAGGGCCGTACGGATCCGGGCGAAGCCGACGACCCGCTCCAAGCCCCGCGTCAAGGCGGTGAACGCGCCCGCCCCCCGGCGGCCGCGCCAAACCTGACGGCGACAGGGGTAATTGGGCTGCTTCGCCTCGTTGCTTTTGTCGCCGGCTCCGCCTAAAGGCCAAGCGCGTGACGTGATCCAATGTCCGCGACCGAGACAGGAAAGTTCACTCGATTGAGCAACAGCCAGGATCCCGCGACCCCCACCGCAGCCGTAACGGATGCGCGGATCTGGCCGCAAATTCTTGCGCGCTACCGGCAGCCCAGCAATGGGCGCGGTATCGTCGAGATCGCCATCACCGTCCTGCCGCTGGTCGCACTCTGGACGCTGGCCTGGGCGACGCTCGACATTGGCTACTGGCTGGCCCTACCGCTCGCCATTGCCGCCGCTGCATTCCTGGTCCGCCTCTTCGCGATCCAGCACGATTGCAGCCATGGCGCCTTCTTCCGCCATCGGCTGGCGAACGATTGGATCGGCCGCGTCGTCAGCGTGGCGACGATGACGCCCTATGGCGTCTGGCGCCGCACTCATGCCACCCACCATGCCAGCACCGGCAATCTCGACCGGCGCGGCCTTGGCGACGTCGATACGCTCACGGTCGACGAATATCGCTCGCGTGGGTTCTGGGGCCGGCTGCGCTATCGCGTATATCGCCACCCGTTGTTTATGTTTGGCGTGGCGCCCGCCTATCTTTTCATCCTGCAGCATCGCCTGCCGGTCGGGTTGATGCGAAACGGCTGGCGGCCGTGGGCCAGCACCATGACGACCAACCTGGCGATCGCGTCGATCGCCGCCCTGCTGATCTGGCTCGTCGGAATCAAGGCATTCCTTCTCATCCACCTCCCGATCATGCTGTTCGCGGCTTCGGTCGGCGTGTGGCTGTTCTACGTCCAGCACCAGTTCGAACATACCGTGTGGGCAAACGACGGCGACTGGAACCTGCACGACGCCGCCCTGCATGGCAGCTCGCACTATGACCTTCCGGCGTTCCTGCGCTGGTTCACCTGCAACATCGGCGTGCACCACGTGCATCATCTGTGCAGCCGCATTCCGTACTACCGGCTGCCGCACGTGCTGCGCGACCATCCGGAACTCCGCGATGTCGGCCGGCTGACGCTGCTCCAGAGCTTCCGCTGCGTGCGCCTCGTGCTGTGGGACGAGACACAACGTCGCCTGGTTTCGTTCCGCGACGTCCGAGCGTCGCACTGAACATCGTCGACGCCCGTCAGACGCAGCTTTTCAACAGATTGGTAGCGGCAGGGTCACCCGGCAGTAGCACCAGGCTCTCCTCGAAATGCCGACGCGCGGTCGGCGTGTCGTTGCGGACGAGCGCTTCGACGCCGGCGAGAAGAAGATCGCGGGTCTGCTTCTTGGCGGCCCGTACGGCCGGGTCGTTCCGCTCAAACACCTCGAACAGCGTGACCGGCTCGGTCTTGCCCTTGACCACCACGACGTCGATCGGACGGATGTCATAGGCCTTGGGGTCGGCAAGCTCATCGTAGGTGTGCCGCGAGATCAGGATGCCGACCTGATAGACCTTGGTAAGGCTCTCCACGCGCGAGGCGAGGTTGACTGCATCGGAAATGACGGTGCCGTCCATGCGGTGCTTCTCGCCGATCGTGCCGAGCATGAGCGAGCCGGTGTTGAGACCGATGCCTATGCCAACGGGTTCGAGGCCGCCCGCGCGGCGTTCCGCATTGAAGCCGGCGAGCGTATCCATCATTGCGAGGCTGGCGCGCAGCGCATCATCGGCATTCTCGAACAAGGCCATGATCGCGTCGCCGATGTACTTGTCGATAAAGCCGTTGTGGTCGCGGATGACCGGCCCCATGCGCTCGAGGTAGGAATTGATGAAGGCGAAATTCTCGTCGGGCGTCATCTTCTCCGACAGGGTGGTGAAGTTTCTGATGTCGGAGAACAGCACCGTCATGTTCTGGCGCTTGTTGTCACCCAGCATGACCGACACGATGGACGGCTTGCCCATGATGGCCAGGAAGGCCTGCGGCACGAAGCGTTCGATCGACAGGTTGGTTTCCTTGAGGTCGAAGATCGTGTTGCGAACGGCGCCGCGCATCGCCTCGAAGCTGCGAGCAAGATGCCCGATCTCGTCGCGCCGGTCGGTATTGGCAATGGCGTGTTCGAGATCGCCCTCGGCGATCGCGCCGGCCTCTCCACGCAAGTTGAACAGAGGATCCAGTATCTGCCTCTGCAGAAGGCAGGAGGAAATCCAGAACACAATCGGCAGCATCAAGGCGAGCACGATCATCGAGCTGACGAACACCTTGATGACCGCTTCGCGCGCCAGTCCGGTGTCGTAGGTAATCTGCCGAATGACGAGCTTGTGGGATATAGGATCGTCCTTCGCCGGCACCCCGGCGGAGGTGTAGCGACTGTAGATCGTGACGTGCCGGCCGTCAGCGTCCACGATCTCTTCGCGACCTGTCTTGGCAACATGATCGACAAGGTCCGGAGCGAGCTTTCGGCCAACATGCAGCAGGGACCACGCCCCTGCAGGCGTAACCAGAAAGATATCGACATCCTTCACGTACTCGTTCGATCGAACGGCATCGACGAAGATGTCGTCGAAGAAGTATTTGCCCATCCAGCCGAAGTCGCCCTTGCTGAGACTTTCCCGAATGCCGGTCGATGTCTCGACGATGTAGTTGCTGCCCCGGGGGCCGAAGTAACTGTACGTCCGCAACGTGCCGGTTTGGGAGGACATGTCGATGCCGTCGCTCATGACCCTGCCGTTCTCGAACACGGTGTCGAGAAACCGAGTGAAGGGGCTCTCGGGAAACACGAGATTCATGTCCGACGGCAGATTGGTCTGAAATACCTTGTGCGACCGGTCAATGAAGTAAATGTGCTCGACGGCGTACTTTCTGGCGACGGCGCCGAGTTCTTCGGCCGACAGGTCGGCGGGATTGCGGCCGGTACTGGCGAGCTCATCGGCGATTTGCGGCAGAACCTTCTCCATGTGCGCTTTGATCCGGCCATGCTGACTGCGCAGCAAGACTTCGAAGATCGCGAAGCGGTCGGTAAGGCTGGCTTCCAGGTTGCGGATTTCCTCGGCCTGCTTCTCGGACACCAGGCGATACATTGCGAGCGACACCACTACGGTCGCGCCGAGGCTGACGGCCACCATCACCGCCAGGAGAAACAACCCGACCTTGCGCTTCATCGACAGACTCCGGCCAGGATTCGCTGGCGGCGTTCAGCTATTCTGCCACAGGCGCGTGGTGTAGGCGCCTTCGACGCTGGCATCGATTTCGGCTGCCACGTCGGCGCCGGCCCCGACACGAGGCGCGATGATCCTGCCGAACGACACGCGGCCAGACGCGGGCCATGCTTTGGGGTCCCACAATTTGGCACGGACGATCGACCGGGCGCAGTGGAAATAGCAATGCTCGATCCGGACCCGGGTGGCCAGTAGTGCCGGCTTGCCAAGCGAACTCAGCGAAGCCACCAAGTCTGCATCATCGTAAATCTCGGCAGTACCCGACACACGCAAGGTCTCGCCGGTCGCAGGTACCAGCGCGATCAAGCCAATCTTGCCCGTGGCCAGGATATTGCCGAGGCCGAAGGCCAGATTGTTGCCGGCGCGTTCGGGAATGAGCAGCGTCTTGGGGTCCTCGACGCGGATGAAACCCGGATCGTCGCCTTTGGGCGAGACCTCCACTGTACCGTCGGCGCCTACGGTGCCGATCAGGGCGAATGGGCACCGGGCCAGGAAGGCGATCGACTGCTCGTCCAGGGCATCCAGGATCTTGGCACGCGTCGTCTGGCGCGGTTCGGGGAGGATGCGTCGGAGATCGGCGGTCGAGGCGATGCGCGCCATGGTTTGGAACTCCCAGTGGATCGATTGGGCGAACCATCCGCCAGCCCGGCCTTCAGTTCAACCAGGTCGGCGGCGGTGGACTGTCAACGCACCCATGTTGGCGTAGAGCCGTCGCAGGGAGGCCTTCAGCGCCTCCGTCTCGCGCGCTTCGAACCCGCGCAGCGCCACCGCCTCATAGCGTTCGGCAATCGGGGTCAGGCGCCGGGTGAGCCGGCGTCCGGCCGCGGTGACCTCGAGGGTGACGGCGCGGGCGTCGGCGGCGTCACGGCGGCGGACCACCAACCCCCTTTTTTCCATGGCATCGACCAGACGCGTCAAGGTCGAGACCTCGATCGAGGTCGTTTCCGACAGATCGCCCATCCGGCGGCGGTCGCGGTCATGGAGTGCCGCCAGCACGCGCCAGATCTGCAGGGTGGCCCCGAGCGGCCTCACTTCCTCGCTGAAAGCCGTGGCGATGCGTGCACCGGCACGGTTCAGCAGATAGGGCAGATAGACATCGAGCGGACCCATGGCGTCAGGCCGCGAAATGCGGCGCTACCTCGCGCTGAAGCGCTCCATCTGCTCCTTGACCAGGGTATGGGGCTTTTGGCCGTAGTTGAAATAGAGAATCACCTCCGCGACACCGCCGGCCTCGACCTGCTTCAGCGTGTCGACGATATGCTGCGGGCTGCCGCACAGGATCGACTTGTCGGTCAGTTTCTCCGGCCGCATGTCGCGCAGGATGTTCACGATTTCGACGAAGTACTTGTAGGTCGGCGGCACGTTCTCTCCCGACGAGGACGGGAAGGCCGCAATCAACGCGTCCTGGAAATAACGCACCAGCGCCTGCTTGCCATACTGCTCTTCCTCCGGCGTCGAGGCGATGTGCACGAAATAGGAGCACATGGCGCGCCGCATCGGCCGCTTGAATTCGGCCTCGCAGGTCTCGCAATAGACGCGCACGGCATCGGTCAGCGAGCCGTAGACCATGGCCGCCGCGAACGGCGCATAGATGACGTTCCAGTCGTTGCGGGCGGCGAGTTCCATCGACGGCCGAGAAAAACATGCGACGTAGGGGCGGAGCGGCTTCTGTGCCGGCCGTGGCCGCACCTCCACATCCTTGAATTCGTAGAATTTGCCCTTGTGCGACCACTTCCCGGATTCGGTCCAGGCGCGCCACACGATCTCGAGCCCCTCGGCGAACAGCTCTGCCGATTCGGCGAACGGCGCCTGGAATGGCTCGTATTCCTTGCGGTCGTAGCCGCGGCCGGCGGCGAAGTCGACGCGGCCGCCGGACAGCAGGTCGAGCGTTGCCCATTCCTCCGCAACATGCAGCGGATGATGCACCGGAAGCAATGTGACGGCGGGAGCGAGCCGCAGCTTCGTCGTCGCACCGGCCAGTTGCGCCAGAATGGCCAGAGGCGAAGCGTTGACACCCAGAAGGTTGAAGTGATGCTCGCCGATCCAGGCCGAGTTCAGTCCGACTTTCTCGGCCCACAACGCCTCCGCGAAGATGTCCTTGATGAACTGCTCCGGCGTGCGCGGATTGCCGGGATACCGATTGTCGCTCAGCGTGAAGTATCCGAACTGCATGGTGCCTCCTCCGGAGTCAGAGGGTCGCCTGGCAAGATTTATCTGTAAATACAAATAATTGTATCACCGCATTCCGAAGAGCGTTTTAGGCGATGGGCGGGCCGAGTTCGGCCAACGGCATCAACCAATCGCGGAACGCCTTGATCTTGCGCCGGCGGATCGCCTCCGGCGGATAGACGAGGTAGTAGGCGAGTTCGGTCGCCATCTTGAAATCGAACGGCACCACCAGACGCCCGGCCTTGAGGTCGGGCGCAACCAGCGGCTGGCGGCCGAGTGCCACGCCAAGGCCATCCATCGCCGCCTGATAGGCCGCCAGCGTAAAGTCGAAGGAGACGCCGCGTGAAGAATCGATTCCCTTCACGCCGGCCGCGGTCAACCAAACCTGCCAATCGTCCGGAAAAGAGCCGATGTGGAGCAAGGTATAGCGCTTCAGATCGATTGGCTTTTTCAGCGGGTTTGGACCCTTGACCAGCGACGGCGCACACACCGGCGTGACATCCTCACCGACCAAGCGCTCGGCCACCAGCCCAGGCCAATGGCCGCGACCGTAGCGGACGCCGATATCGACATCCTCGCGCGAAAAGTCGATGAGGCCGGTGTTGGTGCTGATCCGCACATCGATCTCGGGATTGGCGCGCTGAAAACCGCCGAGCCGGGGTACCAGCCACTTCATGGCAAACGATGCCGTCGTGGTGACCGTGAGATGGCCGCCGCGGTCCTTCTGCAGCAGCTTTTCGGTCGCCTCATTCAGCTGATCGAACGCACCGCGCACCGCCGGAAGATAGGCCTGGCCCGCTTCCGAGAGCAGCAGAGAGCGATTTCGGCGCACGAATAATTTTAATCCGAGTCGTTGCTCAAGGCCACGCACCTGATGGCTGATCGCCGCCTGGGTGACGCTCAATTCCGCGGCGGCGTCGGTAAAGCTCATATGGCGTGCGGCGGCCTCGAAGGCGCGCAGACCGTTGAGTGGCGGCAGGGTGCGTTTCATGGCAATTCCATCACATGAGGTATTCTTATCAAAACAGGACAAAGGGTCGTTTGTAAAGGGCTCCGCCGGGGCGCAAATCCAGATCACACAAGACGCAACCCCTGTCGGGAGAAGTCCCATGGCCAACATCTCGCTGTACTACCGTTCCGAAGTTCCCCTGATGACCACTGTGTCGGCCATCGGCGAACTCCTCGCGGTCTGGCGCCGCCGTGCCCGGGAGCGGCGCGAGCTCGCCATCCTCGATTCCCGCACGATCCGCGACCTCGGCCTCAGCCCAGGCGATATCCGGTTCGAGGCCAACAAGCCGTTCTGGCGCGGCTGACCTTCAATTCCGGAGCGGGCCCGTTCCATACCCTGCGCGGGCCCATCCCCTCCGGATACTGGCCGGCGGTCGACCTTCAGCCTCCCTGTCGACCGCCGGCTTTTTCTTGCCCGCCGATCTTTGCGTTCGCCGGCCGCTCTGCTAGAGCCCGCGCGTGGCGCTTTCCGATCAACAGATTCAATCGCTCGGCAACGATGCCCTGCAGCGCGCGGCAGCCGGCGATTTTGCCGGCGCTGAAGCGCTGTTCGCGCAGGCCGCCGAGGCCCGCCCCAATTCAGGTCAGCTCCTTCATTTCCTCGGGCAGATCCGGCTGAAGCTTGGCCGCTTTGCCGAGGCACGCGAACCATTGGAACGCGCCGCATCGTTCCTGCCCAAGGACCCCTCGGCGCAAGTCAACCTTGCAGGCTGCCTCGGCAGACTGGGCCTGCATGATGACGCGCTGGCCGCGCTCGAGCGGGCGGCACGGCTGAAGCCCGACGATACCGCCATCGCCCACAACAGAGGCCGGACCCTCGAAGCGCTTGGCCGGCGTGAAGAGGCCGAGCGCGCCTACGACGCGGCGCTGGCGATCGATCATCGGATGCTGTCCTGCCTGTCGGCACGGGCCGGCCTGCTGGCAGCGCGCGGCGATTGGGCGGGCGCGCTGGCCGATCTCGACATGGCGCTAACCGCCCGCCCCGACGATGCCCGGCTGCGCCTGCGGCGCGGCGAGTTGCTGCTTGGGCAGGGCGACTGGTGGCGCGGACTGGCCGATCATGAGGCCCGGCTTGAATTAACCGACGGCGACCTCTGGGTCCCGGAACTGCCGCTGTGGCAGGGCGAAGAGCCATCCGGCCGCCTGCTGGTCTATCCGGAGCAACCTGACATCGAGAGCGACGCCGCGGTGCGCGACACCCTGATGCTGTTGCGCGGCGCCGAGGCCATGCGCACGCGCGGCCTCGATGTCGCCGTTCAATGTGCCGCCAGGGTCGCGGACTGGATCGACCTGCCCACCATGCGGCGTGACGAGCCGACGCAAGGCTTCACCGTGGCGTTGCCGCTGCGCAGCCTACCGCACCGGCTGGACTGGACGCTGCAGTCGCTGCCACCACCCGGGACGCTGCGGCTGAAGGGGCAAGCTTCGTCCCGCATCGGCTGGTTTGCCCGGACAGCACCACCTCCAGGCATCGTCGTCGACAGCAATCCCGACGAGGTTGCGCGTTGCGGCTTCGTGGTCGGCAACGACGACTCCATCGCCCATGTCGCCGCCTTGCTTGGCATTCCCACGCTCCTGCTGTTGCCGAATTCTGCAGACTGGCTGTGGGGTCCGCGGCGCGGACCGTCGCCGTGGTATCCGAGCCTCGACGTCATTGCCGAGGACGACGACGAGAAGCTGGCGGCGTGGCTTGAGAGGTGCTGATATCCGCGCCACGCGGAGGGACCCCTGATGGGCAAGGCACTTTTTGACAAGATCTGGGATGGCCATGTGATTGCCGACCTCGGCAGCGGTTTCATCCTGATGCATATCGACCGATTGCTGCTGCACGACATGTCGGGCGGCAAGGCGCTGAAGGAGGCCATCGAGAAGGGCTATCCGCCGGCGCAGCCGCGCCTGACCTACGGCACGCCCGACCACACCATGTCGACGCTACCGGGCCGCACCGAGAAGACTTATGCGCCGGGTGAGCCGCTGATCCTGTCGATGCGCGAAACGACCAGCGCCTACGGCATCAAGCTGTTCGACCTCGGCCAGGACGGGCAGGGCATTGTGCATGTGATGGGCCCCGAGCAGGGGCTGACGCTGCCCGGCACCACACTGGTCTGCGGCGACAGCCACACCTCGACGCACGGCGGCATGGGAGCACTGGCCTTCGGCATCGGCTCGTCCGAACTGGTGCACGTGATCGCCACCCAGACGATGATCCAGAGGAAGCCCAAGCGCCTGCGCGCCAGCTTCGAGGGCGCGCTGCTGCCCGGCGTCACGGCCAAGGACATGATCCTTCACCTGATCGGCGAACTCGGCACCGCCGCCGGCACGGGCTACTCGGTCGAATATGCGGGCTCGGCGGTGCGCTCTCTGTCGGTCGAGGCCCGCCTCACGCTCTGCAACCTCACCATCGAGATGGGCGCCCGCACCGGCATGGTGGCGCCCGACGACACCACCTACGAATACCTTGCCGGCCGCGACTATGCGCCGAAGGGCGCGATGTGGGACCGCGCGGTCGCTCATTGGCGGACGCTGCCCAGCGACCCCGACGCCGAGTTCGACCGCGAGCATACGATCGACATGAAGAACGTGGCACCACAGATCACCTGGGGCACCAGCCCCGAGCACGTCATCGCCGTCGATCGCGCCATCCCCGATCCTTCGAAGGGGCCTGAGGAAAAGCGCGGGGCCTGGGAAGCGGCGCTGAAGTACCAGGGCCTCGAGCCCGGCAAGCCGATCGAGGGCACCCACGTCGACTGGGTGTTCATCGGCTCCTGCACCAACAGCCGCATCTCCGATCTGCGTGCCGCGGCGGCCATCGCCAAGGGCCGGCACAAGGCCGACCATGTGACCGCCTGGGTCGTGCCCGGCTCGGTGCGAATCAAACAGGAAGCCGAGGCCGAAGGACTGGACCGCGTGTTCCTCGAAGCAGGTTTCGAGTGGCGCGAGCCCGGCTGTTCGATGTGCCTCGCCTCCAACGGCGAGCGGGTGCCGCCCGGCAAGCGCAGCGTATCGACCTCCAACCGCAACTTCGTGGGCCGCCAGGGCCCCGGTGCCCGCACCCATCTCGCCAGCCCTGCCATGGCGGCGGCGGCGGCGATCAAGGGCGCCATCGCCGACGTCAGGAAGATCTGATCATGGACAAGTTCACCAAGGTTACCGGCGTCGCCACGCCGCTGATGCGCCAGAACGTCGACACCGACCTGATCATCCGCATCGAGCGACTGGTCGACAATGTGACCCGCGAAGGCCTCGGGCCCTATTGCTTCGAGCAGATCCGCTTCAAGCCGGACGGCAGCGAGGACCCGGACTGCATCTTCAACCAGGAACCCTATCGCGACGCCCCGATCATCCTCAGCCGGGAGAATTTCGGCTGCGGTTCCAGCCGCGAGGGCGCGGTGTGGGCGCTCAAGGGCATGGGCATCAGGACGGTGATCGCCCCCTACTTCGGCGACATCTTCAACAACAACTGCTTCCAGAACGGCATCCTGCCGGTGGCGCTGCCGATCGCGGAGATCGAACAGCTCGCCGACGAGATGAAGTCCTCGCCCGGCAATGCCCGCGTCACGGTCGATCTCGAGAACTGCACCGTCGTGTCGCCCACCGGGCGCGTGATCCCCTTTCAGGTCGACGCGCGACGCCAGCACGCCATGTTGAACGGCCTCGACGATATCGCCCAGACCATGAGCGCCAAGGACAAGATCGAGGCGTGGCAGACAGCGGACAAGACCGCCCGCCCATGGGTCTGGCTGTAGCCTTGTGACACCGCTCCACGCCGCCGCCGCTCTTGTCATCGTGGCGGTGTGGGGCCTCAACTTCACCGCCATCCGCTTCGGCCTCGACGAGTTCACGCCCTTCGCCTTCGCCACCTGGCGCTTTCTGCTTGGCGCCCTGCCCGTGCTGTTTGTCCCGAAGCCCGCCGTTTCATGGGGCGTCCTGGCCGGCATCGGCGGCTTCATGTTCACCGGCCAGTTCATCTTCCTGTTCTTCGCCATGCAGGCCGGCCTGCCGCCGGGGCTGACATCGGTTCTGGTGCAACTGCAGGGGCCGCTCACGGTCGTGCTGGCCGCCCTCTTCCTGCGTGAGCACGCCACGCGCGGCCAGTGGGCCGGCCTCGCCGTTGCGACGGTCGGCGTCGTGGTGATCGCCCAGACCGTCGACGACACGGCGAACGTGCTGGCCATCGGGCTGGCGCTGCTGTCGGCACTCACCTGGGCGACCGGCAATCTCTTCTTCCGCACCGCCCGCGGCGTGTCGATGTTCGCCGTCACGGTATGGGCAAGCGTGCTGCCGCCCATACCGCTTGCCATCGCGTCGATCCTGATCGAGGGGCCCGGTCCGATCCTGACGCCGGTCCTCGCGCCGACCTGGCGCGGCTGGCTCGTGCTTTTCTACACGGTCGTTCCGGTGATGTGGCTGGGCTACCTCATCTGGGGCACGTTGCTGCGCACCTATCCCGCCGCCAAGGTGGGGCCGATCTCGCTGCTCGTACCCTGTGCGGCACTGTTCTTCGCGTCACTTCTGGTCGACGAGCCGATCGGCGGGCTGCGCCTGCTGGGCGTCGCCGTCGTGCTGGGCGGCGTAGCGATCGGCGTGTTCGCGTCGGGCCGGCGGCTGCGCTGAGCGGACCCTTGCAGGGCACTTTTCTGGCACAGCTCGTTGTGCCACGCGGTGTCCATTCGACTGTGCCGAAAATCACGGCCAAGCCCCTGATCCAGCGGGCCAATCGCCCCCCGACAAACTATGCCGCCGGCGCCGGCCGCTATCGCAGATGAGTGTCCGGAAATTCCAGCCCGCCAGACCACAAAAAACGCCCGGCGGTTTTCCGCCGGGCGTCTCCCATCGTAGCAAAAATACTAGCAAAAACCTGTCGAAACGGCAAATCAGGCCTTCTGCAGGCCGCACCATTCGGCGATGAACAGCGCCGTGGCCTGGGTGATCTTGCGCACCGACTCGAGGTTCACGCGCTCGTCGTAGCCGTGGATGTCGTCGGACTGCGGGCCGTAAACTAGCGCCGGAATACCGGCATAGAGGCCGAAGAAGCGGTTGTCGGCCGTACCGGTCGAGGTTTTGTCCTCAAGCGCGGCCCCGAACACCGTCTGGTGCGCCCCGGCCAGCACTTCTCGCACCTGCTCGTGATTCTCGAGCACGAACGGCTCGGCCTGAAAGCCCTCCCACGTCACCGTGGGCAAGTTGTTGCCGAGGAACGGATCGTTGGCGGCGGCGCCGCGCACCAGATCCTCGATCTCCTGCCGGCACTCCTTCAGGTTCTGCGACGGCAATACGCCCACCCGCATGTCGAAGGTGCACCAGGCCGGCACCGAGCTTGCCCAATCGCCGCCGGCGATCTTGCCGACGTTGAAGTTCACCGGGTGATGGTGGTCGCAGAAATGCTTGTCGTGCGCCTTCTTCGCATTCCATTTCTTCTCCAGTTCGCGCAGCTGCTGGATCAGGCGGAACGCCGATTCGATGGCGTTGGAGCCGGCATCGGCCTTGTAGACGTGGACCGGATGGCCGGTGACCTTGACCTGGAACCACATGACGCCGGTCTGGGCGACGGTGAGCACGCCTGACGACGGTTCGGGAATGAGGACCGCGGCGGCGCGATAGCCGCGCTGGAGACAAGCGAGCGCGCCGTTGCCGGTGCATTCCTCCTCGACGACCGACTGCTGATAGACGTCGGCGGCCGGCCGGTAGCCAAGGCCGCGCAGAGCGCGCAGGGCAAAGACATTGAGGATCAGGCCTGCCTTCATGTCACCCGCGCCGCGACCGTACATCCAGCCGTCCTTGATCGCGGGCTCGAACGGCGGCCGGCTCCACATCTCGTGCGGGCCTTCTGGCACCACGTCGATATGGCCGTTGAGGATCAGGGTACGGCCCTTGGGATTGCCCGGTCGCCATGCCCCAACGACGTTCCAGGCATCGTCGTAATCCTGGGAATGCGGCGAGTAGCCGGGCAGATGCTTCAGATCGCCGATCTTGATCTGCCAGCGATCGATGCCCAGCCCGTCCTCGCGGAACAGACGGGCCATCATGTCCTGGGCCGGGGCTTCCTGAAAACGTGTCGAAGGTATCTTCACCAGGTCGGCCAGCACACTTGTCTGATCGTCGAACCGGCGGTCGACCTCGCTCATGATTTTGGTCTTGATGGCGGCATCGAGCATGGATGGCGTCCCTGCAGGCAATGTTGAGCGGCTTTGAGCTTGGCGGAGGCGAAATGACTCGTCAAAGCGGTGCGAGCCTTCTATTTCACGCCGCAATGCAATCTCTACGCTCGCTCGAGGCACTGGAACGCGAAGGGTTGGTGGAGACCGACCCGCGGCTGGCCACCGCCGCCCAATCGATGGCGATTGCGATCACGCCCGACATGCTGGCGTTGATCGACCGCGCCCGACTGGCGTCCGATCCCATCGCCCGCCAGTTCGTTCCCAGTGCCGCCGAGACCGAGGTGTCGGCGATCGAGCTTGCCGATCCGATCGGCGACGAGGCGCGCTCGCCGGTCAAGGGGTTGGTCCACCGCTATCCCGACCGCGTGCTGCTGAAGCCGCTTCATGTCTGCCCGGTGTACTGCCGTTTCTGCTTCCGGCGCGAAAAGGTTGGCCCTGGCGGCGAGGCGCTGTCGGCCGCCGAACTGGAGGCGGCGCTGGCCTATATCCGCAATCATCGCGAAATCTGGGAGGTGATCCTGACCGGCGGCGACCCGCTGATGCTGGCGTCACGCCGGTTGGGCGAGTTGATCACCGCCCTCGACGAGATCGCGCATGTCGCCGTCATCCGGGTCCATTCCCGCGTGCCGGTCGTCGATCCGGGGCGGGTGACGGCCGAACTAGTCCAGGCGCTAAAGCCGCGGCGGGCGAGCCTGTGGCTGGGCATCCACTGCAATCACGCCCGTGAACTCGCCGCCCCGGCGCGGGAGGCGTTGGCGCGCCTGGCCGATTCGGGCATTCCCCTGATGGGCCAGACCGTCCTGCTGCGCGGCATCAATGACGATGTCGAGACCCTGGAGCAACTCATGCGGGCGTTGGTGACCGCCCGTGTAAAGCCATACTATCTGCATCATCCCGACCTGGTGCGCGGCACCGGCCATTTCCGCGTCTCGATCGCCGACGGTCAGGTCTTGATGAAGGCGCTGCGCGGCCGCCTGTCGGGACTCGCCCAGCCGACCTACGTGCTCGATGTCCCTGGTGGCCACGGCAAGGTCCCAGTCGGTCCGGGTTACATCGGCGACGATCCGGAAGCGGCCACAGACAATTCCCTCACGATCGAGGATGCGTTCGGGCAGCCGCATCGCTATCCCGGCTGACGCAACTCCATCACATGGCTTCCCGCCCGACCGGGCCGGCGGGTGCAACGATGAGTTCGATGTCGATGTTGCCGGCCTTCTCGAAGGTGAGCACGACGGGCGTGCGGGCGCCTGGCTCCAGTGGCGCCTTGAGGTCGAGCAGCATCAGGTGATAGCCGCGGGGCTTCAGTGTCAGCGTGGTGCCCGGCGCAAGAGCAAGCCCATCGGCAAGTTCGCGCATGCGCAGTTCGCTGCCCACGACCTTGATTGCATGGATCTCGATCCGTCCCGCGGCAGGGCTGCTGGCGGCGACCAGCCGGTCCGGTGCGGCACCTTTATTGGCAAGCGTGAAGTAGCCACCGCCGGTCCGGGCCTCCTTCAAAGAGGCGCGCGCCCAGGCGCTGCCGATTTCGATCCCGCCCAAAGCGTAGTCTAGGGAGGTGGCGGCGGCGGGCAGGTCGGAAACGGGGGCAGGCGAACGACGGAACCAAGCCATGGAAGCCTCTTATGGTGCTGAGCGAACCCAATACGCCAAAATTATCTTATCGAGCTCGCACGATACTGGATTAGTTTTTTTCGTAGGACGGCCGTGCTGCGCGCCCAGGTGTGCCGCAAGAGGCGGGGGGCAGCCCCACCCCCCGATCAACGACGGCCGGTCACGGCGAGGACTGTTCGGCCTGACCGCACCTGTGGCGCGCTGAGTTCCTCGACCAACCATTCCTCGAAGGCCTTCGTCTTGGGCCGGCTCACCGACGCCGGCGGACACACGAACCACCACGCCTTGCCGCTGTCGACGATCTGCGGAAACGGTTGGAACAGGCGACCTGCCGCCAGTTCCTCGCGGAAGAGCTGAGGCGGGCCGAGGGCGACGCCCGCGCCCTCCATCGCCGCTTCCACGGCAATCATCGTCGAGTCGAAGGTGAGCACGCGCTTGGGTTTGAAATCGCCCATGCCGACCGCGCGCAGCCAGATCGCCCATTCGGGATCGTAGGTCATGTCGATGAAAGGTACGCGCTTCAAATCGTCGAGGGTCTTCAGCTTGTCGCGGTAGCGATGACCGCAGAGCGGCGTCAGCACGTCGCTGAACAGACGCGTGGCATGGACCTCAGGCTCGGGCTGCACCGTGAAGCGGATGGCGCAGTCGAAGTCCTCGCGCGCGAAATCGACCCTCCTATGGGTCGTCGTCATGCGCACTTCGATCTCGGGATGCTTGGTCTGGAAGCGGTGCAGGCGCGGCGCCAGCCAACCCAGCGCAAAGGTCGTGACCAGACTGACGTTCAGCGTGCCGGAGTTGGCCTTGCGGCCGACGCGTTCAAGCGCATTGGTCATGCGATCGAAAGCGTCGCGCAAATCCGGCAGAAGTGCCTCACCCTCGCTGGTGATTTCCAATCCTCGCGGCCGGCGGACGAACAGGGCAATACCCAGCCTCTCCTCGAGCGCCTTCACCTGATGGCTGACCGCCGCCTGGGTGACGTGGAGTTCTTCGGCGGCGTGGGTGAAACTTGAATGACGGGCGGCGGCCTCGAAGGCACGTAGCGCGTTGAGCGGCAGTTGCGAGCGACTCATGTGAGACAGCCGGTCATAGATATTCTATGCCTCCCCCGAGGTTTCATCCTTTGAACCCCGGCTCCTTATAGCCCAAATACACCACCGAAACGAGGATCATGAGACTCTGTCGAGCCTCCCTCGCCTCAAGCGGAGCTAAGTCATGTCGACCCTGTCCAGCGTGCGGTCCTTTGCCCGCGCAGAAACCCCGTCCCTCTCTTTCGGCCGCGCCGTCGCGTTGGTGGCAGGTGCGGTCACCGTCGGGATCGAGGCCGTTATGACCCGCAGCGAACTCGCCCGCTCGCGACGCCAGCTCGCCCGACTCGACGACCGGTTGCTGCGCGACATCGGGCTCGACCGGGCAACTGCCCGGTTCGAGGCCGACAAGGGTTTCTGGTCGTAGGCGGCAATTGCCGGCGGCAGCCGGATAGAGCAGGTTCGGTCATGGTGCTTTGATGGCCTCATGACCCAACATCCTCTCGCACTTCCCACCCTGACGCTGGCCACCCCGGCTCTTCCCGATCCGAGCACCTGCTGGGCTGCCGTCCAGCGGCGCGACCGGTCGCATAATGGCCGGTTCTGGTTCTCGGTCCGGTCGACCGGGGTCTATTGCCTGCCATCGTGCGCGGCCCGGCCGCCGCTGCGCAAGAACGTGGCCTTCCACACCTCGCCCGAGGCGGCCGAGGCGGCGGGTTTCCGCGCGTGCAAGCGCTGCAAGCCGCGCGACTGGCAGGCCGGAGCGGGCCTCAGCCGGCCGGTGGCACGGGCCTGTGCCCTGTTCGATTCCAGCGATGCCGACACGCCGCCCTCGCTGGCCGAGGTGGCGCGCAAGGTCGGCCTGTCGAGCGGCGCGCTCGGCAAGCGTTTCGTGGCCGAGCTTGGCGTCAATCCGCGCGACTGGCTGGTGGCGCGCAAGCGCCAGCGTTTCCGCAAGGCGCTGCGCGGCGGCGAGACGGTGGCGGAGGCGCTCTATGGCGCCGGGTACGGCTCGCCGAGCCGTGTCTACGAAAGCAGCGACAAGGCGCTCGGTATGACGCCAGCGACCTATGCCAAGGGCGGCGCGGGCGCCGATATCGACTACACGACGGTCGACTCCGACTATGGCCGCGTGCTGGTGGCGGCGACGCGCAAGGGCATCGCCGCGGTTTTCCTGGGCGACAACGACCGCGCCCTCGAGAAGACCCTGCGCAACGACTTCCCGGCCGCCAGGATCGCGCGCAACGACGGCAGTCTCGGCGCCCGTGTGAAAGGCGTGCTGGCACGTCTCTACGGCCGCAAGCCGACGGCGCTCGACGCCGCCGACGTTCCGTTCGACATCATCGGCACGGCCTTCCAGTGGAAGGTATGGAAGGCACTGACCGAAATCCCGGCCGGGCAGACCCGAACCTATGGTGAGATCGCCCGGGGCATCGGCGAACCCAAGGCGGCCCGCGCCGTCGGCCGGGCCTGCGCCACCAACCAGGCAGCGATCGTCATTCCCTGTCATCGTGCCGTCGGCGCCAATGGAACGCTCACCGGCTACCGCTGGGGCGTGCCCCGCAAGGAACGGCTGCTTGCCGAGGAACGCCGGCGCAGCAGCACGTAGAAGGCGCCGCTGCCACCATGGTTGGGATGGGCGACACGTACGCTGCGCACCCGGGCGCGGTTGTCGGCCCGGTTCAGCCAGCCGATGAATTCGGCGCGAATGCGGCCCCCCACCAGGCGGCCTCGTTCCTCGCGCAGGCCCTTGCCCGTGACGATCAGCACGACCCGAAAATCGCGCTCCGTCGCCCGTTCGAGAAATTGGCCGACGGCGCGTTCAGCGGCCTCCAGGGTCATGCCGTGCAGATCGAGCGTGGCCTCGGGCGCGCGCTTGCCGCGTGACAGGGCGCGCGCGACGTCGCGGTCGAAACTGCGGTCGTCGATGCCGAGGTCCGGACCGACCGCCGGAGCGCGTACGATCTTGGCCGGCGGAGGCCCATTCTCGACCGACAATGGTTTGGCCAGTGACGCGCGCGCCGCCCGGCGCCGGCCGTCGAGAGGCTTCACATCGGCCATCGCCGCCGAGAACAATCCGACGTCCTTGACCATGGGTTTGGTGTAGCCTTGGCCGTGGGGCGGGTCTACACAGCCCGACATGGCCCAGCCTTCCAATACACCGGCCCTCCAGCCCGACCCCGATCTCCAGACTGGCCTGCAGTATCTGCGCGCCAGCTGGTTCGATCGCGCCGAACCGTTGTTTCGTGCCGCCCTCGGCCGCCATGGCGAACGGCCCGACATCCTGCACTATCTCGCGGTCTGCCTGTCGCAGCGCGGCGCGCTGGACGAGGCCGAAGTGTTGTGGCGCAAGGCGTTGGCCAAGGACCCGAACGAGCCGATGCTGTCCTACAATCTCGGCCTGGTGGCGCGCCGGCAGGGCCGTCTCGACGAGGCCGCCCGGCGGTTTCGTGACACGATCCGCCGCACGCCAGCCCATGTCGAGGCGCGACTGGCCTTGGCCTCCGTCCATATCGACATGGCCCGCTTTGCCGCTGCCGAGCGCGAGCTGGCCGAATTCATCGCCAATATCGACAACGCCATCCAGCAGCCCGAAGGCGAGGGTCTGAAGCCGCTGCAGGCGCGGGCGCGCAACATGCTGGGACATACGCTCTATCGCATGGGCCACTACTCCCCGGCGATCGAGGTGCTGGACATGGCCATGGTCGATGCCGGCGAAGATCCCGGCCGCCGCGGCCAGATCCTGGGCGACCGCGCCCTGGCACTTGGCGGTTTGGGTCACCATGACGAGGCCATCGCCGGCGCCGGGCAGGCGCTCGAACTGGCGCCCGAAAGCGCTTCGCTCAATCATGTGCAGGGTTACTTGCTCTATCACGCCGGCCGGCCCACCGACGCGATCGCCCCGATCCAACGGGCGCTCGAGATCGATCCCGCCTTCACGGCGGCCCTCAAGACCCTTGCCCTGGCTCATGCCGCCACCGGAAAAAACAACGAAGCCGTCGACCTGCTGCACCGGGCATTACGCGCGAACCCGCGGGACCGCGATGCCGTGCTGCAGCTTTCCCTTTTGCACATCGCGCACGAAAGGTTCGCCGAAGCCCTCGAAACCCTTGACGGACATCTGAAATCCGCACCCGACGACGTGCGTGCACTCAACAATCAGGCGCTGGCGCTGCGGGGCCTCAAGCGTTTCGAGGAGGCGCGGCGAGCGCTGAAGCGGGCGTCACGGCTGGCCAGTGACGATCCTCTGGTACTGACCAACCTCGGCCGCGTGCTGGTCGACCTCGGCCGCGCCGCCGAAGCACGGCCACTGCATGAACACGCGCTGCGCGGACTGCCGGGCGATTCGCGGCTGCTGGGTCACTACGGCGCCTGCTTGGCGGCACTGGGCGAGCGCGACAAGGCGCGCGAAACCCTTGATGCGGCGCTGGCGGCCGATCCCAACAATGCCGAGGCGCTGGCAACCCGGGCCGGCCTCGACGCAGATGCGTGAGGAACGACGTATGAGAGGCGGGGCATGAGCCCGGGGGCTGACCGTCTGGCCGAGGTGCGTCAGCGGATCGCGGACGCCGCACAAGGCGCCGGCCGCAGCCTGGCGGACGTTACCCTCGTGGCCGTTTCCAAGACCCATGGCACCGACCGCGTCCGCGAGATGCTCGAGGCCGGGCAGCGCGTGTTCGGCGAGAACCGCGTGCAGGAAGCCCAGGAAAAATTTCCCGCCCTCAAGTCGGACTATCCCGACCTCGAACTGCACCTGATCGGTCCGCTGCAAACCAACAAGGCGCGCGATGCGGTGGCGCTGTTCGACGTCATCCAGTCGGTCGACCGCGACAGGATCGCCGCAGCACTCGCCAAGGAAATGACGCACCTTGGCCGCCGGCCGGCCTGCTATGTCCAGGTCAATACCGGCGAGGAGCCGCAGAAGGCGGGCGTGGCGCCGGCCGACGTCGATGCCTTCGTGGCCACCTGCCGCGACACCTACAAGCTGCCGGTCGTCGGATTGATGTGCATCCCGCCGGTCGACGAGGAGCCTGCCCTGCATTTCGCCCTGCTGGCCAAGATCGCCGCGCGCAACGGCCTGTCCTGCATCAGTATGGGCATGAGCGCCGACTACGAGACGGCGGTGCGGCTGGGCGCCACCCATGTTCGGGTCGGCAGCGCGCTGTTCGGCGCCCGCCCTTAGACATGCCGGAGCTGCCCGAAGTTGAAACTGTTCGCCGCGGACTGATCCCGCGCCTGGTCGGGCGCCGGATCGTGCGCCTCGAGCAGCGCCGACGCGACTTGCGCGTGCCCTTGCCGGCGCGTTTCGCCCAACGGGTCGAGGGTCGCACCGTTCGCGCCATCGACCGGCGGGCCAAGTACCTGCTGATCCGGCTGGACGACGGCAACACCCTGATCGCCCATCTCGGCATGTCCGGCCGCATGACCCTGCATGATGCCGAGAGTGCCGCTGAGCATCCCTTCGACCGACACGACCATGTCGTGTTTGAGACCGACGCGGGCTGGCAGGTCCGCTTCAACGATGCCCGCCGCTTCGGGCTGATGCTGCTGGCTCCCGACGAAGCGATCCCGGGCCACAAATTGTTCAGCGCGCTGGGGCCCGAACCACTCGACGAGGCCTTCGACGGCGCCGCCCTCGCCGGCCGCCTCAAGGGCCGACGAACACCGATCAAGGCCGCTCTGCTCGACCAGAAGACGCTGGTCGGCGTCGGCAATATCTACGCCTGCGAGGCGCTTTTCCTGGCGGGACTCTCGCCTCGCCGGCTGGCCCATACAGTCCAGGGTGAGCGCGCCGACCGGCTGGTGGCGGCGATCAAGAAGGTGCTTCACCGCTCGATCGAGGACGGCGGCTCGACGCTGCGTGACCATGTCCAGCCCGGCGGAGAGCTCGGGTATTTTCAGACTCGCTTCAATGTCTACGACCGCGCCGGCATCGCCTGCCCGACCCGCGGCTGCGACCGGACCGTGCGCCGGCTGGTGCAGGCGGGCCGTTCGACCTTCTATTGCGCACGTTGCCAGCGCTAGCTAAGAGCGGCCCCATACCCGGGAGGACGCCAGTGGCCATCACATACGAAAACATCCTGATCGAGACCAAGGGCCGGGTCGGGATCATCCGTCTCAACCGGCCCAAGGCGCTGAATGCGCTGTGCGCCGATCTGGTCCGCGAGTTGGGTCACGCCCTCGACATCTTCGAGGCCGATCCCGGCATCGGCTGCATGGTGGTGACCGGCAGCGACAAGGCCTTCGCGGCGGGGGCCGACATCAAGGAGATGAAGGACAAGTCCTATCAGGATGTCTTTCTGCAGGATTTCATCACGGTCGGCTGGGAAAAGGTGAGCCAGGTGCGCAAGCCGATCATCGCCGCCGTGGCAGGCTATGCGCTGGGCGGTGGCTGCGAGATGGCGATGATGTGCGACTTCATCATCGCCGCCGACAACGCCAAGTTCGGCCAGCCCGAAATCACGCTGGGCACCATCCCGGGGGCCGGCGGCACGCAGCGCCTGCCGCGCTTCGTCGGCAAGTCGAAGGCGATGGACCTGGTCCTGACTGGTCGCATGATGGATGCAACGGAAGCCGAGCGCTGCGGTCTGGTAAGCCGCGTCGTACCGCTTGGCGACCTGATGGACGATGCCATCGCCACAGCCGAGAAGATCGCGGGTCTGTCGCTGCCCGCGACGATGGTGGCCAAAGAGGCCGTCAACCGGGCCTTCGAAACGACTCTGGCGGAGGGCGTTCGTTTCGAACGCCGTACCTTCCATGCAACCTTCGCCTTCGACGACCGTGCGGAGGGCATGGCCGCCTTCGCGGAGAAGCGTAAAGCAGGCTGGAAACACCGGTGATTGGATGGTTCCGGCCCGCTTGACCCGCCCCCATACGGCCCGTATAAGCCCGCCCTTCGAGCAACGAGGACTAAATGGCTAATCACAAGTCGGCCCAGAAGCGCGCGCGCCAGACCGAGCGCCGCACAGCCGTGAATACCGCCCGCCGCAGCCGCGTGCGCGGCTCGATCAAGAAGGTCGAGGAGGCGATCACCTCCGGCGACAAGAATGCCGCCCAGGCGGCGCTGCGCGCGGCGCAGCCGGAGATCCAGCGCGGCGCCATCAAGCGCCTCGTGCCCAAGAACACCGCCGCGCGTCGCGTGTCGCGTCTTGCGGCGCGCATCAAGGCGATGGCCTGACACGCTCGCCACCTTCAGTGGATGTGAACGCCGCTCGCCTGAGCGGCGTTTTCTTTTTCGGCATTCACATGCCGCAGAATCAAAAAAAATTTCGCGCGCATTCGACGAAGAATATTTGTCCGCCAATTGGGCGAACGACATACGATTCGCGTTTATCGCATCGTGCGAGCGTGCAGCCGCTAGATATTGAGCGCCATCGAGTGCACCGCATGTCGAGAAATCGAATCGCGAGAGTTGTCAATCGAGTCGCGCGGGGAACAGTCTGAATAGCGTGCGACGTTCCTGGTCTGAATCGTTTGCGCCGATCATCGGGTCTGCTAAGAGTCGGCCCATCGCGACGGGCGTGGGGCGCTGGAACGCGAGCCAGGGCGGAGACGGGGGGCTTCCTCTTCGCTGATAGAACGAACGAGGGGGCAAGCCGCAACGCGATAGCGACGATCAAAAAATCAAGCGTCCCGACCACGACGCTCATCAAGAATTTTTGTCGCTCTTGCTGCGCTGTACATCCTCCGTCGATCGTTGGCTCAGTGTTCGACGCCTTGCGAAGACAAATGAAAAGCGGGGGCCATGCCGAAAGACAACAAGATCGCCGGCACATATGAGGTGTTCCCTGCGGCCGGTTATGCCGGTGACGTGGCGCCGGCGACGGCTTGGAAGATTCTCGGAGAACACAAGAACGCGATGCTGGTGGATGTCCGCACTCGCGCTGAATGGAACTTCGTCGGCCTGCCCGACCTCGCATCGCTGGCCAGGAAACCGGTGCTGGTCGAGTGGCAGGTCTTCCCGAGCATGCAGCCCAATCCGGAATTCGTGAGCGCGCTGGCAGGCGCGCTCATGGACAAGGACGCACCGCTGCTCTTCCTGTGCAGGAGTGGAGCCCGATCGGCCGCGGCGGCGAAAGCCATGACCGCGGCCGGCTACAGTAGATGTCTCAATGTGGCAGACGGCTTCGAGGGGCCCCTGGATGGCGAGGCCAAACGCGGCTCGGCAGGGGGATGGAAGACGGCAGGACTTCCGTGGAGACAAACGTGAACCGATTTCAATCACCGATCTCAGGCAACAAAGAAGCTTCCTACGAACAAAAAAGCGTGGCGGGGACCGAAATGGATGAAATTGCGGGCCGCAAGGAGTTGGAGACGCATTGGGTGCGTGTCTGCGACCGGCTTCGCAAGGAAATCGGCGACAAGGCCTTCAATACCTGGTTCGGCGAGGTCGAGTTGGGCGAGTTGAAGGCCGGCAAACTTCGTCTCTATGCCCCTACGCGGTTCGTCCGCGACTGGGTCGGACGCCACTACGGCGACCGCGTGCTCGCCTACTGGCAGGCGGTGGCGCCGGACGTGAAGAATGTCGAAGTCAATCTCGTGCCGCCGCCGGCGCCGCGCAGGGCCAACGACATCATCGCCGTGCCGCCGCTGCCGTCGTCGCAGAACTACCAACCGCCGATGCCGCGCATGGGGCCATCGATCGGCCGCGGCGGGGACGAGGCCGCCCAAGGTCCGGAAGCACGCTACACTTTCGCCAATTTCGTGGTCGGCAAGCCCAACGAGTTCGCCTACGCCGCCGCGCGCAACATCGCCGAACAGGACCGGCCGCTGCCGGAACGCAATCCGCTCTACATCTTTGGCGGCGTCGGCCTCGGCAAGACGCATCTCATGCATGCGATATGGCACGCCATTCGTGATCGCGCGCCCCAGACGCGCGTGCTTTATCTGACCGCCGAAAGCTTCGTGAACCGCTTCATCCAGGCGCTGCGCACCAAGAACACCAGCCAGTTCAAGGAGCTGTTCCGTAACGTCGATGTCCTGATGGTCGACGATGTCCAGTTCATCTGCGGCAAGGAAGCGACCCAGGATGAATTCTTCTTCACCTTCAATTCACTGGTGGAGCAGAACAAGCAGATCGTGCTGTCGTCGGAGAAGCCTCCGAGCGAACTGCAAGACATCGAGGAGCGCATGCGCTCTCGACTGGGCAGCGGTCTTGTGGCCGACATCCATTCGTCGACCTACGAATTGCGCCTCAGCATCCTGCAGACCAAGGCCGAGACCGCGCGTGTGCCGGTGCCGACCGCCGTGCTGGAATTCCTGGCGCACAAGATCAGCACCAACATCCGCGAACTCGAAGGTGCCCTGAACAGGGTCGTCGCGCACGGCCAGCTGATCGGCCGCGAGATCACCGTCGAAATGGCGCAGGACGTCCTCCACGACCTGCTGCGCCAGGCCGACCGCAAGGTGACTGTCGATGAGATTCAGCAGCGGGTGGCGGCCCATTACAATATCAAGCTCGCCGAGATGAGTTCGCCGCGCCGTGCCCGCTCGGTGGCCCGGCCGCGTCAGGTCGCCATGTACCTCGCCAAGCAACTCACGACGCTCAGCCTGCCGCAAATCGGCAAGCGTTTCGGAAACCGCGACCACACCACGGTGATGCACGCCGTGCGCAAGATCGAGGAACTCAAGATCTCCGATCTGTCGATTGCAGAGGACGTCGAGCTTCTCAAGCGGCAGTTGCAGGGCTAGCAAATTCCCTGCTGGGACTGTGAAACGGGGCCCTTGCGGGCCCCGTTCTCGTTGAGAAATCAGTCCCTAAAGGCCTCAAATCACGAGCGAAATCGCTTTCCGCCCGCAACCTCCGTGGTATAGTCCGCGACCGTTCCGCCGGGGTGTTTCCCAGCCTGCGAAACGGGGTGTCTGAACCATATTCTTGGCCCCTCGTTATAGCGACCAAACCATGAAATTGACGATTGAACGGGCAGCCCTTCTTAAGGCGCTGGCCCATGTGCAGAGTGTGGTCGAACGGCGAAACACGATCCCCATCCTGTCCAACGTGCTGATCACCGCTCAAAAAGGCCGGCTGAGCCTCGCGGCGACCGACATGGACCTCGCCATCACCGAATCGGTGGATGCCAACGCGAGCAAGACCGGTTCCACGACGGCTCCCGCCCATACGCTGTACGAGATTGTCCGCAAGTTGCCGGACGGCGCACAAGTTGAACTCGAGGCGGCTTCGGATGGCGGCAGCCTGACGATCCGGGCCGGCCGCTCACGCTTTACGCTGCAGTGCCTGCCGCCGGCCGATTTCCCCGCCATGAGCGAGGGCGACCTGCCACACCGTTTCCAGCTTCCGGCCACCGATCTCAAGGGCATCATCGACCGCACGCGATTTGCCATCTCGAACGAGGAAACACGCTATTACCTGAACGGCATCTACTTCCATGCGGCAACGTCGGGCGCCACCCCGGTACTGCGCGGCGTCGCCACGGACGGCCACCGCCTTGCCCGGGTGGAAGTGCCCCTGCCCAAGGGCGCCGCCGAAATCCCTGGCGTGATCGTGCCGCGCAAAACGGTGGGCGAGGTCCGCAAGCTCCTCGACGAAAGCGATGGCTCGGTCGACATCGAGCTTTCCGATACCCGGATCCGCTTCGCCAGCGGCAATGTCACTTTGGTGTCCAAGCTGATCGACGGCACGTTCCCCGACTATGAACGCGTCATCCCAACCGGTAACGACAAAGTCCTGAACGTGCCATGCAAGGAGTTCGCGCACGCCGTCGACCGCGTCTCGACCATCTCCACCGAGAAGTCGCGCGCCATCAAGGTCGCGGTCGCCAATGGCGTGGTCACGCTCTCGGCCACCAGCCCCGACGCCGGCAGCGCCACCGAGGAGATCGAAGTCGACTACAAGGACGCGGCGCTGGAGATCGGGTTCAACTCGCGCTACCTGCTCGACATCACCGAGCAGATCGTGGGGGCCGAGGCGCGCTTCCTGATGGCCGATGCCGGCTCGCCCACGCTGGTGCGTGACGGCGCCGACGAAAGCGCGCTCTACGTGCTCATGCCGATGCGGGTATGACTGCGCAGCCCGGCAGTCCCCGCATCCTTTCTCCCGACGCCGGCTCCGATCCCGCGCCGGCAAAACTGAACGAGTCCTCAGCCCGGTCGATGCTGGCCGTCCGTCAGATTCGCCTGACCGATTTTCGCAACTATCGCCAACTTCGCCTCGACTGCGGCCTGGAGCCGGTTGTGCTGGTCGGTGGCAACGGCACCGGCAAGACCAACCTTCTGGAGGCGCTGTCATTCCTGGCACCGGGCCGGGGGCTGCGCCGGGCCCGCCTCGACGATGTCTGCCGTCGCCAGGTTCGTGGGGCATCCGGCGGCGAGGAGCCAGCCGCCACCGCCTGGGCGGTCGCCGCCACGCTCGACACGCCGGAAGGCCGGCTCGTCATCGGCACTGGGCTCGAGCCTGGCCGCAACGAAGGCAGCCTGCCGCGCCGGGTCGTGCGGATCGACGGAAAGCCGGCATCCAGCCAGACCGCCCTTGGCCTGCATGTCGCCGCCGTCTGGCTGACGCCACAACTCGACCGCCTGTTTCTCGACGGCGCCGGCGAGCGCCGGCGGTTTCTCGACCGGCTGGTAACGGCGCTGCATCCCGAGCATGCCGGCGACGTCGCCGCCTACGAAAATGCCCTGCGCCAGCGCGCCCGCCTTCTGGGCGAAGGCAACCGCGATCCGCACTGGTTCACGGCGCTGGAAGATACGATGGCCCGCCATGGCGTGGCGCTTGCCGCCGCGCGTGCCGATACCGTCCATCGCCTCGACGCCGCCGCCCGTCTGGGCATCGGCCCCTTCCCGCGCGCCGCGCTTGCCATGGCGGGCGAGATCGACGGCTGGATCGCCGCCATGGCCGCGATCGATGCCGAGGACCGTTTGCGCGCCGAATTGGCGGCCAATCGCTTGCGCGACGCCGAGGCCGGCACCACATCCTGCGGACCGCACCGCAGCGACCTCGCGGTACGGCACCTCGATCTCGACCTGCCTGCGGCCGAGGGCTCGACCGGCCAGCAGAAGGCTGTTCTGGTGTCGATCGCGCTGGCGCATGCCCGATTGGTGGCGCTATCCCGCGGTCGGCCACCGCTGCTGTTGCTCGACGAGATCGCGGCTCATCTCGATGCGGAGCGTCGCGTGGCACTGTTCGACGAAATCGTGGCGCTCGGCGCCCAGAGTTGGATGACGGGCACCGATGCCGAACTATTCGCGCCGCTCGGCGGCCGCGCGCAGATCCTGTGCGTGGCCGACGGATCGATCGTGGCGGTCTGAACCTTTTCTGGAAGCCGGACAACATGAGCGACAATGACGACGTGACGCCGGGAGCCGAGGAATACGGCGCCGATTCCATCAAAGTGCTGCGCGGCCTCGAAGCCGTGCGCAAGCGCCCGGGCATGTATATCGGCGACACCGACGACGGCACCGGCCTGCATCATATGGTCTACGAGATCGTCGACAACGCGATCGACGAGACGCTGGCGGGCTACTGCGACCGGGTCGAGGTGATCCTGCACGGCGACGGCTCGGTCACGGTGCGCGACAACGGTCGCGGCGTGCCGGTCGACATCCACAAGGAAGAAGGCATTTCAGCCGCCAACGTCATCTTCACCCAGCTCCATGCCGGGGGGAAATTCGACCAGAACTCGTACAAGGTCTCGGGCGGCCTGCATGGCGTCGGTGCCGCCGTCGTCAACGCGCTGTCGTCGCAACTCGACCTGCACATCTGGCGCAACGGCAAGGAGCATTTCCTGCGGTTCCACCACGGCGAGCCGGAAGGCGACCTCACGGTCATCGCCGACGCGCCCCCGGGCAAACACGGTACCGAGGTGACATTCCTGCCCTCGACCGGAACCTTCACCAAGACCGAGTTCGATTTCGCCACCCTGGAACACCGGCTGCGCGAACTGGCCTTTCTGAACTCCGGCGCGCGAATCCTGCTGACCGACGAGCGCACTGCCGAACCCAAGACCTCCGAACTTTATTTCGAAGGCGGCGTGGAAGCCTTCGCCAAGTACCTGGACCGCAACAAGACGGTACTGCATAGCCCGCCGGTGTCGATCCGTGGCGAAAAGGAAGGCATCTCGATCGAAGTCGCCATGCAGTGGAACGACAGCTATCACGAGACGATGCTGTGCTTCACCAACAACATCCCGCAACGTGACGGTGGCACTCATCTCGCAGGCTTTCGCGGCGCGCTGACCCGCACCCTGAACAAATACGCCGACGAAAGCGGCCTCTCCAAGAAGGAGAAGGTCAATCTCATCGGCGACGACATGCGCGAAGGCTTGACCTGCGTGCTCTCGGTCAAGGTGCCGGATCCCAAGTTCTCATCGCAGACCAAGGACAAGCTGGTCTCCTCGGAAGTTCGTCCGGTGGTCGAATCCGTGGTGGGCGACAAGTTCGGCCAGTGGCTCGAGGAGCACCCCTCGGAGACCCGCAAGATCCTGACCAAGGTGGTCGAGGCTGCGGCCGCCCGCGAGGCCGCGAAGAAGGCGCGTGAGCTCACACGCCGCAAGGGCGCCCTCGACATCAGCTCGCTGCCCGGCAAGTTGGCAGACTGTCAGGAGCGCGACCCCGCACTTAGCGAACTCTTCATCGTCGAGGGTGACTCGGCCGGCGGTTCCGCCAAACAGGGCCGTAACCGCGCCAATCAGGCCATTCTGCCGCTACGTGGGAAAATCCTGAACGTCGAGCGCGCGCGCTTCGACAAGATGCTGGGCTCGGCCGAGATCGGCACGCTGATCACGGCACTCGGCACCGGCATCGGCCACGACGACTTCACGCTCGACAAGCTGCGCTACCACAAGATCATCATCATGACGGACGCCGACGTCGACGGATCCCATATCCGGACACTGCTGATGACGTTCTTCTACCGCCAGATGCGCGCACTGATCGACGCCGGCCACCTCTATATCGCCCAGCCGCCGTTGTTCAAGGCGGCCAAAGGCAAATCGGCAATCTATCTCAAGGACGAGCGTGCGCTCGACGAACAGCTGATCCAGACCGGGTTGGAGAACGCGCGGCTCCAGTTGGGCGACGGCACCGTGCAGGCAAGCGACGACCTGCGCCGCACCGTCGACATCGCCCGTTCCGTTACCAACCTGGTGAAGCCGCTGTCGTTGTCGCGCCGCGTCACCAGCCAGGCGGTGATCGAGCAGGCCGCCATCGCCGGTGCCTTCAAGCCCGATATCCTGAACGATGCCGAACTGGCGAAGGCCACTGCCGATTACATCGCCCGCCGCCTCGACGCCGTCAGCCCGTTGCTCGAGCGCGGCTGGAGCGGCGAGCCGACACCCGACGGTGGCCTGGCCTTCAGCCGCCGCCTGCGCGGCGTGCAGGAACGCCACGTTATCGACGGACCTCTGGTCAGGAGCGCGGAGGCGCGCAAGCTGGATGGACTGGCGCTCGAACTGCAGTCCGTCTACCAGCGGCCCGGCCTGCTTATCGCCAAGGAAAAAGAAACACCGATCTTCTCGCCGACCGAGCTGTTCGCCGCCGTCCTCGAGGCGGGCCGCAAGGGCGTCACCATCCAGCGCTACAAGGGTCTGGGCGAAATGAACCCCGATCAGCTTTGGGAAACCACGCTCGACCCCGAGGCACGCACGCTCCTGCAGGTCCGGATCAACCACGCCGACGAGGCCGACGAGATCTTTTCGACCCTGATGGGCGATGTCGTCGAACCGCGGCGCGATTTCATCCAGGAAAACGCTCTGAAGGTCGCCAACCTCGACGTCTGACGGCGCGCCGGAAGCGCCGGCCGCAAGGCGTCACGGTGCGCGCTTGGACCGCTGCCAGATCCAGAGCACGGCCAGAACGACCAGCGAGCCCACGAAGGCCGCCACGACGTCGCGCAGGGAGATCGAAAACTTGTCGAGCCCCTGAAGCAGGCCGAACAGGCGGAAAGCCAGCCCGCCGATCACCGCTCCCGCCAGGCCGATGCCGAGATTGCGGGCGAGGCCGAAGCCCTTGCGATCCCAGGCGACTAGGCGCCCGGCGATGCCGCCGCCGATCAGTCCGACGACGATCCATACGATAAGCTGGTCGACTGATGGCATGACAATCCCCCACGTGCGATCGGTGGCCGGCAGGATCGGCCAATCGCCCCGGAGCGTCAAACCGCCTACAGGACCATCTGGGTCTGCGTCACCACCGCCACCAACTTGCCCTCGGCCGTGGTGATGCGCGTCGTCCACACCATGGTCCGGCGACCCCGATGGATCGGCGTGGTCTCACCCACGACCGTCGATCCGACCGGCGCCGGCCCGACGAAGTTGGTCTTGCTCTCGATCGTCGTCGTGCCCTTGCCTTCGGGCAGGTTGAGCACGGTGGCGGCGGCGCCCAGCGTGTCGGCGAAGGCCATGACCGCGCCACCATGCAGGATGTCGGGCCGCGTGCAGAGCTCGGGCCTGACGACCATCTCGGCCTTCACACCGGTCTCGCTCGCGGCCGTGAACTTCAGCCCCAGCACCTTGGCGAAAGGCAGTTGGCGGTCGTTCAGGAACTGAAGTTTGTCCATCGTCGTCTCCGTCTAATGGGCCGTGCCGAGCCGGCACAGGCCGAGATACTCCAGGATGGCGAGGTCGGCCACGATCACCGCCAAGGCAACGATGCCGACAATTCCAGCCATGGTCCACGAAGCCGGAAGCGCCAGCACCAGGATGCTGCCCGCCACCCAGGCAACGTCGCCGGCGAAGATGGCTCGCGCCCAGACCTGCGGCAGCTGCTCGCGCGAGGCCGCCCAGGCGCTCAGCAGGCCAAAGGCCACGACGCCAACGCCCAGGAGTTCAAGCACCATGCCGAGTTCAAGACCAAGTACCGAGACCGGCTGATCGACGGCGGCAGCGGCGAACGGGCCGGCAAAGACAGCGAGCATCGTCCCGGAAACGACGGAGAAAACGGCGTTGCCCCAGAGCGTGCGGCGGAGCAGGCGGTCGGATGAAGCGGTCATGACGTCCTCCTTGTGTGTTGTGGACGCTCCGGAGATCGCATGCCGCCACCTTGTCCTCAATTACGCGCGAGGTAATCGGCGGAGCCGCGGCCCGGTGCTAGGTTTGCGGCCATGATGAGCAACACATCCGCCTCGATCGCCACCGCGCCCGATCTGTTCGGTCCCATGCTGCGGACCTGGCGCCGCCGCCGTGGCGCCAGCCAACTTGCGCTCGCCCTGCAGTCGGGTGTGTCGCAGCGCCATGTCAGCTTTCTCGAGTCCGGCCGCGCCAAGCCCAGTCGCGAGATGGTGGTACAACTCACAACCGCGCTCGACGTGCCGCTGCGCCAGCGCAACGCCATGCTGCTGGCGGCGGGCTTTGCGCCGGTCTATCGCGAGAGCAACCTCGCCGCACCCGAACTGGCGCCGGTGCGTCAGGCGATCGACCGCATTCTGCGGCAGCAGGAGCCTTATCCCGCCGTCGTCATCGACCGGCTGTGGAACCTCATCCAGGCCAACGACGCGGCCCAGGCTTTTACGGTATTCCTGTTCGAGGGGCCGCCCCCGCCACCGCCGGCAGGTCAGCCACCGAACCTGCTGCGTTGGCTGCTCGACCCCACGGCGCTGCGGTCGAAACTCGCCAATTGGGAAGAAGTCGCCCGCCACCTCGTCTCGACCACCTACGCCGAGATCCTGGCTGACGGTGGCGAACCCAAAGCACTGGCCTTCGTCGAGGACGTTATGGCCTATCCTGACGTACCGGCATCGTTCCGCAAGCTGCGCTTCGAGGACCGTCCGCAGCCGGTGCTGACCCTGGACTACATCGTCGGCGGCAAGGCGCTGTCGGTGTTCACCACCATCGCCACACTGGGCACGCCGCAGGATGTCACGCTGCAGGAAGTCCGCATCGAATGCTTCTTTCCTGCCGACGACCGCAGCGACGCGCTGTTCAAGAGTCTCGCCGCCAGAAACTGAAGCCGAGCCGACGGCCGGGCCCAACTTCGGAAATTTGGCCCGACACGGCATACAGAAATTCGGCTCTTCAGCCGCCTGAAAGCCAGCAAATCCAACCTTTCCGCGCGCTCGGAGGGCCCACCTGAAACGCCGGTGTGTTGGGCCCGAAGTTGGGCCCGGACCTGTCCCCGATTGGGGTCATGGGATCTCTTCTTTCGATCCTTGCGTTCGGCCGTCATCCCCGACGGGAAGCGTGCCCGGCGCGCCGGTGGACCGGCGTCGTTCCATGCGTCTCCCTGACGACCGACCGGAGGGGCCGGGTGGGAAGGAGGCGCGGGCTTGTGGTTTTGTCTGTCCACGGGTCAGGACCCGCGGCGGCGACCCTGCGTTCTGGGACGCGAACCCGCGGGCGGCCGCGGGCAGGTCTTTGCCGGAATGAAAGAAACCCGCGCACTTGGCGCCAGGCTACCTGAAAAGTAACCTGAAACCTGCTGTAATGCAAATCCTTCCGGCTGCGTCACAAGAGCGCGCAGGTTCGGAAGCCGGCCAGGACGTCGTTGCGGTCCGGCGTAAAGAAATTGCGATAGGCCGGGCGGGCAATGCGCGCGCTGGTCGCCCAACAACCGCCGCGCAGGACCTTGCGCGTACCGAACCAGGGCTGCGAATAGTCCTTGTAGGGATCGGCGGCAAAGCCCGCGAAGGGCAGGAAATCCGACGCGGTCCATTCCCAGACATTGCCGATCATCTGCCGGCAGCCGAAGGCGCTATCGCCATCGGCACAGGCCGCAACATCGATCGGCCCGTCGAAGGCATGGTCGAGATTGGCATGGGACGATGTGGGCGGCGCCTCGCCCCACGGCCATCGCCTGCGCCCCTCTGCAAGCCGGGTGCCGTCCGGCGACGGTGAGCCAACCGCCGCGGCTTCCCATTCGGCTTCGCTCGGCAGGCGCCGCCCGGCCCATCGGCACCACGCCTCGGCCTCGAACCAGGTGACGAACACGACCGGCGCATGCGGTGCCAGCTCTTCGGTCGCGCGATAGCGCCGAACGCTCCAGACGCCGTCGCGCTTGGGCAACCAGTAGACGGGACGTTGGGCGTCGCGGCCCTCCTCGCGGCCCCCGTCCCGACCTTGCCGCCACGCCCATCCGGCGTCGCTCCAGAATTCCCGCATGCCGTAGCCGCCGGCCTCGACGAAGGCCGCAAACTCGGCATTGGTGACGGGAGCGCGAGCGATGCGGAAGGCCGCCAACGCCGTCTCGTGCGCCCATTTTTCGTTGTCGAAGACGAAATCACCGGCGGCGGTCGACCCCAGCCGCCACGTTCCGCCCGGCACGGCGACATCGCCGGGCAGGTCGCCGGCGCCAGGTCGCCTGGTGTTGCCCAACCCCTGCGGCGACGCAAAGGACAATGTCTGGCGTGAGTAGGTGAGCGCCTCGATATGCATGTCCTCATGCCGGATCGCGAGTTCGTAGAAATATAGGACCTCATCGTCGGGCGAGCCGCCCAGCAGCTCCTCCTGGCGCGCCAGCACATCGGCCATGTAACCGAAGGTACCGGCGCGATCCGGCAGGTCGAGCTGCCAGCGCGTGGCATGCGGCACGGCGCTCGAATCCCACAGCCGGTCGCTTCGCTCGATCAGCGGCGCATGGCCGTGGCTGTGGCGCAGCGTCCAGTACTCGTGAAACCAGCCGACATGGCCGATCTCCCAGAGCACGGGATTGACGATGTCCAGTCGCGGGCCCATCAATTCCTGCAATGACAGATCTTCCGTCAAACGCCGGGTGCGATGACGGGCCTCGCGCAGTTGCGCCACGAGTTCGGCAGCGGATGCACCGCTGGTCGGTCGGTGCGAATGGGTGTGGTCCATGAGGATCGTGCTTATCACACCCGAGGGGCCGACCTCACGCACCGGCAACCGCATCGCCGCCTCGCGCTGGGCGCGCATCCTGCGCGGTCTCGGCCATCGCGTGCGGATCGCGGCCGACTATGACGGGCATCCCGCCGATCTGATGGTGGCCGTCCATGCCTGGCGGAGCAGCGGCGCGATCGAGAAGTTCAAGGCGAAATTCCCTGGGCGCCCGGTGATCCTGCAGCTCAGCGGCACCGATATTTATCACTATATCAACAGCGACCCGGCGCCGACGCTGCGCTCGATGACGTTGGCTGACCGTCTGGTGGCACTGAACGACCTCGCATGGCGCGTCGTCC